>CAIKLM010000182.1 GCA_903828235.1 uncultured beta proteobacterium | reverse complement strand
TCGTCAGCCAGGGCAATGTCGTGATCGGTGATGGAGGTGCGGCCTTCAAAGGCAGCCAGGGCGCGGGCGGCAGTCCGGCGGCTTCGAACGGATCCGGCGCCGCCTGTGGCGCCGCCCGCCGCGCGCCCGGCAAGGTGACGACCCGGCCCTCCCGCGGGGGGTCGTCCCACGAGAAGACGGCACCGCTGGGCAAGGCGGCGGGCCGGGGCGGCGGCGGCGCCTGCACCGCGGGCAGCGGCATCGGCGTGTTCAGCTCCGACGCATGGTCGTCGTGGCTGGCCGGCGCCAGCGAAGCGGTCCTGCCGAGCGCCAGCAGCGGATCGGCATGCCCCGCCGTGTTGGGTGCCAGCCCGGCTGCCGGCGAGGCGCCCAGCGGGTCGCCGGCGAGCGGTGCCGCACCGAGGCCGAAGAGCTCGTCCAGCGACGACTCGGCGGGCCGGGCCAGACGCGCCAGGTCGTCGAGGCCGCCGCCCGGCGGCAGCGGGGCCGGTCCGGCAGCGACGGGCTCGGGTGCGAACGGGTCCCAGTCGTCGGGAATGTGGCCGGGGCCCAGCGCTGCCGACGGTGCCCGCTGCGGAGCCGGCGCAAGCGGGGGTGGCGGCGGTGGCGGCGGCCAGGCCGCCATGGCCGGCGGGGCAGCCCGCGCGGGCGGTGCCGGTGCGTTCATGGGTGCCGGGGTCGCCAGGCCCAGGGCAGAGTCGCCGAAGAGGTCGGCGAACGGGTCGTCGCGGCGCGGCGATGCGCCGGCCTCGCGCACCTCGAGCTCGTAGCCGCCGATCTGCACGCGGTCGCCCGGCTTCAGCGGATGCTCGCGCCCGGCGCCGGTGGGGATGCCGTTGACGCTGATCGGGTTGCTGCCGTTGTCGGCGATGGCAAAGCCACCGCCGCGGAAGAGCAGCCGGGCATGGACGCGCGAGATCGTGCGCTCGGGGTCGGGCAGCACGAGCTGGTTGTTGTTGGCGCGGCCGATCGTGCCGCCGAGCTCGTCGAACTGGGCGGACGGTCCATCGGCCGGCGCGCCGTTGTAGCTGAGCACGGTCAGCGCGATCATCCGGGGCATGTTCCTGGGGTATCTGGGGCCACTGCAACGATCAGCATAGCGGTGAGCCCTCAGCGCAGCACATAGAAGCGACCCTCGATCGCCGCCACGCGCAACGGCCAGACGGCACGGCCGCCGCCGGGCAGCGGGCTGGCGAGCACCGGCTCGCCGTCGGGCGCCAGGCAATCCAGCAGCCGGCCGCCGGCCAGCGGTCGCAGCAGCAACGCGTCGGCGCGGGGCATGGCGGGCTTCAGGGGCTGCTCGGCGTGCCAGCGCTGGATGCGCAGCCGGAAGCGCCCCACGTCGTCGGCCAGCGCATGCTGGTAGGCCTGCGCGAGCTCCTCGAAGCGCAGCCGCGCGGCCTGCACCAGGGGCTCAGGATCGCCGCGCGCCAGCCCCAGCGCCAGGCCCTGCAGGAACTTCGCCACCGGCGCGCGCAGCGCCGCCGGGTCTGCGACGGGCGGTGCATCCAGCCAGCGCCAGCGCGGGAAGGCGATGGGCAGCTCGACGCGGCCGCGCAGCACGTGCGGCACCTCGGTCACCGCATCGGCCGGCGGCGCCCAGTCCAGTTCGCCCAGCGTGCGCGCATTCGCCGGGTGCGCCAGCTGGCCGATCCGCGGCAGCAGCAGGCGCAGGCTGGCGGCCTGGGTGCCATCGGACAGCAGCGGCTGCGGAGCGGCCGCGCCGCCGGGCGGCGGCGGCTCGAGGTGCAGCTCGACCTCGTTGGCGCCGGCGAGGGTGTATTCGTGCACCGGCACCGTGACGACGCGCCGCGAAGGCCCGGTGCGGGCCACCGGCACGCCGTTGATCAGCGCCTCGGCCGCGACGCCCACGCTCTCCAGCCGCAGCACCAGCAGACGTTCCATCAGTCGAGCTTCCAGTCCAGCAGGGTGGCCGCTGGCAGCAGCGCCAGCACGCGGCGCTGCAGGCCGAGCAGCGGGTCCTGCAGCTCCACCGGCAGCGCGACGGGCTCCAGCCGCAGCTGCGCAAACCACTCCCAGCCGCTGCCACCGCTGGTGCGCGGCCGCAGACCGGCCTCGCCCGCCAGCGCACCGGTGCAGGGGCCGGCCGCCTGCAGCAGCGCGCCCGAGTCGGTGGCCAGCGGCAGCAGCTCGGCCTCGAACGGGAAGCGGAAGCTGGCGCGCGCCGGCAGCAGCGTGGCCAGCAGCGGTGGCTCCGCGGCCTCGCGCCGCAGCTGGTGCTGCAGCGCGGCCCGCCCGGTGCAGCGCAGCGCGATCCGGCTGCGCGCGTCGCCGTCGGCGAGCTCGCCCTCGAAAGCCAGCTCGGCCTGCGCGGCCTGCATGTCGAGTTCGCCGATGACGCGCAGCAGGGCCCGCCCGTCCATCCCGGTTGCACCCAGGTGCCAGCCCCAGGTGAAGGCGGCGCGGCCCAGCAGCAGCGCCAGCAGGCCCTCGAGCCGCGGCGACGCGATGCCGTCGACGGCCTGCCAGGCGCCGTGCAAGCGCTTCAGCGCCTTGGCGGCCGCGGCGTCCAGCCCCTGCTCGAAGGCCGTGCGCAACGCGCCTGAATCCTGCGCGACGCCATCGCGCTCGACGCGGCAGCGCGTGGCCGCGCGCGACGGCGCAGCATCACCGGGCGCCTGCGCCGCAGGCGTGCCGCGCTGAATCTCCAGCCACCACTGCTCGGCCGGCCAGACCCAGACCTGGCTGGCCAGGCTGCCGATGGGATCGCCGTCGTCGCGCAGCCCGCACACCGCGAGGTCGATCTTGGAGATGCTGGGCGAGGTCTCTTCGGCGATCACCATGCCGGGCGGCGGCGCCGGCTGATCCAGCGTCCACACCGGCCAGCTGACCGCGCGCGCCTCGTGGCCCTGCCAGCGCCAAAGCCCATGGCTGCCGGCGAACGACAGCGCCGGGTGCAGGTCCACGTCGCAGACGGCGTGCGTGCGCGTGCGCCACTGCAGCCGCGCCGGCTGCGGGTGCGCGGGCGGCTGCGACAGCACGCCGACGAGCCGTGGCATCGGGTCGGCCGCGGTCACGCGCAGCGCGGCCGGTGCCGGCAGCGGCACGCGCTGCCACTGCCCGGCCTCGAGCACGTAGTGCCGGTCGAGCGCCGGCTGCAGCAACCGCAGTTCGGCCGCCTCGACGTCGCAGGCGCGGCGCGGGGCCGGCGGCGGCTCGTCGGGGTGCAGCGCCCCGCGCCGGCCCAGCGCGCCGAAGCGGTCGAGCAGCCGCTCGTCGGCCGCCACCAGCGCGTCGGGCGCGATGCGGGTCTCGGGCAGCCGCTGCAGCTCGGCCAGCGAGCGGCGCACCAGCCGGTGCAGCGTCGACCACTCCTGCTCCCGAGGCGCGGCCAGCAGCCCAGCGGCCCACTCGAAGCCGGGCCGGTCGTGAAACGAAGGGCCCCAGACGAAGTTCAGGTTGACGTAGCGCGCGATGCTGGCGGCGCGCACCAGGCCGCGCTTCTCGGCCTGCGCGACGGCGGTCTCGACGAAGGCCTGGTAGCGCTCGCCCAGGCGTTCGGGCATCGCCGGCCATTGCCCTGACAGATGGTCGGCCAGGTCGGCCACGAAGCGGCCCCACAGGGCCTCCTGCTCGGTGGCGGGATCGGTGGCGGGGTCGGTGGGCTGCGGGCTCATCGTGAGGCGCGGGTGCCGCCTAGCGGTGCTTTCCCTTCAGCGGGTCGGCCTTGCGGTCCTTCTTCTTCAAGTCCTTGGGCTTGGCCGCCGCTTCGGGCTTGGCGCCCTGCCCGCTACCCGCGCTGCCGCCGGAGTTGATCTTGACCAGCGGCCCGGTGATCGAGACGCCGTCGGGGCCCAGCACGACGGACGCCGGGCCCGCCTTGATCGTGAGCTGCACGCCGGCCTCGATGACCACGTTGACCGCCCCCTTGAGGTGCACGTTGGTGCCGGCCTCGACGCCGACGTCGGTGCCGGCCTTGGCGAAGAAGGCCGTCCCCGACTTCAAGGACACCGTCATGCCGGCATCGGCGGCGACGTGCTTGGCCACCTTCGCGGACCAGCTGCCGTCCACCTTCTGGACGGCGTCCTTGCCGGCCTCGAGCTGCCAGATGTCTGTCACCTTGGTCGTGTGGTTCTTGCCGACCGTCAGTTCGTACTCGCCGTCGACCTGCTGCGCCTGGTCCTTGCCGACGTGGAAGGTGGCGTTGGCCATCACGTTGCTGTGCAGGTCGTTCTCGACGACATCCAGCCGGTCCTTCTGCGCGCGCAGCATCAGGTACTCGCTGCCCTTGGTGTCGTCAAAGCGCAGCTCGTTGTAGTCGGCCGCCTTCCCGCCCTTGGTGGAGCGGGACTTCAGCGCCGTCACGTTCTTGTGGTCGGGCAGCGCATACGGCGGCTTGTTCGTGCCGTTGTAGACGCTGCCGACGACCAGCGGCTGGTCGGGGTCGCCTTCGAGGAAGGCGACGACGACCTCGTGCCCGATGCGGGGCAGCGCGAGCAGCCCGAAGCCGTTGCCCGCCCAGCCCTGCGCAACGCGCAGCCAGCACGAGCTGCCGGCGTCCTTCTTGCCCAGGCGATCCCAGTGGAACTGCACCTTCACGCGGCCGTGCTCGTCGGTGTGGATCTCCTCGCCCGATGGGCCGACGACCAGCGCCGTCTGCGGCCCGGCGACCACGGGCTTGCGCGTGATGCGCGCCGGGCGGAAGGCGTCGGCGTGGCTCTGCGCGACGAAGCGGCACAGGAAGCGCGTCTCGCCCTCGACGCCGGCCTCGTAACCGGCCTGTTCGGCGTCGATGCGCGTCTGCAGCACGATGTACTTGGCGTTCTGGTCCCCGCGCGGGTGGTCGACGAGCGAGAAGCTGCCCCCGGCGGCCAGCCCGGGCGTGTTGCCCTGCCCGGTGTAGCGCGTGAAGCGGCTGCTCGCCTCGTCCAGCCGCACGCGCGCCCGCGCGTCGCCGCCGGCCTTCGCGGCATGGCCGCCAGGGTAGTCGTACACCTCCAGGCCGCTCTCGGCGTGCTTGCGTGACGAGGCCACGGTGTCGGACCGCAGCGAGGTGGCGGGCTTCTGGAAGTCGTAGTCCGACAGCGTCCACTTGCCGGTCTGGATCTCGTGGCGCATGTGCCAGGCGCTGATGCCCTGGCGCTCGCCGAGAGCCTGCTCGTCCTCGAAGTAGCTGACCTTGTCGAAACCCGGCAGCGGCACGTGGGTGCCGGAGGCGTCGGCCAGCACCAGTTCGTGCTTGTCCTTGCTGTGGCGGAAGTAATAGAAGATGCCCTCTTCCTCCATCAGCCGGCTGACGAAGTCGAAGTCGGTCTCTCGGTACTGCACGCAGTAGAGGCGTGGGGCGTAGCTGCCCTTGAGTTCGGAGACGAAGTTGCTGGCGTAATCGCCGAACACCTGCTTGACGATGTCCGGGACGCTCTTCTCCTGGAAGATGCGCAGGTCGGCCGAGCGCGTGAGCAGCCACAGCCAGGGCCGCAGCACGAGCCGGTAGCTGAAGCGCCGGCCGTCGACGCCGTCGATGCCGAAGGCGGCGACGATGCCGTGGAACCAGCGCTGCTGCCCGTCGGCAACCTCGATCGACACCGCCGCCGGCTTGCCCAGCACCGCATCGGCGGAGATCTTCGGGTCTTCGCTGACCGCCACGACGCGCAGCTCGAAGAGGCGCGAGACCTCCTCCAGCCCCGACATCGACCTGAAGTGCAGCGACGGTGCGGCGGCGCACACCAGCTTCATCTGTATCGGGTTGGCGTCGGCCATGGTGTTCCTGCAGTCCTCAATGCGCCGCCGCAGCGACGACCCAGCCATGCACCGGCTCACCGCCCTCGGTGCGCAGCACGGCGCCCGAAGTCTCCAGCACGTCCAGCCCGGCCGCCTGCAGCACGCCCTGCACGTAGCCGCGCCGGTGACTGTAGCGCCCATGCTCGAGCAGGCGGTGATCGGCGGCGGCCTCGCCGCCCGCGGCGTCCAGCGCCTCGACCGTGAAGACCAGCCGGCCCTGCGGCCGCAGCGCCTGGGCCGCCGCGGCGGCGAATGCCTCCAATGCACCGAAGTAGCACAGCGTGTCGGCCGAGACGATCAGGTCCCAGCGGCGGCCGCGCTCGCGCAGAAAGGCCACCAGCTCCGCCTGCACCAGCTCGTCGTAGCCGCCGCGCGCCTGCGCCTTTTGCAGCATGCCGGCGGAAAGGTCGACCCCGGCCAGGTGCCGCGTCCAGGGCGCCAGCAGCGGCGCGCACAGGCCGGTGCCGCAGCCGGCATCGAGCACCTCGAGGTCGCGCTGCGGCGTGCCGGCGTGGCGCGCCACGGCCTGCGCCACCAGCTCGGGCGCGCGGTAGGACAAAGCGGCCAGCTTGGCGTCGAAGCTGGCCGCAAAGCCGTCGAAGACGCGCTGCACGTAGGCGTCGGCGGCGCGCGCGGGCACGTCTTCGCCGGTGCAAGCGCGCAGGTGGTGCTCGGCCAGCGCGTTGCCCGGCTCGGCCTGCAACCAGGCGCGCCAGACCGCGATGGCCTCGTCCTTCATGCCGAGCATCGAGTACGACACCCCCAGCAGCCGCCGCAGCACGGCACTGCGCGGCGCGACCACGAGGCCGTCGACGCACTGCTGCACCGCTTCCGCCAGGCGGCCGCCGCGGAACAGGTGGTTGGCCAGGTTCTGGCGCGCGTCGGCGAAGTCGGGCGCCAGCTCGACGACGCGGCGCAGCACCTTCTCGGCGCCCTGCGCGTCGCCGCGCGCGCCGAGCAGCACGCCCAGGTTGTTGAGCGCGTCGACGCGCGTGCCGTCGAGCTGCAGCGCGCGCAGGTAGCTGGCCTCGGCCTCGGCCAGTCGGCCGCTTTCGCTGCAGACGTTGCCGAAGTTGTTGTGGAACATCGCCTCGAGCGGGTTGGCGGCGATCGCCGCGGCGATCAACGTGGCCGCCTCGTCGTGGCGACCGCGCTGCGCCTGCAGCACGCCCAGCAGGTGCAGCGCGTCGGGATTTGCGGGCTCGTCGGCCAGCACGCCGCGGTAGGCGGCCTCGGCCTCGTCGAGACGGCCACTGCCGTGGCACTGCATGGCCTGCTGCAGGCGCTGCCCGTTGGGGGACGTGGCGGGTTCGGCGACGCTGGCGTGGTCGTTCGGCATGAAGATCGTGGGTGCCCGGTGCGCGACTCTGAAGCAAAGTACCGTGGGCGACAAGCCGCGCCGCCCCCTAGCGTGAAAGGTCACCTCCGTCGCACGCGGGATCACCGGGGGCTCCGCTACCCACTAGGATGGACGCCATGCCAGGACGCCTGCAGTTCACGCTGGAAGCCGGCCAGCCGGCCGGGGCCGCGCGGCGCGGCCGCGGGCCGCTGCGGCTGCTGGTCGTGGGCGACTTCAGCGCGCGCCCGGTGGCCGAGCGCCAGCCGCTGGCACAGCGGCCCACGCACCGCGTCGACGTCGACAACCTGGACGACGTCATCGCGCGCCTGGCGCCGCGCCTGCAAACCAGCGCCGGCAGCGCGGACTTCACGCAGCTCGACGACTTCCACCCCGACGCGCTGTACCAGCGGCTGCCGCTGTTCGACGCGCTGCGCCTGGAACGCGCGCGGCCGCCGGCCCAGGCTGCCGACCTGCTGGGCGCGCTGCTCGGGCAGGGCAAGCCCGCGGCCGCCGGCGCGCCCAAGCCACCCGCGCCGGCCGCGGGCATCGAGGCCCTGCTGCAGCGCGTGGTGGCACCGCACATCGTGCCGGACACGAGCGCGCAGACGCAGGCCTACCTGAGGGCCGTGGACAGCGCCATCGCCGAGCAGATGCGCACCCTGCTGCACGACCCCGCCTTCCAGTCACTGGAGGCCGCCTGGCGCGGCGTGCAGTGGCTGATCGGCAGCCTGGAGCTTGGCGACGACCTGCAGCTGCACCTGTTCGACGCCTCGCGCGAGGAACTGCTGGCCGACGTCGTCGCCAGCCAGGGCCGGCTGGCCGAGACCGGGCTGCACCGCGCGCTGGCCGACCGCTGGCGCGGCGTGCCGGGCGGCGAGCCCTGGCACCTGCTGGCCGGGCTGTACCGATTCGGTCCGGCGGACGCCGACATTGGCCTGCTCGCCGCGCTGGGCCTCGTCGCCAGCCAGGCCGGCGGACCTTTCATCGCCGAGGGTGACCGCGTGCTGGCCGGATCACCGGACGACCCAGCGCTGGCGGGCTGGCGCGCGCTGCGCGGCAGCGAGGCTGCGCCGTGGATCGGCCTGGCCGCACCGCGCGTGCTGCTGCGGCTGCCCTACGGCAAGGCCCACGACCCGGTGACTTCGTTCGCCTTCGAGGAGTTCGAAGCCGCCCCCGAGCACGAGCACTTCCTGTGGGGCAACCCGGCGCTGGCCGTGGCGCTGCTGATCGGCCGCGCCTTCACGCTGAACGGCTGGGACTTCGAGCCCGGCGACGAGCGCGAGATCGGCGACCTGCCGGCCTATGCCTTCACGAAGGATGGCGAGCGCGAACTGCAGGCCTGCGCCGAGCACTACCTGGGCGAGGAGGGCGGCAACGCCCTGCTGCAGGCCGGGCTGATGCCGGTGCTGAGCCACCGGCATCGCAATGCGGTGACGGTGATGCGGATGCAGTCGGTGGCGGAGCCGGCCCGGGCGCTGTTCGGGGCCTGAGCGCCATCACGCGTCGGGTCCGTCCGGCAAAGAGGCCCGGACCGATCGCTCAGTCGGCTGGCTTGAGCACAGGTATCGCCCCGCGCTCCGCACCGAAGCGAGGCGATGAAGCGATTGGCCTCGTCACTCGGCATCTCGTTGGCGGAGGCAATCGGGGCGCCTTGGACACCCAGGCTGGAGATCGCCGCACCGTAGATGCAGCTTTTCATGATGAACACCTCGAACAGCAAAGTGCCAGCTGACTTGCGTTGAAGGCTTCGCACTCATGGCGCGGGTGTGACGGTACGGGCTTTCGTATCCACTGTGAACCGGGCGCGACGTTCGGTTTCGATCAGAAGCGTTCCGTCGGCCTGCAGCGTCATCGACTTGAAGAACACGTCCTGCACATCACCTTCCTTGCCGGGGATGCGGCGGTTGTCATAGACCTTTAGCGTCCAGAGCTGGCGGCCGGAACTCTCTTCGTAGGCAGCGAGGTAGCCGCCCATTTGGTCGAAACCGGCGGCCAGGCCGTTCTTGACCTGTTCATAGCGCACACCGCCGACCGACACCGGCGGCACAGTGGGGGCGGGGATGCGACTGCCTGACTTCTGCATGACGGTGGACTCCTGTCTGATCGTGGGAGATGCGCTGTGGGCGCATGCCGAGACGGCCGCCAGCACGGCCAGCAGCAGCCGGTCGCTAGCGATCCATCGCATTCTTGATGACTCCTTCGGTCAACGCGCCGGCGCAGTCGGCGCAGAACCAGGCCCAGCTGTCGGCGTTCTCGACAGCCTTGGCGGCAGTCAACTTGTTGGGGTTGATGCCTTGGTGCTCGTAAGCATGGTCCTCGGTCTTGAGTTCGCGGTGGGTGAGTTCGTGAACCACGATGCGCGCCCAGTTCGTCAACCCCGTTAAGGTATTCCTGGAGCCGAAGAACTCCTCTTCGATATAGACCACATCCAGCGGGTCGCCCCACACGAAGGCCTCGGTGCTTTGGTTGGCGGTGGTGCCGCGCTCAGACACCGAGTCAGTGTAGATCAGCCGGCCCGACTTCAGCTTGCTCGACAGCTTCTTCAAGCCCGCATTCAGCTTCTCTGCCACCGCCAGCACGTCGGCGTCCTTGCTGTTGCGGTCAGCGAACCAGCGCGCGACAAGCTCGAAATTCGCCTTTTTCTTGGGGCTGCTAGACACTGACATGGCCTTGTGCACCCACTTCAAGCCTTCCTGGGACGCATTGCCCAGGTGCTTGCGCTGTTCCAGCGTGAAACGGTCACCTTTGTCCGCCAGTTTAGCGGTTGCCCCGCCCAGGCCGCCCTTGAGTGCTTCGTGGGGCCAGTCGGTGAATGACGGCGGCAGCGACAAGCACCACACCTTATGCGAGCCGAAGCGCTTGAGCAGATAGGTGTGCCGCAGCGTTTTCAGGGCGCCCAAACGCCTGGCCAAATCGTCGCAGACCATAGCGCCTGCGCCGGTGCCACTCAACTCTTCACCGGCCCCGGCCAGTAGCGAGACGGCCTCGTTGGCCCCCTTCGCTTCAGCCTTCTCGAGGTACTTGCGCAGATCTTCGACGAGGCTGGCCTCGCTGACCTCAAAGCCGTGCTGGCCGGCCAGCTTGCGGGCGCGCGTGATGAGCGTCTGCCAAGTCTTGTCGCTGGACAACTTCTTGCTCGCAAGACCGGCGAGCACCTCCACATACGCTTCAGAGAATCTGCTTGTCATTGCCGCTCCTTTTCATGAATGTCAGCCTTCGAACGAATTCAAAGCTGGTTTGGCGGTTGATGGCACCGGGTCAGTCGAACAGTTACGGGTAGTTCCGGTTGACCACGGCAGCCACTGGCGCCGAGAACGCAGGCCGGGCCCGCAGTGCAATGGCTGACATCCCCCACCCACGCAGCGCCCTCCTGCCGGATCAGGCGAAGTCGTACGCGAAACCGCCATCCGCCACGCCAACCTTCACGCCGTTGATCGCATTGCCCTCCATCATCCGCGTCAGGAACTCGCGGCTGATGTCCGGCAGCATGGTGTTCGTCAGGATCGCGTCGATCATCCGCCCGCCCGACTCACTTTCCGTACAACGTGAGACGACCAGCTTGACGACGTCGTCGCCGTACTCGAACGGAATCTTGTAGCGCGCCTCCACCCGCTTCTTGATGCGGTTGAGCTGCAGCTTTACGATCTTGCCCAGCATGTCGTCGCTCAGCGGGTAGTACGGAATGGTCACCAGCCGCCCCAGCAGCGCCGGCGGGAAGATCTTCAGCAGCGGCTCACGCAGCGCCTTGGCCATGCCCTCGGGGTCGGGCATCAGGTCGGGGTCCTTGCACAGGCTGGCGATCAGGTCGGTGCCGGCGTTGGTGGTCAGCAGGATCAGGGTGTTCTTGAAGTCGATGAAGCGGCCCTCGCCGTCTTCCATGAAGCCCTTGTCGAAGACCTGGAAGAACATCTCGTGCACGTCGGGGTGGGCCTTCTCCACCTCGTCGAGCAGCACCACGCTGTAGGGCTTGCGGCGCACGGCCTCGGTCAGCACGCCGCCCTCGCCATAGCCCACGTAGCCCGGCGGCGCGCCCTTCAGCGTGCTGACGGTGTGCGCCTCCTGGTATTCGCTCATGTTGATGGTGATGACGTTCTGCTCGCCGCCGTACAGCGCCTCGGCCAGCGCCAGCGCGGTCTCGGTCTTGCCAACGCCGCTGGTGCCGGCCAGCATGAACACGCCGATCGGCTTGCTGGGGTTGTCCAGGCCCGCGCGGCTGGTCTGGATGCGCTTGGCGATCATCTCCATCGCGTGGTCCTGGCCGATCACGCGCTGCGCCAGGTGCTCGGCCACCTTCAGGATGGTCTCGATCTCGTTGCGCGCCATGCGGCCCACCGGGATGCCGGTCCAGTCGCCCACCACGGCGGCCACGGCCTGGTAGTCCACCGTGGGCAGGATCAGCGGGCTCTCGCCCTGCAGCGCGTGCAGCTTGTCCTGCACGGCGCGCAGCTGGGCCTGCAGGCCGGCGCGCTCGTCGTCGCCCATCGGCGGCGTCACCACCGCATTGGCCTCGGCTTCCAGGTTGCTGCCGGTGCCTTCCACCGGCTGGATGCCGGCGCGCAGCTTGGCGCGCAGGCCCAGCAGTTCGTCGACCAGCGCCTTCTCCTCGGCCCAGCGCGCATCCAGCTCCGCCAGGCGCGCCTTCTCGGCCACCAGCAGCGCGGTGGTGTCGGCCTCGCGCTTGCCGATGTCGACGCCGATGGCCTTCTCGCGGCCGATGATGCCGAGCTCGGTCTCCAGGGCCTCGATGCGCTTGCGGCTGTCGTCCACCTCGGCTGGGGTGGCGTGCAGGCTCACCGCCACCCGCGCGCAGGCGGTGTCGAGCAGGCTCACGCTCTTGTCGGGCAGCTGCCGCGCCGGGATGTAGCGGTGGCTCAGCTTCACCGCCGCTTCCAGCGCCTCGTCGAGGATCTGCACCTTGTGGTGCTTCTCCATCGTGCTGGCCACGCCGCGCATCATCAGGATGGCCTTGGGCTCGTCGGGCTCGTCGACCTGCACGGTCTGGAAGCGGCGGGTCAGCGCCGGATCCTTCTCGATGTGCTTCTTGTACTCGGCGAAGGTGGTGGCGCCGATGGTGCGCAACGTGCCGCGGGCCAGCGCCGGCTTGAGCAAGTTGGCCGCGTCGCCGGTGCCGGCCGCGCCGCCGGCGCCCACCAGCGTGTGCGTCTCGTCGATGAACAGGATGATGGGCTTGGCGCTGCCCTGCACCTCGTCGATGACGCTGCGCAGCCGCTGCTCGAATTCGCCCTTCATGCTGGCGCCGGCCTGCAGCAGGCCCACGTCCAGCGCGCGCAGTTCCACGTCCTTCAGGCTGGGCGGCACGTCGCCCCGCGCGATGCGCTGCGCGAAGCCCTCCACCACGGCCGTCTTGCCCACGCCGGCCTCGCCCACCAGGATGGGGTTGTTCTGGCGCCGCCGCATCAGGATGTCGACGACCTGGCGGATCTCGTCGTCGCGGCCGACGATGGGGTCCATCTTGCCGCTGCGGGCCTGCTCGGTGAGGTCGACCGTGAACTTCTTCAGCGCCTCCTGCTTGCCCATCGCGGCCGGCGCGATGGCGCCGCTGGCCTCGCCGGGCGTGGCGCCGCCGGCCGCGCCGGACGAGCCGTCGCTGGCACCCTGCCCGTCTTCGGCCGAGCCAGCGACGAGCTTGGGCAGCTGGTCCGAAATGTCGTCGGCCTTGAGCTTCTCGAACTGGCGGCTGATGGCGACCAGCGCGTCGCGCAGCCGCTTGGTCTTGAGCATGCCCACCAGCATGTAGCCGCTGCGCACCGCGTTGTCGCCGTACAGCAGCGTGCCGTAGACCCAGCCGCGCTCGATGGCGTCGGCAATGTTCTCGGCGATGCCGGCGATGCTGGTGGCGCCGCGCGGCAGGCGGTCCAGCGCCGCGGTGATGTCCTTGGCCAGCACCGACATGTCCAGCTGCGCGTGCTTGATGACGCGGTGCCAGTCGGTGTCGTTGCTCTGCAGCAGCTGGGCGATCCAGTGTTCCAGCTCCACGTAGGGGTTGCCGCGCAGCTTGCAGAACACGGTCGCGCCCTCGATGGTCTTGTAGGTCGGCGCGTTGAGCTTGCCGAACAGCGTGACGCGGTTGATCTCCGCCATGGAGCTTCCTTTCAGGACGACATTGGGGACGACGGGGTCCGGGGAACGAGGTTCAACGCGCTGGGCCGGCCGTCGCGGGCGCGGCCCAGCCAGCTGGTCCAGCCCAGGCGGCCGCTGCGCCCGGGCCGGCAGGCCGGGCGCTGGCCCTCGGCCAGCTCAAGCCGCAGGTCCCAGCCGAGCTCGACGCCGACGTACTGCCGCACCAGCGCCTGCACCGCCGGCAGCGCGCTGCCCACCGGCAGCAGCGCTTCGAACTCCGGCAGCGCCAGTGCGCTGATGTGGATGCGGAAGTGGTGCTGGCGGTCGAAGACCGTGCCGCCCAGCACCGCGCTGCTGCCCAGCCGCGCGGTGGGCTGGCGGCCGCGCGCGCCGGCCCGGCCGATGCGCGTGCGCTCGGCCTGCGGCAGCGCCATCCAGCGGCCGACGAAGTTCTCCACCCGCACCGGCCGGCCCAGGAAGGCACTTAGCAGGTGGGCCAGCCCGTCGGCATTGCGCACCTGGCGCGACAGCAGCCCGGCGAAGGCCAGCCGCGCGTGGTCGGGCGCGGCGTCGCGGCTGCGCCATTCGTCGCCGCCGACGCCGATCAGCGAGCCGACGTAGTCGGCAAAGCGGTCCTCGTGCGGGCGGTCCTGGCTGACGGTCGGCTGCGCCTGCGACCAGGCGCGGTAGAAGAGCAACAGCAACCGGTGGTGGAACAGGTCGGCGAAGCGCGCGAAGGTCTCATCGCCCTTGTGGATGATGCGCTCGCGCGCATAGGCCGTCAGGTGCAGCGGCAGCGGCCCGTTGGGGCCGAACAGTCCCAGGAAGCGCACCTCTATGCGCGGGCGGCCCAGGCGGCTTTGCAGTTGCACCGCCGCCAGGCTGCTCGGCGCGAACGACAGGTCGGCGGCCTGGCCCAGGCGCACCGGCTCGTCGGCCGGCCGGCGCGCCGTGCCCAGGCGCGGCTTGTCCGGATGGGCGGCCTCGATGCGCCGCAAGGCCTGGTAGAAGTCGTGCCGGTGCGGCGCGGCCGCAATCTCGGCCAGCAGGCTGGCGGCCCGGCGCGCGCTGTCGGCTGGCTCGTTCACAGCACCGGCCGGGCGCCGCAGCGCGGCTGCCCGTTCAGGATGTCGCCGCGCGCCGGCGAGTGCAGGCGCGTCTGCGTGAAGCTGTTCAGCGCAGCATGGCGCGCCAGGAAGCGCTCCAGCACGCAGCCCAGCAGGAAGGCGCTGGAGCCCTCGAACGCCAGCTCGTCGACCTCGATGCGGATCTCGGTGCCGCGGCCGAAGGTGATGGGGCCCGGCATGGGCAGCCGGCGCACCACCTGCTGGATGCCCACCGAGCGCAGGCCGTCGACCTGCCGCTGCGCCGCCGCGTCGCCGTCGGGCGCGTACAGGCGCAGGATGGCGCGCAGCGCGGCCGCGCCCTGCTCGGCATCGGTGTCGGTCAGCGACAGGTGGTTCAGCGACAGCTGGTTGATCAGCTTCCACGCCACGCTGCCGTCGGCCAGCGGCGAGCGCGGGCGCGACGGGCCCTTGATCACCGAGATGGCCTGCACGGGCGCGGACTGCGCCAGCGTCAGGTCGCCCTTGGCGCTGCCCACCGGCATCAGCACCGGCAGGTCGCGGTTGGTGCACAGCGCGCTCACGCCGATCTGGCGCAGCTCCTCGGGGAAGGGCGCCTCGTGGGCGTCGACGACCGACAGATACACCTCGGTGCCCAGGTAGGCCGTGCGCGGGCCATCGCGCTGCTGCGTCTGCGACATCAGCCGCGGCTGGCGCTGCAACGCGTAGTAGGCGGGGTGCGCGCTGTCCTCGGCGCGGAAGGCGCTGTAGAAGGGCAGGAAGCGCCACTCGCGCTGCGCGCCGCTGCCGTAGCCGGTGACCTCGGTCAGCGTGTGCACCTCGAAGTCCATCGGCCGCGCGCGGTCGGGCACGACGTGGAACTCGTGGTTACCGGGATCGACGTGGATGCGGTCGCAGCGGCGCTCCAACAGGTTGATCGCCGGCACGCAGTTCAGCGCCAGCGCGCCGGCATCGACCGACTGCAGCAGCGCGTTGTCCAGGCGGTCGAACAGCAGCACGACGTCGACCTCGGTGTCGGTGTGCCGGCGCAGCGCGTCGCCCAGGCCCTGCAGGTCGAAGAACAAGAAGCGCTGCGGAAAGGAGAAGTACTCCTGCAGCAGTCGGTACCCCTCGAAGCCGCGCAGCGTGGGCGGCAGCAGGGCCTCGTCGTCGTCGAACCCGGCGGCTTCCACCGCGGCGGCGTCCAGCGCCTCGTGCCAGGCGGCCGGGCGCCGGGTCGGCAGCACCAGCAGGCCCATTGTGTGGCCGATCACCAGGTCGTGCAGGCGGTACGCCACCTCGTCGATGCCGGCCAGGTGCAGCCGCAGATCGCGCAGCGCGATGCGCGAGAAATCCAGCCCCGCCGTCGTGCGCAGGCGGATGCGCAGGCCCGAGCGGTAGCGCCGCCACTCGGGCAGCGCCGCCAGCGGCAGTTCGGCCGCCTGGCTGAAGTACTCGACCTGCGTGATCTCCAGCGGCCACATCGTCAGCGCGTGGGCGGTGCGGAACTCGCAGGCCGTGGCGCTGGCCTTGCCGGGCTGGCTCGTCATCGTCGCGCCGCGCGGCAGGGTCACGCCCTCGGCGAGCGCCGGGTCGTTGAGATCGGGCTGCAGCTGCGCGATCAGCATCGCCGGCGTGGGCGCCATGAACTGCGGGTAGACGATCTCCAGCAGGCGCTGCGTGAAGCGCGGGAACTCGGCGTCGAGCCGCAGCTGCACGCGCCCGGCCAGGAAGGCGAAGCCCTCGAGCAGCCGCTCGACGTAGGGGTCGGTGACTTCCAGGCCTTCCATGCCCAGCCGGGCGGCCACCTTGGGGAACGCCTTCGCGAACTCCGCCCCCATCTCGCGCAGGTGGCGGAGCTCCTCGTTGTAGTAGCGCAGCAGCCGGGGGTCCATGGTGCGTGGCCCTGCCTGCCCGGTTCAGCGCTGCAGCTCGCGCACCGCGACGCGACCCGTCTCGAGGTCGACATCGGTGTGCAGCATCAGCTCCAGCGGCACCGGTTGCGCCCACATCTGGCCGGTGATGCGGAAGCCGATCTGGTTGTGGTGGTCCATCTGCTCCTCGCTGAGGATGGCCTCGACGTGCAGCGAGTCCGGCAGGATGCGCGGCTCGAAGTCCAGGATGGCCTGGCGCACGCGGGCCTGCAGCACCAGCGGGTCGATGGTCGACGCGGTCTCGCCCGACAGCGGCGGCAGGCCGTAGTTCAGCACCGAGGCCTGCGCATGCGGCAGCCCAGTGAAGTCGATCGAGCGCCCGGGTGCGACGGCATTGAAGAGCCAGGCCATGTCGCGCAGCACCAGGTCGCGCAGGCGAGTGCGGTTGATGACGCGCGCCTCCGCGGTCTCGGCCGGGTTGTCCGGGGCATCGTCGGTCAGCCGGTCCAGCAGCGCCGGCTGCAGGCGGTCCTGGGCGCGCAGCGAGGCCATGTGCAGCCCGGTGCTCAGGCGTCGGCTTGCGCCAGCACCACGGTGCGCAGGTCCATCAGCGCGATGTCGGCCTGGTCGGTGGCCAGCAGCCGCTGGCCGAAGCCGCAGAAGACGCCGGGCGAGGCTTCACGCCACTCGGTGCGGCGGGCCAGTGCCAGCGCGTCACCAGCCGCCAGTTCGGTGCCGGGGTAGCGCGTGGGGATCAGGCCGACGACCTCGCCGCCATTGACGAAGCGGAAGTTAGCCGGCATCCAGACCGCGTCGCGCAGGTCCTGCGGCGCGTGCACGTCGATCTGCGCCAGCCGGTTGAACGGCAGCCAGTAGTACTTGCCGTTGATCACCGCCTCGACCGTGGGGCCGAGCCGCGAGTCGGCGTCGGCGATCCAGGCGAACGCCTGCGACGGCGAATCGCCAACCGTGGCCGTGCCCGGGCTGGCCGGCGCCTGCTCGAGCGCCTGCTCGCGCAACCGGCGGGCCTCGTCGGGCTCGCCGCGGCCCTCGCGCAGCATCGCCTCGATCAGCAGCGCGACCCAGGTCTCGGGCTCGCCGAACAGCATCGGCGCCTTCTGGCCGGCAAAGACCTGGCGGCGCAGCGCCTCGCAGGCGATCGCCTCGCGGTAGGTCTGCACCATCGGCAGCACGGCGGCGTCGAGTTCCAGCGCCACGTTGAGCTGGTTCAGCGCGCGCTCCCACTGCCCCGTCACGCACAGAAGCTGAAACAGGAAGACGCGCAGCTTGGCGTCTTGCGGCCGCGTGCGGACCTGGTCTGTCAGCAGCTTTAGCGCAGCGAGCGCGTCGCCGTTCTTCAGGGCCTGCTGGGCCTCGGCAGCAAGGGATGGCATCGGCGCTCCGTGGCGTGGCGGCGGCCGGCGACTTGCCGCAGGGGCCTAGGCCGCCGGGTTGTTGTCGATCACGACCGACGAGGCGCCGCTGCCGGCGCCGCTGGCGCCCTGCGGAACGTAGTCGACGGTCATCGAGAGGAAGTGCAGCCCGATGCGCTCGGTCAGCGTCGGTGCGCCGTCGGGTGCCATGTCGGACTGGACGTCGAAGGCGACGATGCGTGCCTTGTCGAGCGTGATGGTCATGTAGGGCAGCGGGTCCGCGCCGCCGGCCTTTCGCACCGAAAGCACCGCGGTGGACAGCAACTCGTTGTTGCGCATCACGCTCATCAGCGCGGTGGAGGCGCGGTCGGCTCGCTTGACGAGGGTCAACTCCTTGATCTGCAGCCGCCCGGTGCGCTGGCCGTTCACCGCCGACGGTGCCGACATGCCCCAGGACCAGTCGACGACGTCGATCTGACCCGCGAACCGGCGATCGGTGGACTCGCCGGTGATGGCGCCCGTTCGCTGGCCCACGGCCTTCAGGAACATGTCCGAGCGCGGCATGGCGGTCAGTCCGGTTCGATTCCGATGGGGCGACGCTCGTGCCCGCGGGCGCCCTTGCGGCGCTTCAGCGCGCCGCCAGGGGCACGGGGCTCAATGCAGCGCAGACGACTCAGTTGTTGTCGTTCTCGGCGATGTTGTAGACCATCGACTTGGTCGCATCGGGAGTGCCGTCGGGCTTCTGCGGCGTGTACTCGAATTTCACCTTCGCGAAGTTCAGCGTGACATTCTCGGTGAGGCGGTCCTCGCCACCGGAGCCGCCAGTGCTGACCGAGGTGACCAGCACCTCGTCCATCTCGATCTTGATGTACTCAATCGCCGCGCCCTTGCCGCCGGCCTTGCGCACGTAGAGATTCGCCTTCTTGTGGTGCTGGCCGTTGCTGCACGCCAGCAGCAGCGCGTGCGACGCCGCGTCCACGTACTTCGTGAAGGACAAGTCCTGCACGTTGGCCTTGCCGGAGCCGCCGCCACCGCCCGTGTGGGTGGTGCCGGAGTTGGACATGCCCCAACTCCAGGCCAGCACGTCGATCTCGTTCGCGTGCTTCTTGTCGGTCGACTCACCCTTGATGTCGCCGATCTTGATGAACATGTCTACGGCCATGGTGTGCTCTCCTTAGTGCCCCGGTGTGGAGGGGCGGTTGTCGCTGCAATGTCGCCCGGCTGCCCTGGCGCCTCCCTGCGCAGCCGCAGGCAGGAGATGGGGTGTCATCCCAACGGCTCTATCCTGCCTTCGCGGAGGGCAACTTGGAAACTAGCCTAAGGGATACCGTCAGACCCTCGAGCTGGTAATGGGGCCTGAGAAAGAACTTCGAGCTGTAATAGCCGGGGTTGGCCGGGTCTTCCTCGACCACCACCTCGGCAGCGGCCAGCGGTTTACGCGCCTTGGTCGACTCCGACGAGTGCGCCGGGTCGCCGTCGACGTACTGCATCACCCAGCTCGACAGCCAGCGCTCGACTTCCTCGCGCTCCTTGAACGAGCCGATCTTGTCGCGCACGATGCACTTCAGGTAGTGCGCGAAGCGGCAGGTCGCGAACAGGTAGGGCAGGCGCGCCGCCAGGTTGGCGTTCGCGGTGGCGTCCGGGTCGTCGTATTCAGCCGGCTTGTGCAGCGACTGCGCGCCGATGAAGGCGGCGAAGTCGCTGTTCTTGCGGTGCACCAGCGGCATGAAGCCGTTCTTGGCCAGCTCGGCCTCGCGCCGATCCTCGATGGCGATCTCGGTCGGGCACTTCATGTCGACGCCGCCGTCGTCAGTCGGGAAGGAGTGCGTGGGCAGGTTGGTCACCGCGCCGCCGGATTCGATGCCGCGGATGCGCGTGCACCAGCCGTATTCCTTGAACGCGCGGTTGATGTTGGTGGCCATCGCGTACGCCGCATTGGCCCAGGTGTACTTGCCGTGGTCGGCGCCGCCAGTGTCTTCCTCGAAGTTGAAGGCTTCCACCGGGTTGGTCTTCGCGCCGTAAGGCGTGCGCGACAGGAAGCGCGGCATCGCCAGGCCGATGTACTTGCTGTCCTCGCTCTCGCGCAGCGAGCGCCAGGCCGCGTAGTCCGGCGTGGTGAAGATCTTGGTCAGGTCGCGCGGGTTGGCCAGTTCCTGCCAGGAGTCCATCTGCATCAGCGTCGGCGAGGCGCCGGTGATGAACGGCGCGTGCGCGGCGGCGGCGATCTTGGCCATCTCGCCGAGCAACTCGACATCGGGCGCGCTCTGGTCGAAGTGGTAGTCACCGACCAGGGCCCCGAAGGGCTCGCCCCCGAACTGGCTGAACTCCTCGGCGTAGATCTTCTTGAAGATCGGGCTCTGGTCCCAGTTGGTGCCCTTGTAGCGCTTGAGCGTCTTGCCGAGCTCCTGCTTGGAGACGTTCATGACGCGGATCTTCAGCTGCTCGTCGGTCTCGGTGTTGTTCACCATGTAGCGCAGGCCGCGCCAGGCCCCTTCCAGCTTCTGGAAGTCGCCGTGGTGGAGGATCAGGTTGATCTGCTCCGAGAGCTTGCGGTCGATCGCGGCGATCATCGCCTCGATCGACGCCACGACGTCGGTGCCGATCAGCTGGGTCTGCGCCAGCGCCTGCTGCGCCAGCGTGTGCACCGCCTGCTCGACCGCGCTCTTGGCGTCGTCGCTCTTGGGCTTGAATTCCTTCTGCAGCAGCGACGCGAGGTCGCTGCCTTCCATCTCGACACTGGCCAGTGCCGACGAACCTTGCGCTTCAGCCATGTTCGGCTCTCCTGCGGATGCTGCTGAGGAAATGGGGGGCTCGGCGGTGCGCCGGCATCAGCCTTCGGACGGCTTGGGCGAGCTGGCCAGCGCGCCCAGCACGGCCGGGTCGTTCATCAGCTTGCCGATCAGTTCCTCGGCGCCGCCCTTGCCGTCCATGTAGGTGACCAGGTTCTGCAGCTGCTGCCGGGCCTCAAGCAGCTTGTTCAGCGAGTCGACCTTGCGCGCCACCGCGTCGGGACTGAAGTCGTCCATGCTCTCGAACGTGATGTCCACGCTCATGTTGCCCTCGCCGGTCAGCGTGTTGGGCACCTGGAAGGCCACGCGCGGCTTCATCGCCTTCATGCGGGCGTCGAAGTTGTCGACGTCGATTTCCAGGAACTTGCGATCGGCCACGGGCGCCAGCGGCTCGGCCGGCTTGCCCGACAGGTCGGCCAGAACGCCCATCACGAAGGGCAGCTGGACCTTCTTCTCGGCGCCGTAGACCTCAACGTCGTACTCGATCTGGACCCGCGGCGCACGGTTGCGGGCGATGAATTTCTGGCTGCTGCTCATGCAAGCTCCTGAATGTGCAAGGTCGAAGTAAGGACTACGTTTTCCTGTAACTGTGCTGGTTCGTCAAGGTGCGTACTACCCGGGTCACTGGTTAGGGGGAATCTCGACCGTGTCCGGGTCGACACCGACGATACGGGCGACCTCGGGCATCGCATCGGGCGCCAATTCCTTCATCAGCTGCAGGAAATTGTGGTTCACCAGGTGGCGCGCGCGGCGCAGGAACAGCGTGGCCGGGTTGGTGGGCTCCGCGCGCTGCAGGTATTCGCAGACGAGGTCGATCGCGCGCAGCGCTTCCTCGCGCGAGCTGACGCTGCCCGACAGGCCCCGCTTGCCAGCGCGCGCCGGGGCGCCGTCCTCGCCGGGTTCGCCGGACTCGCCAGCGCCGTCGTCCCCGGCGCCCTCTTCCGAAGCCGCGTCCTCGGCCGGCATCAGCGCCGCCACGGCCCGTGCCAGCCTCAGCAGCGGCTTGAAGTCCGGCGCGTCACTGGGCAGGCGCTCCTCGGCCAGCGCGGCCAGTTCACCGACCAGCGTCACCGCCTCCAGGGCGTCGGCGCGCAGGGCCGGCAGGCGCTCGACCGCAGCGGCCACCATCAGCCGCTGGGGGTCCAGCGGCGGCACCGTCTCGCTGGACAGCGGCTCGGCGATGCCGGCTGCCAGTTCCACGGCCCGGCCGTCGAGTTCGCCGACCGCACGGTCGCGCACGACGCGCGAGGCGCGCAAATCCGCGAGCAGGCCGTTGTGGTCGCGCAGCATGGTGAGCGCATTGACGCGGCCATAAGGGTCGCCGTCGTCGGGATCGGGCAGCGGGTGCACGCCCTCCCACAAGTCGCGCAGCAGCCCGTTGATCAGCTTGAGGCCAGGGGACAGCGCGCGCCATCCGTGAAGGTGCAGGCCGGCACGCAGCCAGAAGGTGGCGATGCGCAGGTCCCGGGAACGGTCCAGCAGTTCCTCGGCCATCTCGGCCACCCGCGGCCAATCGGGCGGCTCGGCGGCGCGCTTGGCGTCGCCGATCTCGCTTTCGGGTTTACCCGCGGCCGCCTGGGTCAGGTCGAGGAAGGCGTTGTCATACTCGAGATCGGGCCCGCAGGGCGCGGACGGATCGTCCAGCGGCTGCAGCCAGGCGGCAATGCGGGCGTCGGCGGTGTCGAGGTCGGTCATCGAGGCAGCAGTTCCGTACTGGCAGGGTGCCTTTCAGGCGACTCGTTCCAGGGCTCGCGAACAGGTGCCTGAGGCGTTGGGCGCGGCGGAGTGTCGCAAGAACACGCACCGCTGGGAAGCCCCGCCTGATGCGGATGAATTCGATGCGCACCACGCCACGGCGCGACGATGTCGACGGCCCTCCACCGAGGTAAAGGGACGGTCGCATCCCACCTTCGAAGGAGGAGCTGCGACTCCGCGACGCGGACGACGCCGGGAATATTCCCCCGAGGCACATCACCCGGGCTAGGGGTCGCCATGGCGAGCACGCTGGGGCGTTCCCGCTAGCATTCCCAGAAGGCACATCAATCGGGCTGGGGGTCGGCATGGCGAGCACGTTGGGGCGTTCCCGCTGGACCCGGCTGCCTTCCGCCCTCTGCGCCGTGGCGTGCGCCCTCGTGGCCGGGTCTGTCTGGGCGCAGCAGCCGATACGCACACCCGAAGCCGTGCCGTCCGCGTCCGAGTTGGCACCACCCCTTCGCCAGCCCGACAGCATCGACCCGCGGCCGGCCCGCGAGCCCGCGCGTGAACTCGGCAAGCCCGAAGACGACATCCGGCTCGACGTGCGCGCCTACGCCGTCGACGACGACGCGCCGCCCAGGCTGCGCGCTGCACTGCCGGCACTGACGCAGCGCTACACCGGCGCCCGACGCGGCTTCGAAGACCTGGCCGGTGCGGCCGCCGAGGTGACGCGCTTCCTGCAGCGCGAACTGGGTTACTACCTGGGCTACGCCTACCTGCCGGAGCAGACCCCGGCCGATGGCGTCGTGCGCATCGCCGTGCTGGAAGGGCGGCTCGACCGCATCGAGCTGAGCTGGCGCGATGGCCTGCCGGTGGACCGCGAGGTCGTCGAGGGCTACCTGGCGCGCCTGCGCCCGGGCAGCGTGCTGCGCGTCCGCGACGTCGAGCGCGTCGTCTATCTCGTCAACGACCTGCGCGGCATCAGCACCCGCTTCGAGGTGCGCGCCGGCAGCCAGCCCGGCACTGCGACGCTCGTCGTCACACCCCAGCCGGAGGCGGCCTGGACGGGCAAGCTGGAGGTCGACACCAACGGCTCCAAGGCGCTGGGCGACTACCGGCTGTCGGGCCTGCTGCAGATGAACAGTCCCTTCGGCCGCGGCGACGGCTTCACGGCCAACGTACTGGCCTCGCACACCGGCGGGCTGGGCTTCGCGCTGCTCGGCTACACGACGCCCGTCGGCAGCGACGGCTTGAAGCTGGGGGCGTCGGTCTCGGGCGTGCGCTACCAGCTCGACAAGGCGCAGTTCCCGCTGGACCTCAACGGCATCGCCGCCACGGTCAACACCTACGCGCTGTACCCGGTGGTGCGCGCACGCAACCTGAACCTGTTCACGCTGCTGGCGCTGGAGAGCAAACAGTACGAGGACCGCAACCTCAACGGCCGCGCACGCAAGGGCGTCGACGCCGTCGTGCTGGGCGCTACTGGCGACTTCCGCGACAGCCTGCTCGGTGGCGGCGTCAGCACCTACGAGCTCAACGTCGCGTCCGGGCAGCTGCGGTACCCGGACGGCCGCAACCCGGCGCTGGACGACGACGTGCGCTACACCAAGCTCACCTATGGCTACACGCGCCTGCAGAACCTGCTCCCCGGGCGCGTGCTGTTGTACGCGGCGCTGCGCGGCCAGCACGCGGTGAACAACCTCGACACCACCGAGCAGTTCCGCATCGGCGGCCCGGACGGCGTGCGCGCCTTCGCCGCCGGCGAGGGCACCGGCGACATCGGCGTCGTGGCGACGCTGGAGTTGCGGGTGCTGCCGCCGGAGGCCCTGCTGGGCCGGGTCGCGCGCGAGATGGTCTTCAGCGTCTTTGCCGACGGCGGCTACGTGCAGTACCGCTACCAGCCACGCGGCAGCGCAGACCCCAACGCACGCAGCAACCACGCGCGCTTCGGGGGCGCCGGCATCGGCCTGGCCTGGGTGCGGCCCGGCCAGCTTGCCTTCAGGCTGTCGGTCGCGCGCCCCGTGGCGGGCCAGGCCAGCAGCGAAGACGACCGCGAGAAGGTGCGCGTGTACCTGCAGGCGGCGATGCTGTTCAACTGAAGACGGAAGGCGCCGGCGCGGCCACCACCGCACGCCAGCGCCCAGGGGGATCGAGATGAATCCGACGAAGCGCCCGACCGCTCCCGCCACCTGCACGCCGGCCCTCCGGCGGCGCCATGGCATCGCGCTGCGCCAAGTCAGCCTCGCAGCCTGCCTGGCCGCCACCGCACCGGCCGGCCTCGCGCTGCCGCAGGGCGAGGTGCCCACGTTCGGCGAGGCCACGGTGTCGCGCCCGGCGCCGGGCCGCATGGACATACGCCAGACCACCCCGCGCGCGGGCCTGGACTGGACCAGCTTCTCGATCGCCGCCGGCGAACGCGTGGTCGTGCAGCAGCCCTCGCGCGACGCGGTGCTGCTCAACCGCGTGCTCGGCGACGACCCATCGCTGATCTACGGCTCGCTCAGCAGCAACGGCGGCGTCTGGCTGATCAACCCCCGCGGCATCGTGTTCGGCGCCTCGTCGCGCATCGACGTCGGCTCGCTGGTCGCCAGCACGCTGGCCATCACGCAGGACGACGTGGCGTCGGGCCGGCTGCAGCTGGGCCGCGGCGCGGGTGCCGGGGCGCTGCGCGCCGACGGCGACATCAGGGCCGACGGCAGCGTGGTGCTCGTCGCGCCGCAGCTGGACATCGGCGGCCGCATCACCGCCCCGCGCGTGGGCCTGGCCGCTGCCACCGAGGTGCTGGTGGACCTCGACGGCGACGGTCTGGTGTTCTTCAACGTGCGCAGCGACGCGCTGGAGTCGCGCCTGCAGATGCAGGGCCGCGTGCTGGCCGACGGTGGCGTCGCCGATTTGCGCGCCGCAGCGCGTGCCGGCCTGGCCGGCACGGTGCTGAACCTCGAGGGCGTGGTGCAGGCGCGCACGCTGGGCGTGCGCGAAGGGCGCATCGTGATCGACGGCGGCGGCCACGGCGTCACGCGCATCGCCGGCACGCTGGACGCCCAGGGCCACGACAACGGCGCGCGCGGCGGCGACGTGCTGGTGCAGGGCGACCGCATCCTGCTCGACCGCGGCGCCCGCATCGACGCCAGCGGCACGGCCGGCGGCGGCAGCGTCCGCGTCGGCGGCGACTTCCGCGGCGCCAACGCCGACGTGCGCAACGCCGCCATGGTCAGCGTGCGAGCGGGCGCGCTGCTGGACGCCAGCGCCACCGACCTGGGCGACGCTGGCCGCGTCATCGTCTGGTCCGACGAGGCAACGCGCTTCGCCGGCCATGCGGCGGCGCGCGGCGGCGCACGTGGCGGCGATGGCGGCCTGGTCGAGGTCTCGGGCAAGGCCTTCCTGGACTACCGCGGCAGCGCCGACCTGACCGCCCCCACCGGCCGCTTCGGCACGCTGCTGCTGGACCCGACCAACATCCTGATCGAAGCCAGCGCGCCCGACCTCAACGACGACGGCACGGCGGGCGACGACCTCGGGCCGGGCGGCATCCTCTTCGCGGGCCCGGGCGTCAACAGCCGCATCACCGCCGGCGCGCTGGTCTCGCAGCTCGCCGCCGGCAACGTCGAGCTGCAGGCCAGCAACGACATCAGCGTCAACGCCGCGGTCAGCTCCGGCAGCGCCAGCAGTCTGACGCTGCGCGGCGGCGGCCTGATCAGCATCAGCGCCCCGGTCACGGTGGGCGGCGATCTGACGCTGTCGGCCAATGACGCTGGCTCCAGCACCCGGAACCCCGCAGGCGCCGTGACCGTCGGCGCCGCGCTCAGCGTCGGCGGCGCGCTGACCCTGAGCAACAACGGCGGTGCGGGTGTGCACGCGCTCGGCGCCAACCTGAGCGCCGGCACGCTGGTGCTCGTCGGCAATGCCGCGCGCACCGCAGGCGCGACTTGGACGCTCGGCGGCAACAGCACGGTCGGCAGCGACATCACCGGCAACTTCCCGTTCACCAAGGCGGGCGCCGGCTCGCTGGTGCTGACGGGCACGTTGGCCGCGACCACCGTCACCATCGACGGCGGCACGCTGCAGGCCGGCAATGGCGGCGCCACCGGTGTCATCGCCAACACGGGGACGCTGACCGTCAACGCCGCCGGCACGCTGGCGGTCAACCGCAGCGGCAGCCTCGACCTGTCTGCCGCGGTGGCGAACCCGGCTCCGATCGCCGGAAGCGGCACCTTCCGCGTGGCCGGCGGCACGCTGACGCTGGACGGCGCGCTGCCCACCATCGGTGCAGTGCAGGTCGCGGCGGGCACGCTGGTGCTGGCGCCGCCTTCCGACGACCGCATCGCCGACGGCGCCGCGGTCACGGTGGCCACCGGCGCCGTGCTGGATGTCGGCGTCGCGCAGGAGCAGGTCGGTTCACTGTCGCTGGGCGGCAGCCTGGCGCAGACCGGCATCGGCACCCTCGTCATGGGCGACCTGACGCTGACCAGCGGCGGCAACCTCAACATCCCGGTCACCGTCGGCGGCACCATCACCGCAGCCTCGGGCACCAGCCAGATCAGCAGCACGACCACCGGCGCCACGGTGCAGGTCAACGGCGGCGCGACGCTGACGGTGGGCAACGCGGCCGCGTTCTCGGACACGGCCGCGGTCACCGTGGCCACGGGCGGCACATTGACGCTGGCCGTGGCCAAGCAAGCGGCCAGCCTGGACCTCAGCGGCACGCTCGGTGGCAACACCTTCGCGCTGACCGCCAGCGGCGGCGTCACGCTGCGCGCTGGCGCGCTCGTGCAGACCCCCACCGGCGGCCCGTCGCTGACCGTGGCGGCCGGCCCCGGCAGTGCCACGCTGCAACGCGCCAGCAGTGCCGCGACGGTGGCCGTGAACACCGGCACCCTGGTCGTCGGCACCGGCGGCAGCCTCGCCGACGCCGCGGCGCTCACGGTGGCTGCCGACGCGACGCTGCAGGTCGACGCAGCCGACACCATCGGTTCGCTGAGCTTGGCCGGCACGCTGTCCGGCGCCGCGACGCTGAGCGTCGACACGCTGACGGCCAACGGCGCGGCAGCCCGCATCCGCGGCACGCTGTCGGTGGGCACCGCCAGCACCGTGGCCAGCGGCACGCTCACGGTGGGCGACGGCGCCACCGCCGGCGCGCTCGCCGGCGCCGGCACGCTGGCGGTCGACACCGGCGCCACGCTGTCCTTCGACCGCGACGGCCCGATCGCGCTGGGCAGCATCAGCGGCACCGGCGGCACGCTGCGGCGCGCCGGCGGCAGCGGCGCGCTCACGCTGAACGGCACCGCGCCCAGCATCACCGCGGTCCAGGTCGACGCCGGCAGCTTCGTGCTCGCCGACGGCAACGACAACCGCCTGGGCAACGGCGCCAGCGTCGCCGTCGCCTCGGGCGCAACCTTCACCACCGGCAACCAGCCCGAGCGGATCGGCTCGCTGACGCTGGCCGGCACGCTCTCCGGGGCCGGCACGCTGACCGCCGCCACCTACGCGCTGCAGCCCGGCGCGGTGGTCGGCGGCGCGATCGGCGGCGGTGCGCTCACCGTCAGCGGCGCCGGCAGCGCGACGCTGAATGCCGCGGCCGGCGTGGGCAGCGTCGACGTCGGCAACGGGTCGACGCTGGTGCTCGGCGCTGCGTCGGACCTGTCGGGCAGCGCCGACGTCACCGTCTCCGCCGGCGGCACGCTGACCCTGGGCCGCAACGACACGATCGACGACCTGACGCTGGCCGGCACGCTGAACGGCTCGTTCACGCTGGCGGCGGGCGGCGGCACCACCTTCCAGGGCGGCGGCCGCATCGAGTTCGGCACCCTGCTGGCCGGCGGCACACTGACGACCACCGGCGACGCGACGCTGGCGGGCCGCTACGACGGCGGCCTCGTGCGCATCAACAACGGTGCCGTGCTGCGGCTCAGCGTCGACGTGATCCCGTCCGGCGGGCACATCGCCGATACCTCGAACATGCAGCTGCTGTCCGGCGGCACGATCCAGCTCGAGCTCAACGAGACCGTGAACCAGCTGACCGGCAGCGGCACCGTGCTGGGGCCCGGCCAGCTGTTCTCCAACGTCTACGTGCTCGACGACGACAGCGTCAACAACCTGACCACCGGCACGCTGGTCAGCCGCAACGCATCGCGCATCAACGGCAACGTCAGCGTCACCGGCACCGCGACCGTGGAGACCGGCACGCTCACGGTCGGCAACGGCAACAACGGCGGCACGCTGAGCGCTGGCGGCGGCATCGTCGTCAGTGCCGGTGCGGTGCTGGCCTACAGCCGCAACGGCACGGTCGCCGTCGCGCAGGCGATCTCCGGCGACGGCACGCTGCGCCAGACCGGCGGCAACAGCGGCACCGGCGAGCTGCAGATCACCGGCACCGCATCGACCGCCTTCGTGGACATCGCCGGCGGCACGCTGAGCCTGGGCTCCGGCAGCGGCAACCGGCTGTCCGACACGGCCGTGGTGACGGTGGCCAGCGGGCAGACGCTGCGCCTGGACAACACCGGCGAGACGATCGGCACGCTGAACCTGGCGGGCACGCTGTCGGGCGCCGGCACGCTGACGGCCACGACCTACAGCCTGGGTGCAGGCGCGAACGCCAGCGCCGCGCTCGGCACCGGCACGCTGAACGTCGCCGGCAACAGCACGCTTGTCGGCACGGCCGGCGTGGGCGTGGTCAACGTCAACGCCGGCACGCTGACGCTGGGCGCTGCGAACCGCTTCGCCAGCACGCCGACGCTGGCCATCGCCGGCGGCGCGCGCCTGCTGCTCAACGGCGACGAGGCCGCCGGCAGCGCCACCATCGCGGGCACGCTGGACCGCAGCGCGGCCGGCAACCGCCTGGTGGCCAGCGCCGCCGAGCTGCAGGCCGGCGCCAGCGTGGTGGCCGACCTCACCGGCGGGCCGCTCACCGTGACCGGCAACGCGGCGATGTCCGGCGCCTCGGGCGCAGCAACGGTCGCCGTCAACGCAGGCACCTTCACGCTCGGTGCGCCGAACGTGCTGGCCAACACCGCCAGCGTCACCGTGGCCGCCGGCGCCGGCCTCGCGATCGGCGCCAACGCGCAGTCGGTCGGCGCCTTCACCAGCGCCGGCGCGCTGACCGGCAGCGCGACGCTGCAGTCGGCCAGCGGCTACGTGCTCGAGGCCGGCGCCAGCGTGGCCGCCAACCTCGGCAGCGGGGCGCTCGCCGTCAATGGCAACGCGTCGCTCGCCGGCACGGCCGCCTCGGCCACCGTCGACGTCAACGGGGGCACCTTCACGCTGGCCGGCAGCAACCGGCTTGCCGCGGCGGCGGCCGTCACCGTCGACGCCGGCGCAACGCTGGCGCTCGGCGGCGACCTGGCGGTCGCCACGCTGACGCTGGCCGGCAGCGTCACCGGCAGCGGGCGCACGCTGACGGCATCGACCACGACCCTCGGCGCCGGCGCGCAGTTCGGCGCCAACCTGGGGCCCGGCGCGCTGGTCGTCGACGGCAACGCGGCGTTGTCCGGCACGGCCGCCAGCGGCACGCTGGTCATCAACGCCGGCACGCTCACGCTCGGCGCGGCCAACCGCTTCACCGCCGCGCCGTCGGCCACCCTCACCGGCACGCTGGCCACCGCCGGCAACGAGGCGCTGAGCGCGCTGTCCGGCGGCGGCGACGTCACGCTCGGGGGCGGCACGCTCAGCGCCGGCGGCGCGGCCGACAGCAGCTTCAGCGGCCGCATCCTGGGCAGCGGCAACCTGCGCAAGACCGGCAGCGGCACGCTGCAGCTCAGCGGCGCCAGCGCCTACAGCGGCAGCACGCAGGTCGCCCAGGGCGTCCTGCGGCTCACCGGCGACGAGCGGCTGCCCGACACCACCGCGCTGACAGTCGACGCCGGCGCCACCCTGCGCGCCGACAACATCGAGACCGTGGCCCAGGCGACGATCGCCGGCACGCTGCAGGGGCCGGGCACGCTGACCGCCGCGACCCACGCGCTCAACGGCGGCACGGTGGCCAGCGGCGCCACCCTGGGCGCCGGCACGCTCACCAGCACCGGCAGCAGCCAGCTGGCCGGCCGCGCCACCGCCGGCACCGTGCAGGTGAACGCCGGCACGCTGACGCTGGCCACGGCCGACCGGCTCGACGACAACGCCAACGTGACAGTGGCCGCCGGCGCGACACTGAACCTGGGCGCCCACGAGACCGTGCGCTCGCTGGCACTGGCCGGCACGCTGGACGGCCTGGGCTTCACGCTGTCCACCAGCGACCGCGCCACGCTGCAGGCCGGCGGGCTGGCGCGCGCCAACCTGGGCAGCGGACTGCTGGTGGTCAGCGGCAACGCGCAGCTCGTCGGCACGTCCGCGGCCGCCACCGTGGACGTGCAGGCCGGCACGCTGAGCCTGGCCGCCGCCGAGCGGCTGCTCGACACCGCCAACGTCACGGTGGCCGGCGGCGCCGCGCTGTCGCTGGGCGGCGCCGAGCGCGTGGGCACGCTCGCGCTGGCCGGCACGCTGGCCGGCGCCAGCCGGCTCGACGCCACCACCGTCACGCTGCAGTCGGGCGCGCTGGTGCAGTCCGATGTCGCTGCCAGCAGCCTGCTCGTGCAGGGCAACGCCACGCTGCAGGGGCAGGCGCTGGTCGGCACGGCGCAGATCAGCGCCGGCACGCTCACGCTGGCCGCGCCCGAGCGCATCGCCGACACCGCGGCGCTGACGGTGGCCGCCGGTGCCACGCTGCAGCTCGCCAGCCATGGCGAGACCGTGGCCAGCGCCGCGCTCGCCGGCACCCTGGCCGGCAGCGGCACGCTCACCGCCGCCACCTACGCGCTGGGCGGCGCCACCGTCGACGCCAACCTCGGCAGCGGTGCGCTCACGTCCACCGGCACCACCGCGCTCAACGGCACGGCCGCGGCCAGCAGCGTCACCGTGACCAGCGGCACGCTCACGCTCGGCGCGGCCAACCGCCTGGCCGATGCGACGGCACTGACGGTTGCCACTGGCGCCACGCTGGCGCTGTCGGGCAACGACACCGTGGGCTCGCTGTCCTTGTCCGGCACCGTGGGCGGCAGCGGCACGCTCACCGCGACGGGCGGCTATGCGCTGGCCGGCGGCACGCTGCAGGCGACCGCCGCGCTGGGCGCCGGCAGCCTGGCGTCCACCGGCTCGAGCCTGCTGGCCGGCACCGCGGCCGCGAACACGGTCAGCGTCGACAGCGGCACGCTGGCGCTGGGCAGCGCCGACCGCCTGGCCGACACCGCGGCGCTGACGATCGCCGGCGGCGCCACGCTGGCGCTGGGCGGCAACGACCGCGTCGGTTCGCTGACGCTGGCCGGCACGCTGGCCGGCAGCGGCACGCTCACGGCCGCGACGTACACGCTGGCCGGCGGCACGGTCGACGTGCCGCTCGGCGCCGGCGCGCTGAGCAGCTCCGGCAGCAGCAGGCTCAATGCCGCCGCCGGCGCTGCGACGGTGACCATCGGCGGCGGCACGCTGAGCACCGGCGGCGCCGCGCTGCTGGCGGACACGGCCGCCGTCAGCGTCGCACCCGGCGCGACGCTGCGGCTCGGCGGCACGCAGACCATCGGCAGCCTGGCCGGCGGCGGCGACGTCGAACTCGGCACCGCCACGCTGACCACCGGCGCGCTGGCCAGCAGCAGCTTCGACGGCCGCCTGCTGGGCAGCGGCGGCCTCGTGAAGGCCGGCGCCGCGACCACCTTCAGCCTGGGCGGCGCCAATGCCTACGCGGGTGCCACGCAGGTGTTGCAGGGCACGCTGCGCACGACGGCGGCGAACGCGCTGCCGGATGCCGGCGCATTCACGGTGGCGGCCGGCGCAACCCTGGAACTGGGCGGCAACGACACCGTGGCCAGCCTGGCGCTGGCCGGCCGGCTGGCCGGCACCGGCACGCTGAGCGCCTCGACCTACGCCCTCGATGGCGGCACCGTCGACGCCCCACTGGGCGCCGGCACGCTGAGCAGCCAGGGCAGCAGCCGGCTCAACCGCAGCGCGGCCGCGGGCTCGGTGGACGTCGTCGCCGGCACGCTGACGCTGGGCAGCGGCAACCTGCTCGACGATGCGGCCCTGCTGCGCATCGCCGCGGGGGCGACCCTCGTGCTCAACGGCAACGACCGCGTCGGCGCCGTCGACGCGGCGGGCACCATCACCGGCACCGGCCAGCTCAGCGCCGGCAGCTACCTGCTGACCGGCGGCCTGTACGAGCTCGACCTGGGCGACGGCACGCTCACCAGCACCGGCAACAGCATCTTCAACGGCACCAGCGCCGCCACCGCGGTGACGGTGTCCAGCGGCCAGTTGACGCTGCTGCGGGCGAACACCTTCAGCGCGCAGCCGGCGGTCACGGTCGGCGCCGGCGCGGCGATGACGCTGGCCGGCAACGAGACCTTCGGCTCGCTGGCCGGCAACGGCACGCTGGCGCTGGACGGCGCGACCCTGGTCACCGGCGCGCTGGGCGACAGCCGCTTCGGCGGCGTCGTCTCGGGCAATGGCGGCAGCGAACTCCGCAAGGTCGGCGCGGGCGTCTTCACGCTGGCCGGCAACCAGGGCTACACCGGCACGACGCGGGTCGACGCCGGCACGCTGGCCCTGGAAGGCACGCTGGCCTCGGCAACGATCGCGGTGCGCGGCGGCACGCTGGCGCTGGCGGGCGCCGAACGGCTGGCGGACACGGCCACCGTCACGGTCGCCACCGGCGCGACGCTGGCGCTGGCCGGCAACGAGACAGTGGGCTCGCTGGTGCTGTCGGGCACGCTGGGGGGCAGCGGCACGCTGACGGCGGCCAACACGTTGCTGGACGGCGGCACCGTCGACGCCGACCTCGGGCCCGGCGCGCTGAGCAGCCGCGCGCTCGCCACCCTGCGCGGCACCAGCGCCGCCATCACGCTGTCGGTGGAGACCGGCACCCTGGCGCTGGCCAGCGCCGGCCGGCTGGTCGCCACGCCGGCGGTCGGTGTGGCCGCCGGCGCGGCGCTGTCGCTGGGCGGCAACGAGACCGTCGGCGCCCTCATGGGCGACGGGCTGGTCGCGCTGGGCGGGGCGACGCTGAGCACCGGCGCGCTGGGCGATGCCTCGTTCGGCGGTACGCTGGCCGGCGCCGGCGGCGGGCTCGTCAAGCTCGGCACCGGCACCGTCACGCTGGCCGGCGCCAGCACCTACACCGGCACGACGCGTGTCGCCGCCGGCACGCTGGCCGTGGCCGGCACGCTGGCCTCGCAGACGCTGCGGGTGGACGCCGGCACGCTGGCGCTGGGCAGCGCCGACCGCCTGGCCGACAGCGCCACGCTCGAAGTGGCGGCCGGCGCGCTGATGACGCTGGCCGGCAACGACACCGTCGGCGCGCTGCAGCTGGCCGGCCGGCTGGCCGGCAGCGGTACGCTGAGCGCGGCCACCTACGCGCTGGACGGCGCCACCGTCGACGCCGATCTCGGCCGCGGCGCGCTGTCCAGCCGTGGCGCTGCGCGGCTGGCCGGGCGTTCGGAAGCCGGCACCGTGAGCGTCACCGACGGCACGCTGACGTTGGCTGCTGCCGGGCGCTTGGGCGCGCTGCCGGCGACCACCGTCGCGGCCGGCGCCACACTGGCCGCTGCCGGCGACGAGGCGCTGGGCTCGCTGGCCGCGGCCGGCACGCTGTCGGGCAGCGGCACGCTCAGCGCAGCCACCTACGCGCTGGACGGCGCCACCGTGGGCATCGCGCTCGGCGGCGGCGCGCTGGCCAGCCGCGGCCTCACGCGGCTGGAGCGGCCGTCGGCCGCGGACAGCATCGCCGTCGACGCCGGCACGCTGACGCTGCAGCCGGCCGCCCTGCTGACCGCCCTGCCCGCCGTGACCCTGGCCGGCGGCACGACGCTGGCGCTGGGCAGCGACCAGGCCCTGGGCTTGCTGGCCGGCGAGGGTACGGTCTCGCTGGGCGCGGCGACGCTGACCACCGGTGCGCGCGGCGACTCCAGCTTCGCCGGTGCCCTTGCGGGCAGCGGCGGCCTGGTCAAGGCCGGCAGCAGCCGCTTCGTGCTGTCGGGCGCCAGCCCCTACACCGGCGCCACGCGCGTGGCCGGCGGCACACTGGCCATCGACGGCACGCTGGCCTCGGCCGCGCTGCAGGTGGACGCCGGCACGCTGGCCCTCGGCGCAGCCGAACGCCTGGCCGACGGCGCGACACTGGCCGTGGCCCGCGGCGCCGCGCTCACCCTGGCCGGCAGCGAGACGGTGGCCGCGCTGCAGCTGGCCGGCCGCCTGCACGGCAACGGCACGCTGATCGCTGCCACCTATGCGCTGGACGGCGCCGTCGTCGAGGCCGAGCTCGGGCGCGGCACGCTCAGCAGCCGCGGCACGAGCCGGCTGGACGGCCGCGCCGGCGCGAACAGCGTCGCGGTCGACACCGGCACGCTGACGCTGGGCGCCGCCGACCGCCTGGCCGACGACGCCGCGATTTCGGTTGCTGCGGGCGCCACGCTCGCGCTCGGCGGCAACGACACCGTGGCCAGCCTGGCGCTGGCCGGCACGCTGGGGGGCAGCGGCACGCTGACTGCGGCGAACTATGCGCTGGAGGGCGGCCAGGCCCTGGCCGACCTCGGCGCCGGGCGCCTGAGCAGCAACGGCAGCAGCACGCTGGCCGGCCGCGCCGCCGTCGGCGAGATCCTGGTCGGCGGCGGCACGCTGACGCTGCCGGCCGCAGACCGCCTGAGCGCCGCGCCGGCGGTGAACGTCGCTGCCGGCGCGGCGCTGGCGCTGGGCGGCTCGCAGACCCTCGGCACGCTCGCCGGCAGCGGCGGCGTCGCGCTCGGCAGCCACGAACTGGCCACCGGCAGCGGGGGCGACGGCGTCTTCGCCGGCGTGATCTCGGGCACCGGCGGGCTGCGCAAGCTGGGCGGCACGAGCTTCACGCTGACCGGCGCCAACACCTACACCGGTCCCACCACGGTGGCCGCCGGCACGCTGCGGGTGGGCGACGGCGGCGGCAGCGGCAGCCTGGCCAGCAGCGGCTACCAGCTGACAGGGCGGCTGGTGTTCGACCGCAGCGACGACGTCACGCTGGCACAGCCGGTGGCCGGCAGCGGCGGCGTCACGCAGGCCGGCAGCGGCCGGTTGCTGCTGGCCGGCAGCAACAAGACCTACGCCGGCAGCACGCTGGTGGAGCGGGGCGAACTCGCCACCCAGGGCGACGAGCAGCTGCCCGACGCCAGCGCCGTGCGAGTCGATGCGCCCGGCCGGCTGGCGCTGGGCGGCCGCGAGAGGCTGCAGTCGCTGGATGCCGACGGCGCAGTCGCCCTGGCGGGCGACCTTGCGGCGGCCGACGACCTGCTGATGCGCGGCGCGGTCACCGTGCCCGGCAACCAGCCGCTCACGCTCACCGGCCGCCTGATCGACGCCACCCACGACGGCAACCGCTGGGGCAGCAGCGTCGCGATCGACGCGCGCGGCCGCGTCGATCTGGCCAGTGGCCGTGACGCCGGCGTGGCGCGCCACCTGGTGCTCGGCCGCGTGACGGTGCCGGCCGGCGGCCGCATCGCGGCCGGCACGCTGCAGCTGTCGGATGCCGTCACGGTCGGCGGCGCGCAGCTGGAGCTTGTGTCGTCCGGCGCCGCCACCCTCACGGCCCCGCCACCCGAGGCCCAGGGCCGGCAAGCCGCCGGCCTGCCCATCGGCTTCGGGGCCGACGAGGTGCTGCAAAGCGGAGGTGAGATCCGCGTCGCAGCCGGCGGCGGGCTGCGCGTCGTCGTTGCCAGCGGCGCCTCGGTGCGGCTGCTGGCCGCCGGCAACGAGTTTCTCGGCGAGCTGTCGGTGACCAGCGGCGCCGCCGGCAGTGCGTGGACCGAGCGGCCGACCCCCGGCAGCTTTGCGGGGCCGACGCAGAACTACGCGCTGCAAGGCCGCGTGCGCATCGCCGGCTCGACCATCGTCGTGGGCGGCAGCGGCATCGAGGCCGACCTCGTCTCGGTCAGCGCCGACCGGCTGACGACGACCGGCGACGCGCGCATCGTCGCGCGGCTGCCCTTCGACAACACGGTGGGCACCGCGGCGTCGCTGCCGGCGCTGACGCTGGAGCTGACGCCGGCCGCCTTCGGGATCACCTACCCGTACGGGCAGCCGGGCGCGGAGATCCGCGTCGACATCGGCAGCCGCGCCTTCGGCAACCGCACCCTGCCCCTGGACGCCGGCTACCTGACCATGCTGCCGCGCGGCGGCGCCAGCGGCAGCACCGCGGTGCTGCTCAGCGGGCCGCAGGTCGCGCTGGGCGGCTACCGCTTCTTCTTCGACGGTGCCGGCCGCCAGGGCGAGATCCCGGTCTTCTACAACGGACTGCTGCCCGTGACGCCCGCGGTCGAGAACTCGATTTCGGCCACGGTGTCGGTGTCGGAGAGCGCGCGCAAGCAGCGCTTCGAGGAGGCGGTGCGCACCGAGAACGTGGCGCTGCGGCTGCGCGCCGGCGTGATCGCCGAGGTCGGCCCCGGCCGCTCGGCGACCACGGGCTCGCAGGGCCTGCGGCTGCCGACGATCTGCCCGCCGGCCGGGGCCAGCCTGGGTTGCGGGCCTACCAACTGACGCGCCCGCAGCACGAGGCCCCCATGAGCATCACCCCCACCCTGCCCCCGCTGCCCAGTCGGCGCCGCCTGCTGCAAGGCACCGCGGCGCTCGCCGCGGGCCACCCGCTGCTGCAGGCGCTGGCGCAGCAGCCCGCCGCCAGCGGCGAGCCGCCTCGGCTGGCCCTGCTGATCGGCAACCGCGACTACCCCGAGGGCGAGGACCTGCCGCCCATCCACAAGAACGTGCGCGACCTGCGCGCGGTGCTCGAAAAGCGCGGATTCACGGTCGACCAGGGCCTGGACCTGGACCTCGCGCAGTCGCGCGCCGCGGTGCAGGCCTTCGCAGCCAGGGTGCGCGCCGCGCCGGCCGACTGCACGGCGCTGTTCTACTTCTCCGGCCACGGCGCGCAGGTCGACGCCGAGAACCTGCTGCTGGCCGCACGCGCCAACCCGAAGGCCAGGCCCGAGGTGCTGCAGCGAAACAGCCTGACGCTGAGCGGCGACGTGCTGGGGCCGCTGCCGAACCGCCCCGCCGGGCTGACCATCGCCGTCATCGACGCCTGCCGCACCTCGCTGCGCGACGTGGCGCGCGGCGAGGGCCTCAACCAGGTCGAGGCGCCGCCGGGCAAGCTCATCGCCTTCGCCACCGGGGCCGGCCGCCCGGCCATCGCGCCAGCCGACGACACGCGCCACACCTTCTACACGGCCTCGCTGGTGAAGCTGCTGGAGAGCGCGGCTGACGAGATCAGCTTCTCGGACCTGTTCCGCCTCGTCAAGTACGACGTGCAGAACACGATGCTGAACCACCCGGTGCCGCTGCTGCGCCGCTTCGCGCAGTTTCCCTTCATCGCCGAGAACACGCAGTTGCGGCGCCGCCTGGCGCCGCTGCCCCCGCCCGAGGTGGCCGCCGCCGCAGCACCGCCGCCGCCGCGCCCGCGCGACGAGGCCGAGGACTTCGCCAGGCTGGAGGCCGCGATCTGGCCGGCCGAGGTGGCGCGCCTGGCAGAGGACTACCTGCGGAACCACGCCGCCAGCCCGCTGGCCGGCAGCGCCATCGTCGCGCGCGAGGGCGCGCGCGAGGCCGTCAAGGCGCTGCGCAGCCGCGACGTGCAGCTGTTCCGCAGCGCCTTCGTGCCGGCCGCGGACGGCGGCGCATCCGAGCGGGACGAGCTGACCAAGGCCGGCCGCGGCGACAAGGACGCCGCGGCGCGCATCGCACGCCGCCACGGGCGCCGCGACGGCGGCCGCTACGAGGGCTGGCTGCAGTACGCGTCCGAGCTGGGCAACGGCATCGCGGCCTACGAGCTGGCGCTGCACTATCGGCGCGAGGCGCAGCCGCTGCTGGCCGACCGCTACGAGAAGCGCGCGCTGGACCTCGGGTACACGCCGCCGCCGTCGCTGGACAACACCCGCAAGTGAACCGGGCCCGGGCCCGACCCTTCTGACCGGCATCCTGAGTGGCGGCCCGCGTGCGGGTGGCTCGGCCCATGAGCCTGTGGCTCGGCGGACTGCCGACCCTTCGCCACCCGTTCACCCAGGACCCCATGAACGAATCGCTGTCGCTGTCCACCGCCGTCGTCCTCGTCCCGCGCCGCGCCGGCCTGCAGGCCGGCGTCGACAACGTCGTGGAGGTGCTGGTCCGCATCCAGGCGCCGGCGGCACCCGCGAGCCAGCTGCCGGAGCGTGCGCCGCAGGCGCTGTCGCTGGTGATCGACCGCTCGGGCTCGATGGCCGGGCGGCCCCTCGAGGAGGCCCGGCGGTGCGCCGGGTTCGTGATCGACCGGCTGCGCCCGACGGACGCCGTCTCGCTGGTGCAGTTCGACCACCGGGTGCAGCGGCTGTGGCCCGCCGTCGCGCTCGGCGACGGCACCGCCCTGCGGGCGGCCATCGCCGGCATCGAGGCCGGCGGCAACACCCAGCTGCACGGCGGATGGCGCGAAGGCGCCGACACCCTCGCGGACGTCGGCGGGCACGGCCTGCGGCGGGTGATCCTGCTTGTTGGCGCCGACTGAGATTTGACCCACTTGTGAGGATCGTGCCGACCGAAAACTGACCCAGGTGTTCAACCTACCCTGCCCGACTTATCCACAGCGGGGCGGGGTGTGAGGAGTGATCACCATGGCCATGATTGGCAAG
>CAIKLM010000181.1 GCA_903828235.1 uncultured beta proteobacterium | reverse complement strand
CTGGCGCGCGACGCCGCCATCGCCGTGGGCGCCGCGGTCGGCGCCGCGCCGCCCGCGCGCGGCGACACCGCGTCGCCCGTCTACGTGGAGCGCGCCGCCGACGCCTGGCGCGCCTACTTCGACGCGCTGCCACGCGGCCGCCACCGCATCAGCTACACGCTGCGCCTGAACACCGCCGGCCGCTTCGGCCTGCCGCCGGCGCGCGTGGAGGCGATGTATGCGCCGGAGAACTTCGCCGAGCTGCCGCTGGCGCCGGTGGAGGTGCAGCCTTGAGGGGTTTCAGGAGCTTCAGGGGCGCGCGCGCCGCGTGGCTGCTGGCCGCGGCGCTGGCCGCGCCGGCGGCGCAGGCGCAGCCCGCCTTCGAGGCCGTGCGCGCGGCGCACCGGCCGTCGGACCTGCCGCTGCTCGACCGCCACGGCGCCGTGCTGCAGCGCGTGCGCGTCGACGACAGCGTGCGCCGCGGCGACTGGGTGGCGCTGGCCGACGTGTCGCCCGCACTGCGCCACGCGCTGGTGCTGGGCGAGGACCGCCGCTTCTGGCAGCACGGCGGCGTCGACTGGGCGGCGCTGGCGGCCGGCGCCTGGGCGTCGGCCTTCGACGATCGCGCGCGCGGCGCCAGCACCCTGACGATGCAGCTGGCCGCGCTGCTCGACCCCGCGCTGGCGCGCCCGGCCGGCGGGCGCGGCGTGGTCGACAAGCTGGCGCAGCTGCGCGCCGCGCAGCGGCTGGAGCGGCGCTGGAGCAAGTCGCAGATCCTCGAGGCCTACCTCAACGTCGTGCCGCTGCGCGGCGAGCTGGTGGGCCTGCGCGCGGCCTCGCTGCAGCTGTTCGGCAAGCACCCTGGCGGGCTCGACGCCGTCGAGGCGGCCTTGCTGGCCGCGCTGGTGCGCGCGCCCAACGCCCCGCCGGCGCAGGTGCAGCGCCGCGCCTGCGAGCTGCTGCGGCTGCAGCAGCAGGGCTGCGAGGGCGTGGACATCACCTGGGCGCAGGCGCTGGCGCGCCGCCCCGGGCCCATGCTGCCGGCGGGCGTGGCGGCCGACGAGGCGGTGGCGCCGCACCTGGCGCGGCTGGTGGCGCAGGGCTTCGGCAACAGCCCGCCCGCGGCGCTGCCGTCGACGCTGGACGCGCGCGTGCAGCGCCTGGCCATCGCGGCACTGCGCCGGCAGCTGGCCGAGCTGCGCGGCCGCGGCGTGGAAGACGGCGCCGTGGTCGTGCTCGACAACGCCAGCGGCGAGCTGCGGGCCTGGGTGGGATCGGCCGGCCGCGGCTCGCAGGCGGCCGCGGTCGATGCCGTGCTGGCGCGGCGCCAGCCGGGCTCGACGATCAAGCCCTTGGTCTACGGCCTGGCGCTGCAGCGGCGGCTCGTCACGCCGGCCAGCGTGCTCGACGACCGGCCGCTGGCGCTGGGCGGCGCTGACGGCGTGGCGCCGGGCGCGCTGTACCGCCCGCGCAACTACGACGACGCCTTCCGCGGCCCGGTGCGCGTGCGCGAGGCGCTGGCCGCCAGCCTGAACGTGCCCGCCGTGCAGGTGGCCACGATGCTGGGCCCCGACGCCGTGTTCGACGGCCTGGTGCGCGCCGGCCTGCGGCCCGCGCGCCACGCCGGCTGGCACGGCCACGCGATGGCGCTGGGCAGCGCCGACGTCACGCTGCTGGAGCTGGCCAACGCCTACCGCGCCATCGCGCAGGGCGGCCGCTGGAGCCCGCCGCGCTGGACGGCGCCGGCCGCGCAGCCCGCGTGGGCGCGCGAGGCCCCGCGCGAACTGCTGCCGCCGGCCGTGGCCTGGCAGCTGGCGCACATGCTGTCGGACGCCGCCGCGCGCGGTGCGACCTTCGGGCTGGACAGCCCGCTGGTCACGCGCGGCTTCGCCGCCGTGAAGACCGGCACCAGCAAGGACCTGCGCGACAACTGGTGCATCGGCTTCACCGACCGCTACACCGTGGGCGTGTGGGTGGGCAACGCGGGTGGCCAGCCCATGCACGGCGTCAGCGGCACCGAGGGCGCGGCGCCGGTGTGGCGCGAGCTGGTGGAGGCGCTGCACGCGGGCTCGCCGTCGCGCCCGCCGGCCCCGCCTGCGGGCCTGGTGGCCCAGGGCGGCGAGTGGTTCCTGGCCGGCACCGAGCCCGCGTCGGCGCAGCCCGTGGCGCTGCGCGCGCCGGCCGCCTACGGCATCGGCTGGCCGCGCGATGGCGCGGTGGTCGTGCTCGACCCCGACATCCCGGTGGCCGCGCAGCGCCTGGTGTTCGAGGGCGAGGCCGGCCGCTGGCGGCTGGGCGGTCGCGACCTCGGCCGCGGCACGCGCATCGCGTGGTTGCCGCGGCCCGGCCGCCACGTGGTGGAGCTGCACACCGCGGCCGGCGTGCAGCGCGTGCGCTTCGAGGTGCGCGCCGCGCCGCCGCCGCGACGCCACCCGGGATCCGGGTTGCCCGGTTCCGGGTGAGCCCCCGCGAGGGGTGGCGGGTGCAGCGAGCCTGGGGGCCCGTGCTCAGTCGGACGAGCGGCTGAAGATGCGCTCCACCGCGGCGTCGATGACGAGCCCGCACACGCTGTACAACAGCGAGCCCACGAGCGCGGCGACGAAGCCGGTGACGGCGAAGCCGTCGAGCACCGAGGCGGCGGCCCAGAACATCAGCGCGTTGATGACGAACAGGAACAGGCCCAGCGTCAGGATGGTGACCGGCAGCGTCAGCAGCACCAGCAGCGGCCGCACCAGGGTGTTGAACAGCCCCAGCACGAGCGCGGCGACCAGGGCCGAGCCGAAGCTCGCCACCGAGACGCCGGCGTACAGGTGGGCCACCAGCAGCAGCGCCGCGGCGAGCAGCAACCAACGCGTGATCAGCTTCATGGCGCGACGATACCGTGGCGCGGATGCCGCGGCCAGGGTCTTCGAGGGGGCGGCACGAGGCTTTCACCTATGAAAACTGCTTCTCTTTCCCTCGTGGCAGGCCTTACCATCGCGCTCGCTCGTTTGACGACCACGAGACGGGTTCATGACACGCGCCCCCGGCGCGCTTCAGCGACACCTGCAACGCAAGCGGCATTCCTCATCCACTGATGGAGAACACACACATGGCAACTGCGAAGAAAGCTCCCGCGAAGAAGGCCCCGGCGAAGAAGGCCGCTCCGGCCAAGAAGGCTGCCCCGGCGAAGAAGGCGGCTCCGGCCAAGAAGGCCGCCCCGGCCAAGAAGGCGGCGCCCGCCAAGAAGGCCGCCCCGGCCAAGAAGGCTGCCCCGGCCAAGAAGCGCACCCCCAGTGCCGCCTTCATGAAGCCGATGACGCCCAGCGCCGCGCTGGCCGCCATCATCGGCGACAAGGCCCTGCCGCGGACCGACGTGACCAAGAAGGTCTGGGAGTACATCAAGAAGAACAAGCTGCAGGACGCGGTCAAGAAGACCATGATCAACGCCGACGCCAAGCTCAAGGCCGTCGTCGGGGTCAGCCCGATCAGCATGTTCGCGATGACCAAGGAGATCAGCAAGCACCTCAAGTGACCTCCGGGTCGCGTCACGAGGCAGCTTCCGCTGCAGGGCCCGCGTCGCAAGGCGCGGGCCTTTTTTCTGGTCAGTGGTGACGGATCCGGGGGTCGATCCAGGCCACCAGCACGTCGACCACGAAGTTGACGACGACGACCAGCGCCGCCAGCAGCATCACCACGTCGCGCACGACGAGGAGGTCGCGGTTGGCGATGGCCTGGAACACCAGCCGGCCGATGCCCGGCAGCACGAACACGCTCTCGACGACGATGGTGCCGGTGACGAGGTTGGCGAACTGCAGCCCGCCCACCGTGAGCACCGGGATCATCGCGTTGCGCAGCACGTGGCGGGTGAGCGCCTGCCGCTGGGTGAGGCCCTTGGCGCGCGCGGTGCGCACGAAGTCCTCGCGCAGCACGTCCAGCACGGCCGATCGCGTGACGCGCGCCAGGATGGCGGCCTGCACCACGGCCAGCGCGATGGCCGGCAGGATCAGCGCGCGCAGGCCCAGCCAGAGGCCGCCGCCATCGTCCTCGCGCCAGCCGGGGAATCCCCCCGCGTCCACCCACTGCAGGTGCACCGCGAACAGCAGGATCAGCAGGATCGCGAACCAGAAGTTCGGGATCGCGATGCCCAGCTGGCTGGCGGCCATCACGCCCACGTCGCCCAGCCTGTTGTGGCGCGCCGCCGCGTACACGCCCAGCACCAGCGCCACCACCACGGTGATCAGCATGGCGATCAGCGCCAGCGGCAGCGTCACCTCCAGCCGCTGCGCGATCAGCTCGGACGTCGGCACGCCGTAGCTGATGCTGGTGGCGGTCTCGCCGCGCAGCCAGCCGCCCACCCACTGCGCGTAGCGCTCCGGCGCGGGGCGGTCCAGGCCCAGGCGGGCCTCCATCTCGGCCAGCGATTCCGGCGTGGCGCTCTCGCCCAGGATCACCTGCGCGGCGTTGCCCGGCAGCAGCTCCAGCACCGCGAACACCACCACCGAGGCCACGGCCAGGGTGGCGAGGAAGGTGCCCAGGCGGCGCAGCAGGAACAGGCCCATGGCGGTCGATGATGCCCCAGCGGCGGCGCCCTCTGGCGCCCTCAGGCCAGCTTGTAGGTCTGCAGGTGGATGCTGGTCTCGGTGGCCGCGATGCCGCGGATGAGGCGCACGCGCTCCAGCACCGCGGCCAGCTCGCCCAGGTGGGCCGCGCGCAGCTCGGCCAGCAGGTCCCAGCGGCCGTTGGTGTCGTGCAGGCCGGCCACCCCGGGCTCGCCCAGCAGATGCGCGATCACCTCGCGCGTCTGGTTGCCCTCGACGGCGATGCTCATCCAGGCGGTGATGCGCTGCGTTTCCACATCGGGCCGCAGCAGCACCGTGTAGCCCACCAGCACGCCCTCGTCCTCGAGCTTGCGGATGCGGTTGGCCACGGTGCCCCGCGACACCCCCAGCTTCTGCGCCAGCAGCGCCACGGGCACGCGCGCGTCCTGGCGCAACAGGGCAATGAGCTGCAGGTCGGTGGAGTCCATGGTGCATTCTGGCAGCGAGTGCTGCCGAATCGGCAGGAAGCTCACGGATTCGCAGCACTGTTGCCGCTTCGCATTGCCGACACCGGCCCGAACAATGCCGGCAGTCGCCGCAAGGCCCACCCGGAGCGCTGCCCCATGACGACCCTGATCACCCCCGCCGACATCGCCCGCCTCGTCGCGGCGCACGGACTGCCGGCCTTGCTGCTGCGCCTGGCCGATGCCATTGCGGCCGACTTCCGCCGCTGGCCGGCCTTCGACAAGGTGCCGCGCGTGGCCTCGCACTCGCAGGTCGGCGTGATCGAGCTGATGCCAGTGGCCGACGCCGAGCACTACAGCTTCAAGTACGTCAACGGCCACCCGGGCAACGGCGCGGCCGGCCTGCCCACGGTGATGGCCTTCGGCGTGCTGGCCGACGTCGCCACCGGCGCGCCGGTGCTGCTGAGCGAGCTCACGCTGACCACGGCCCTGCGCACCGCGGCCACCTCGCTGATGGCGGCGCGGGTGCTGGCGCGGCCCGGCGCGCGCACCATGGCCCTCATCGGCAACGGCGCGCAGGCCGAGTTCCAGGCCCTGGCCTTCCACCACGGGCTGGGCGTGCGCGAGTTGCGGCTGTTCGACGTCGACCCGGCCGCCACGGCCAAGCTCGTGCGCAACCTGCAGGGCGTGCCGGGGCTGGTGCTCACGCCCTGCGCCAGCACCGCCGACGCCGTGCGGGGCGCGGACATCGTCACCACCATCACGGCCGACAAGCGCAGCGCGGTGATCATCGAGCCCGCCATGCTCGAGGCGGGCATGCACCTCAACGCCGTGGGCGGCGACTGCCCGGGCAAGACCGAGCTGCACCCGGCGGTGCTGGACGCGGCAAGCGTGTTCGTGGAGTACGAGCCGCAGACGCGCATCGAAGGCGACCTGCAGCAGATGCCCGCCGGCTTCGCCGTCACCGAGCTGTGGCGCGTGCTCACCGGCCAGGCCCCGGGCCGCCGGCGGGCCGACGAGATCACGGTGTTCGACTCGGTCGGCTTCGCGCTCGAGGACTTCTCGGCGCTGCGCCTGGTGCAGCAGCTGGCGGCCGAGCTGGGCCTGGGCCGGCCCCTGCAGCTGATTCCGGCGCTGGCCGACCCGAAGGACCTGTTCTCGCAACTCCAGCCCGTGCCGGACCTGCGCCCGCCGCGGTGCGCCGCCTACAGCACCGCCGCCATCGCCGCCGCCGTGCGCTCCACGTTGCCGGTGTTCAGCCCCGCCACGCAGATGCGGCCCGAGCGCACCAGGTAGACGCCGAACTCCTCGCGCAGGCGGTCCACCTGCGCGGCGCTCAGGCCGGTGTAGCTGAACATGCCGCGCTGGCTGAGGAAGTAGCCGAAGTCGCGGCCCGGCCGCTTGGTGCCGAGTACCGCGTGCAGCGATCGGCGCATGGCCTGGATGCGCGAGCGCATCGCGGCCACGTCGGCCTCCCAGGCGGCGCGCAGCGCGGGGTCGCCGAGCACGCGGCTGACGATGCCGGCGGCGTGGATGGCCGGGCTGCTGTAGTTGCGGCGCACGGTGGCCTTCATCTGGCCGAGTACGCGCTCGGCCTCGTCGGCCGTCTCGCACACCACGCTCAGCGCGCCGGCGCGCTCGCCGTACAGGCTCATGCTCTTGCTGAACGAGTTGGCGACGAAGGCCGTGAGCCCGGCATCGGCCACGGCGCGGATGGCGAAGGCGTCCTCCTCGATGCCGTCGCCGTAGCCCTGGTAGGCGATGTCGAGGTAGGGCACGAGGCCGCGGCGCGCCAGCAGCGGCACCAACTCGGCCCACTGCGCCGCGCTGAGGTCGACGCCCGTGGGGTTGTGGCAGCAGGCGTGCAGCAGCACGATGCTGCCGGCCGGCAGCTGCTCGAGCGCGGCGCACATCTCGGCGAATCGCACGCCGCCGGTGGCCGCGTCGTAGTACGGGTAGGTGTTCACGGGCACGCCCGCGCCCTCGAACATGGCGCGGTGGTTGTCCCAGGTGGGGTCGCTCACCCACACGCCGCTGCCCGGCAGCCAGCGCTTGATGAAGTCGGCGCCGACCTTCAGGCCGCCGCTGGAGCCCACCGTCTGCAGAGTGGCCACGCGGCCGGCCTTCAGCGCCGGGTGGTCGGCACCGAACAGCAGGCGCTGCACGGCGCTGCGCATGGCGGCCGAGCCCTCGATGGGCAGGTAGGGCTTGGCCCCGCCCTCGGCCAGCATCTGCGCCTCGGCCTGCCGGACGCAGTCCAGCACCGGGATGCGGCCGGCGTCGTCGAAGTAGATGCCGATCGACAGGTTGACCTTGTCGGCCCGCGGGTCCTTCTGGAAGGCCTCGTTCAGGCTCAGGATGGGGTCGCCCGCGTAGGGCTCCACGTGCTGGAACAGGCTCATTGGACTACCCTCCGTGCTGCGCACTGCGGGATGAGCGCTTGGGAGCGGCCCGGCGCGCTCATTGGGGCGCCTTCTCGGCCAGGGCCTTCTCGATGTCGGCGCGCAGCGCCTCGGGCGCGTCGTTGGGCGCGTAGCGCTTCTTCACGCGGCCGTCGCGGCCGACCAGGAACTTGGTGAAGTTCCACTTGATCGCCTCGGTGCCCAGCACGCCGGGCGCCTCGGCCCTGAGCCACTGCCACAGCGGGTGGGCGCCGGCGCCGTTGACCTGCACCTTGGCCATCATCGGGAAGCTCACGCCGTAGTTGAGCTGGCAGAAGCTGGCGATCTGCTCGTTGCTGCCGGGGTCCTGGCCGCCGAACTCGTTGCTCGGGAAGCCCACGACCACGAGACCCTGGTCGCGGTAGTCCTGCCAAAGCTTCTCGAGGCCGCCGAACTGCGGCGTGAAGCCGCAGGCGCTGGCGGTGTTGACGATCAGCAGCACCTTGCCGCGCTGGCTGGACAGGTGCGCCTTCTCGCCGCTGATGGACAGGGCTTCGAAGTCGTGTGCGGTGGAGGGCATGGCGGTGTGGTGGTCGGCGAAGGCCGGCATCGTATCGCCGCGGCTGCAGGCGCGCCGGCGGGCGTTGACGCCGGGGCGCGGCCGGCCGAGCATCCGCTGCTCCCGGCCCTGCCGCACCGCCTCCACCCCATGACCGAACCCCTGCGCCGCGCCCTGCTGGTGGACGACAGCGAGATCGCGCTGCGCTTCCTGGAGACGCGGCTGCAGCGCTGGGGCCTGCGGATGGACCGCGCCACCGGCAGCGACCGCGCCCTCGAGCTGCTGGCCGCCGGGCCACCCTACGACTTCGTGTTCGTCGATGTCGAGCTCGGCCCCCACAGCCGGCTCGACGGCTTCGCGCTCGCGCAGCACATCGGCCGCCGGAACCGGGACCAGCCGCGGCCGGTGCTGGTGATGGTGTCGGCGCACGCCAGCCCTTCGCACCGCGCGCGCGGGCAGCTTGCGGGCTGCGATGCCTACCTGGCCAAGCCGCTCGACGCGGTGGAGCTGCAGCGGCTGCTGCTGCGCCACGGCCTGAAGCCGCGCGCGGCCACGCCGACAGCGCCCTCAGTGCCGGGCTGAAAGCAGCGCGGCGCCGAGGATCAGCGCGCCGCCCAGCGCCAGCGTCGGTGTGATCTGGCCGGCGCCCAGCAGCACGGCCGAGACGCTGGCGAACAGCACCTCGGTCAGCATCACCACCGCCGTCACGTTGGCGGGCAGGCGCGAGGCGCCGTACTGCAGCGCCAGGTTGCCGCCCAGGAAGAACACCGCCAGCGCCAGCGCGCCGGCCACCCAGCCCCAGGCCGGTGCCGGCGGCAGCGGCACCGTGCCCTGGGCGCTGAGCGCCGCGGCCAGCACGCCGGCCACCAGGGCGCCGCCGAAGAACATGGCCAGCGCCCGCGCCGCCTCGGGCTGGTGGGCTTCGCGGCGCAGCATCACGTTGTTGAGCGCGAAGCTGAAGCCGCCGATCACGCCCAGCCAGTCCGGCAGGCTCTGCGGCACGGGCAGGCCGCCGTCCTCGGGCCACAGCACCACGGCGGCGCCGGCCAGCGCCATCGTCACGCGCGCCATCGCCAGCGGCGTGAGCCGTTCGTTCAGCAGCAGCCGCGCCAGCAGCACGGCCCACAGCGGCATCAGGTAGAACAGCAGCACCACGCGCACCACGTCGCCGATGGTCACGGCCCAGTTGAAGGTGGCGTTGGTGGTGCCGGCGGCCAGCACCAGCACCCACAGCACCGGCGTCTTCAGCAGGTGCGCCACCGCCCCTGGGCGCAGCGCCACGATGAGCGCCACCGCCAGCCCGTAGATCAGCACCGTGGCCCACAGCGGGTGCAGCCCCGCGTCCTGCAGCTGCCGCAGCGGCCACCAGCTCACCCCCCAGGTGAAGGCGTTCACCATCAACGCCGCGATGGCCCAGCCCCGCGCCGCCCCAAGCAGCCGCCGCGGATCCGGCTCCGCCGGTCCGCTGGCGGCGCCCCCCTTGGGGGGAGCGCCGAAGGCGCTACGGGGGGGGCTCAATGATGCCGGTCGGTGCGCGCGATCTCGAGCAGGTGCTCGATCTCGTCGGCGTGCTGCACCGTGTTGTGGCGGTGCCAGCGCCGGATGAACTCCATCACCACCGCCACCAGGATGCCGAACACGATGATCGCGCCGAAGGCCGTCATACCGAAGCGCGTCATCACCACGTACAGCGCGCCCAGGCCCAGGATGCAGGCCTGCTCGTTGAAGTTCTGCACCGCGATCGAGCGACCGGCGCCCATGAGGTTGTGGCCGCGGTGCTGCAGCAGCGCGTTCATCGGCACGATCAGGAAGCCGCAGATCGCGCCCATCACGATGAGGAAGGGCACCGCCTTGGCCAGGTTGTCGATGTAGACCAGCCCGATCATCAGGAAGCCCACGCTGATGGCCAGCGGGATCACGTTGGTGGCGCGGTCCAGCTTGGTGATGAACGAGGCGACCACCGCGCCGATGACCGAGCCGATCACCACCACGCCGGCCAGGTTGGAGGCCTGCGCCGTGGTGTAGCCCAGCGCCGCCGCGGCCCAGGCGAACACGATGAGCCGCAGGTTGCCGAAGATGCCCCACAGCAGCGTCGTCGTGGCCAGCGAGATCTGGCCGAGCTTGTCGGCCCACAGGCGGCGGTTGCAGCGCGAGAAGTCCTTCACCAGGTGCAGCGCGCCGTCCATCGGGATCAGCGGCGCGCCGGTGCGCGGGATGTACAGGTTGAAGGCCGAGGCCGCCAGGTACAGCAGCACGATCACGCAGATGGCGGCCTCGGGGCCGGTGTCGACGCCGGTGTCGACCAGCGGCAGGTCCAGGCCCAGCAGCGCGGGCGCGATGCGCGGGCCGATCAGCTGCCCGCCGAGCAGGATGCCCAGCACGATGGAGCCCACCGTGAGGCCCTCGATCCAGCCGTTGCCCTTGACCAGCTGCGAGGGCGGCAGCAGCTCGGTCAGGATGCCGTACTTGGCCGGCGAGTAGGCGGCCGCGCCCAGCCCCACCACCGCGTAGGCCAGCAGCGGGTGGGTGCCGAACAGCATCATCAGGCAGCCGACGATCTTGATCGCGTTGCTGATGAACATCACCCGGCCCTTGGGGATGCTGTCGGCGAAGGCGCCGACGAAGGGCGCGAGCACGACGTAGAAGAACGCGAACATCGGCGCCAGTGCCGGCACCTGCCACGACGGCGCCTTGGCCATGCGCAGCAGCTCCACGGCCGCCACGAGCAAGGCGTTGTCGGCCAGCGAGCTGAAGAACTGCGCCGACATGATGGTGGAGAAGCCTTTTTTCATCGTGTCGCGCGCCGCGCAGGCGCCGCCGCCTTCGCAGGGGCCGTCGCCGATGTCTCCGTGTCGTGGCCGGGCCAGAAGCGTCGTCCGGCCCTTGAGGCGCGAGGGTTATAGCATGGGGGTCCCACGCCCTCGTGACGCCATGCCCCGCCCCATCGAAGCCCTCGTGCACCCCGCCGCGCTGGCCCACAACCTGGCCGTCGCGCGCCGCCACGCCGGTGGGGCGCGGGTGTGGGCGGTGGTCAAGGCCAACGCCTACGGGCACGGCATCGAGCGCGCCTTCGAGGGCCTGAAGGCGGCCGACGGCTTCGCGCTGCTCGACCTGGCCGAGGCCGAGCGCATCCGCGCCTGCGGCTGGCGCGGGCCGGTGCTGCTGCTGGAGGGCTGCTTCGAGCCGCGCGACCTGGAGCTGTGCTCGCGGCTGAACCTCTGGCACGTGGTGCACTGCAGCGAGCAGATCGACTCGCTGGCCGCGCACAAGACGCACGAGCCGCACCGCGTGTTCCTCAAGATGAACAGCGGCATGAACCGGCTGGGCTTCGCGCCGCAGGCCTTCCGCAGCGCCTGGGCGCGGCTGAACGCGCTGCCGCAGGTGGACGAGGTGAGCCTGATGACGCACTTCTCCGACGCCGACGCGCCCCGCGGCATCGCGCACCAGCTCGCCGCCTTCGCGGAGGCGACGGCCGACCTGCCCGGCGAGCGCAGCCTGTCGAACAGCGCCGCCATCCTGCGCCACGGCGCCCACCCGGGGCTGCACAACGACTGGGTGCGTGCCGGCATCCTGGCCTACGGCAGCGCGCCCGACTTTCCCGAGCGCACGATCGCCGACTGGGACCTGCAGCCCGCGATGACGCTGCACAGCCGGCTCATCGCCACCCAGCAGCTGCAGCCCGGCGACACGGTGGGCTACGGCAGCCGCTTCACGGCCGAGCGCGCCATGCGCATCGGCATCGTGGCCTGCGGCTACGCCGACGGCTACCCGCGCCACGCCGGCACGGGCACGCCGGTGCTGGTGGACGGCATCCGCACCGGCACCGTGGGCCGGGTGTCGATGGACATGCTGGCCGTCGACCTGAGCCCCTGCCCCGAGGCCGGCATCGGCAGCACCGTCACGCTGTGGGGCCGCGGGCCGGGCGGGGCGCTGCTGGCCATCGACGAGGTGGCGCACGCCGCCGGCACCATCGGCTACGAGCTGATGTGCGCGGTGGCCCCGCGCGTGCCGGTGCGCGTGGCCGGGTAGGCGCGGCTCGCGCCCACCGTTGGCGCCGCGGCGGCGGCGCTTCGCGAACGCCGCCGAGAGCTCGTCGCGTGGCGGCTGCGCGCGGCGGGGAGCGCCGGCACCATGCCTTCCATCGACCACCCCGATGGAGCCCGCATGAAGCCCCCGACCGCCTTGTTCACCGCCGCCTCCCGCACCGCGTTGGCCCTTTCGGGTGCCGTGCTGCTGGCCACTGCCCCGCCCGTGCAGGCCCAGGACGACTGCGCCACCGTGGAGGTTCACAACGTGCGGCCGCAGCAGGGCCAGCTGATGGTGGCCGCCTTCGGCAGCGCCGACACCTATCGCAAGAAGCCGCTGGTGCAGCTGCGCCTGCAGGCCGGCGATGCCGCCACGCAGCGCCTGCAGCTCTGCGGCCTGGCCGGCCGTACCGAGGTGGCGCTGACGCTGTACCAGGATCTCGATGGCGACGGCCGCATGGGCGCCAATATCGTGGGCCTGCCCACCGAGCCCTGGGGTTCGTCGGGCACGCCGGGCACCTTCGGCCCGAGCTGGGAGACCGGCCGCGTCAAGCTCGACGGCAGCGTCATCGTCGTGAGGATGTCGACATGAACCCGCGCCGCCATCTGCTGAAGGCGGCCCTGGCCGCCGCCACCGCGCCGGCGCTGCTGCTGGGCGGCAAGGCCACGGCTGCGGCGCGCCCGGCCGACTTCGCGGCCGCCGCGGCCCGCGAGCCGCTGCTGACGCCGCTGTTTGGCGTCAACGACGCCACCGGCGACCGCGACGCCGAGGCACGCCTGATCGGCCGCTGGCCCGCGGCGCTGCGCGGCCGCTTCTACCGCAACGGCCCGGCGCTGCTGGAGCGCGCCGGCCAGCGCTACCACCACTGGTTCGACGGCGACGGCATGGTGCAGCAGTTCCGCATCGAGGGCGGCCGGGTCGTGCACCGCGGGCGCCTGGTGCGCACGGCCAAGCTGGCGCGCGAGCGCGAGGCCGGGCGCTTCCTCGTCGATGCGCTGGGCACCACGTTCCCGGGGCAGGCGCCGGCCGCCGGCCGCGACAGCTTCAACACCGCCAACACCAGCGCGCTGGAGCACGCCGGCCGCGTGCTGGCGATGTGGGAGGGTGGCTCGGCCTACGCGATGAGCCCCGACGACCTGTCCACCCAGGGCCCGGTCAGCTGGCGGGCCGATCTGGCGCAGGTGCCGTTCTCGGCCCACCCCAAGGTCGATCCGCAGGGCCACCTTTGGAACATCGGCGCGGCCGGTGAGCAGCTCGTGGTGTGGCATGTCGACCCTGCCGGCCGCCTGGCCCGCGTGCAGCTGACCGGGTCGCCGTTTCCCTTCGGGATGGTGCACGACATGGCCGTCACCGCGCGCCACCTGGTGGTGCCCCTGCCGCCGGTGAAGCTGGACTTCGCCACACCCGCCGAGGGCAGCCGCCGCCGCTTCGCCATGAGCCCCGGTGAGCCGCTGCGCGTGCTGGTGATGGACAAGGACGACGTCACCCGGCAGCGCGTGTTCGAGCTGCCGCCGCGCATGGTGTTCCACGTGAGCAACGCGCACGACACGGCCGACGGCGAGGTCGTGCTCGGCTTCGTCGCGGCGCCCGATGCTGCCTTCCTGGACGAGGGCGCCGTGGCGCTGATGGCCGGGCGCCCCGGCGTGGGGCTGGGTTCCGAGCCCGTCGTGGCGCGGCTGAACATGGTCGACGGCGGCGTGCGGCTGCAGCCCCTGGCGGGCGGCGGTGCCGGGGTGGAGTTCCCGCGCGTGCACCCGCATCGCGTGGGCGAGGCGGCGCGCCATGTGGTGTTTGCCGCCGCCTGGGCGCATGGGCCGCGCCGCCGGCATGCGCTGTTCCACGGCGTGCAGCTGCTCGACACCGCGAGCGGCCGCGTGCGCCGCTTCGACTACGGCGCCGATGCCATCGCCGAGGAGCACGTGTTCGTGCCCAAGCCCGGCGGCCGCGGCGAGCTCGACGCCTGGCTGCTGGGCACCACCTTCGACGCGAAGCGCCAGGCCACGGTGCTGAACCTGCTCGATGCCGCGCGCATCGAGGACGGGCCGGTGGCGCAGGCCGTGCTGCCGTACGCGCTGCCGCTGGGTTTCCACGGCAACTTCACGGCGGCCTGACCCTGGCCGCTCGCCGACTCGGACCCTGAACCCGGGTCCGACCGGCCAGGAGGCCGCCTGCGCCCTGGGGCGGCGACCGCCGGTTGCCCGCCCCGGCGTGAACGCCGCGAGGTCACCGCAGGTGCTCGGCCAGGAAGCGCTCGAGCCGCCGGTAGAAGTCGAGCCGGTTCTCGAGCTTGGCCCAGCCATGGCCCTCGTCGGGGTACACCACCCACTCCAGCGGACGCTGGGCTTTGCGAAGCGCGTCGCGCATGGCCTGCCCGTGCTCCAGCGGCACCCGGCGGTCGCTGCCGCCCATGGCCAGCAGCACCGGGCGCCGGATGTCGGCGGCGCGCAGCACCGGCGAGTGGGCCTCCAGCATCGCGCGCTCGGTCTCGGGATCGCCGATGAGCTGGGGGTTGGAGTAGCGGCGCCACTCCTCGATGCTGTCGCTGGCGTTGCTCCAGCGGTAGAGCAGCCGCAGGTCTGTCGGTGCCACCCAGGCCGCGCCGCAGCGGAACTGCTCGCCATGCCGCACCAGACCCATCAGCGTGGCGTAGCCGCCATAGCTGGCGCCGGCAATGCAGGCGCGCCGGGGGTCGCTCAGGCCCTTGGCCACGGCCCAGAGCAGCGCATCGGCCAGGTCGTCCTGCATCGCCTGGCCCCACTGCTTCCAGCCGGCCTGGAAGTGGTCCTGCCCGTAGCCGGTGCTGCCGCGGAACTCGGGCTCGATGACCAGGTAGCCGCGCGAGGCCAGGAACTGCGCTTGCGCATCCCAGCGCCAGTGGCCACCGCGCACCCAGGGGCCGCCGTGCACCAGCACCACGGTGGGCAGCGGGCGGTCGCGCGGCGCCACCGAGGCGGCGGGGCGGGTCACCCAGACCGGGATCGAGCGCCCGTCACGGGCGGCGAAGCGTTCGAAGTCCAGGGTCGCCATGCGCGCAGGGTCGATGGCGGTGCGGGCGCGGGCGAACAGGCGCCAGCGCTGATCGGCCGCGGTGTAGACGATCCAGTCGCCCGGGTCGCGGTCGGACCAGCTGTGGATCAGCACCGTCATGTCCGGGTGGTCGCAGCGCCGGCAGCTCAGCTGGTTCACGCGCCCGGGCAGCCGGCGGTCGGCCTCGGCCTGCAGCGCCTGGAGCCGGGCGTCGAACCAGGCCGTCGTCATCGCGTCGGTCTCCACCCGCACGCCCAGCGCCCGCCCGCCCGCGGTCTCGCTGATGACGTAGCCGCGGAAGTCGAAGCCGGGGGTCGCCACCAGCGGCTCGGGTTCCGGGCGCCCGGTGGCGAAGTCGAAGCGGTGCAGCTGCGCCACGCCGTCGCGGCCGCTGGCCGCGGTGACGTACAGGCGCCCGTCGCTGTCGACGAAACGCGGCCGCCACGGCGTGCGCTGGCTGTCGGCTTCCATCAGGAGGCGCCAGCCGTCGCGCTCGCGCCAGTGCACCCCGGTGCGCCCACGGTGCAGCGTGGTCACCAGCCGGGGCTCGCCGGCGGGATCGAACAGCCAGGACCCCACGTGGTCCGGCAATCCCTGCGACAGGTTGGTCGTGCGCAGCGTCTCGATGTCCAGCCGCTTGGCGATCATGCCGTCGGGCTCGCCGGTGTTGCTCCACCGGAACTCGCCGACGATGACCTCTCGCCCGCCGCCTTGTGGCACGTGCAGCAGGGCATGGTTGGCCTCCAGCGGCTCGCGGGCGATCGTGCGATCGCGGATCGGCTGCCACTCGGTGCGGATCAGGCGCGAGATCAGGCCGCCGGTTCGCTGCACGGCGAACAGGCCGGGCATGAAGCGCTGCTCGCCGCCGCCACTGAGGCGGTCGCGGACCTCGAACACCAGGCGCTCATCGCCCACCCAGTGGAACTCGTCGATGTCGGCGTCGCTGAAGCTGGCGGCGATCGTGGCCGCGCCCGCGTTGGCCACCGGCACCACCACCAGCCGAACGCGCGCGCTGCCGGTGGCCGTGGTGGCGGCCAGCCAGCGTCCGGAAGGGGAGAGCTTGGCGCCTTCGAAGTCCGGGTCGGCGAAGAAGTGCTCGATCGGCACCGGGCCAGCGCCTTCGGCGGGCACCGGGGCCGGCCCGGTGGACGCCGCGGCCCCGGTGCGCGATTCGGGCGTGGCCTGCGCCAGCGCGCTGCCAGCCAGGCCCAGCCACAGGCCCAACCCGCACCCCAGCCAACGCCATGCGCGCTGGCGGCCTGTGACCATCCCCGGAAGACCAGGTCTATTCATGCTGACCCCCATTGCTGCCGGGCTGTCGGGCCAGGCTCCGGGACGATGCTAACGACCTTGACGAGTGGGAACCCGGCGAACGCCGACCGGGCTGCCACCGCCTCTGCGCGACGGCCCGACGGCGCGGCCTCCTAGACTTGGCCCATGAATCCGAACCTCCACGGCCGCGAGGCCGCCATCGCGCTGGCGCAGCAGCACTTCGACAGCGGCCGCTTCGCCGAGGTGCTGGCGCGCCGCGTCGCCATCGCCAGCTGCAGCCAGGAGCCGGCCGCTGCGCCGGCGCTGCACGCCTACCTGGCCGACGAACTGCAGCCTGCGCTGGCGGCGCTGGGATTTGCCGTGGCGCTGCACGACAACCCCGTGGCCGGCGCCGGCCCCCTGCTCGTGGCCACGCGCCACGAGGCCGACGGCCTGCCCACGGTGCTGAGCTACGCCCACGGCGACGTCATCCGCGGGCAGGACGCCTCGTGGACGGCCGGCGCCGGCCCGTGGCGCCTGGTGCAGGACGGCGAGCGCCTCTACGGCCGCGGCACCGCCGACAACAAGGGCCAGCACAGCATCAACCTCGCGGCGCTCGAGGCCGTGCTGCAGGCCCGGGGCGCCGGCTCTGGCGGGCGGCTGGGCTTCAATCTCAAGCTGCTGGTGGAGACCGGCGAGGAGACGGGCTCGCCCGGCCTGGCCGCCTTCTGCGCCGCGCAGCGCCAGGCCCTGGCCGCCGACGTCTTCATGGCCAGCGACGGCCCGCGCGTGGCGCGCGGGCGGCCCACGCTGTTCATGGGCTCGCGCGGGGTGGCCAACTTCACGCTCACGCTGCAGTGCCGGGAGGGCGCGCACCACAGCGGCAACTGGGGCGGGCTGCTGCGCAACCCGGGCACGGTGATGGCCAGCGCCGTCGCCAGCCTGGTCGATGGCCACGGCGTCATCCGCGTGCCGGCGCTGCGGCCGCCGCCCATCGCCGACTCGGTGCGCGAGGCGCTGGCCGGCCTGCGCTTCGGCGGCGATCCCGGCGATCCGGTGGTCGATGAAGGCTGGGGCGAGCCCGGCCTCACGCCCGCCGAGCGCGTGATCGCCTGGAACACGCTGGAGGTGCTGGCCCTGGAAGCCGGCAACCCGCGCGCGCCCGTCAACGCCATCCCGCCGCGCGCCGTGGCCCACCTGCACCTGCGCTTCGTGGTGGGCACCGAGGTCGGCGGCCTGCGCCACGCGGTGCAGCAGCACCTGGCGGCGCACGGCTTCAGCGACATCGTCGTCTCGGAGCCCGAGGTGATGGCCGCCACGCGGCTGGACCCGCGCGACCCCTGGGTCGACTTCGTGGCCGCTTCGGTGCAGCGCAGCACCGGCCATGCGCCCGTGCGCCTGCCCAACCTGGGCGGCAGCCTGCCCAACGAGGTGTTCGCCGACATCCTGGGCCTGCCCACGGTGTGGCTGCCGCACAGCTATGCCGCCTGCAACCAGCACGCCCCGAACGAACACCTGCTGGCCCCGGTGGCGCGCGAGGCGCTGGGCCTGATGGCGGGCCTGTGGTGGGACCTCGGCGAAGGCCGCACGCCAGGATTCAGGTCCACCGCTACGGGCTGAGCCCCCTCGGGGGGTGGCGAGGACGCGCAGCGCCGCAGCCTGGGGGCCCGCCCAGCCCGGATCCGGGTCACCCGGTCCGGGCTGAGCCCCCTCGGGGGGTGGCGAGGACGCGCAGCGCCGCAGCCTGGGGGCCCGTCACTCCACGCTTTGCACCCGCACGAGCGCGGCACCGAAGGCGTCGGAGCAGGCTGGCCGCCCCGGCTTGCCGCAGCCCGCGGACGGCGTGCCGTTGGACAGCACCGCCTGCAGCCGCGAGCGGCCCTCGGGGTCGAGCAGGGTCTTCATGAACGGGCCGGCCTTGGCCTTGGCGAGGATCGACAGGTCGCGCGGCGCGTCGGTCACCATCACCAGCAGCGTCTCGGTGCCGGCAGGGCCGGCGGATGCCACCTCCCAGCCCGGGCCCGGCAGCGTCAGCGTCTGGCCCGCCTTCACGGCGGTGTCCTGTGCCAGCGCATTGGGGTAGAGCAGGTACAAGCTCTTGCCGTCGGAGCCGGCCAGCGCGATGTACAGGTGGCCGTCGCGCGCGGGCGTGATGTCCAGCTGCAGCAGGTCGCGGCCGATCTTCAGGCGGGGCTGCCGTGCCTGCGCCGTGACGGCGCGGCTGCCGTCGCGCTGCGCGTGCACTTCGGCCAGGATCTCGGCCGGCGTGGCCAGGCGCTGTGGTGCCGGGGCCGGTGGTGGCGGCGCGGGCGTGGCCGGCGCTTGCACGGGTGCGGGTGTGGGTGTGACTGCGGGCGCAGGTGCGGGCGCAGGAGCAGGAGCAGGTGCCGGCACCGGCACCGGCACCGGTGCGATCGCCGCTGCTGCAGGTGCGGCCGCCACCGCATCGGCCACGAACGCGGCGCCCATCCAGGCCGGCACGAAGCGCTGGTTGCCGGCCAGCGTCAGCCGCTGCCCGCTGATGCCGGGCTGGCCCTGAAGGCCCTTGTTCACCCGCGCCTGCGCGCAGGCGGTGATCTCGTCGACGGTGATGGCGCCGCTGCCGTCGGTGTCGGTCGCCTGCCCGAGCAGGCAATCGCGCCAGGCCACGGTGGCATAGCCGCCCTTGGCGCTGTTGTCGAAGCTCACTTCGTCGGGCCGGCTGGCCGCGATGTGCACGACGTTCTGCGTCAGTGCGCGGCTGGCGCCGAGCTGCGTGCCCAGCGAGCGCGAGATGAAGTTGCTGGGCCGCGAGCAGGCCTCGGGCGCCCCGGCGCGCGTGAACTTGGGCGTCACCCGGGCCGCGTCCACCGCCAGCGACCGCGTGCGGAAGGGCTCGCCGGCCACGCCGCCGGAGAAGCAGGCGTCGTAGAACACCAGCACCTTGTCGGCGCGGCGCGTGATGGGTGCCAGCCGCTGGCCGATCTCGACGTTGGTGAGCACCTGCCCGTCGGTGGCCAGCAGGCCCTCGGTGCAGCCGTCGTTGCGCGTGGCCTCGTCGAACCAGCGCGTGCCGTGGCCCGAGAAGTACACGAACAGGCGGTCGCCGTCGGCCATGCGCTGCTCGAGCCCGGCGATCTCCTGGCGGATGCGCGCAGCCGTGGCTTCGCGGTCGCGCACGATGCGCATGTTGGCCTCGGGCACGGCCATGGCGCGGGCCATGCGGCGCGCGCTGTCCATGTCGTGCACCACGCCCTCGAGCTTGGGCACCTGCGGGTCGGCGTACTCGCCGATGCCGATGATCAGCGCGTGGCGGGTGTTGCGCTCGGACGGCTGCGAGGGCGACGGTGCCTGTGCGGTGGCGGCCAGCGCCAGGGCGCCCAGCAGGGCGGCGATCGAAAGCTTGCGGCGGATGTTCATTCGAGCGTGACCACGCGAACGCGGCGGTTTTCGGCGGCCAGCGGGTCGCGCGGGTTGGCCGGTGCGCTGGAGCCCTTGCCCACGGCCTGCAGCCGCGAGGCGTGCACGCCCAGCAGGATGAGGTACTGCCGCACTTCCTCGGCGCGTTCCTGCGAGAGCCGGCGGTTGGCGGCGGGGTTGCCGCGCGCGTCGGTGTGGCCCTCGATCAGGAAGCGGCTGTCCCGCAGCTCGGGCGAGATCATGGCGGCGACGAGGTCGCCCAACAGGCCGCCGCTCTCGGGCCTGACGCGGGCGGAGTTGGGCTCGAACTGGATGGGCAGCGAGAGGCTGGGCGCAGGGGCCGGCACGGGCGCGGGCGTGGGCGCAGGTGCCGGAGAGGGTGCGGGTGCCGGTGCCAGGGCCAAGGGTACCGGGGCCGGTGCAGCGGCCGGCGGCGGTGACGGTGGCGCCAGGGCCGTGGGCGGCAGGGGTGCCGGTGCGGCCGGTGTGGGCGACGGCGGCGGCGCCGCCGGCCGCACCACCAGGTTGCGGCCCCGGCCGTCGGCGGGCTTGAGCGCCTCGATCATCTGCCGCGTGCCCGGCGAGGCCGCCGTGCCCTGGGCGCCGGCCGCCGGCTGCGCCTGCGCGGTGGCGGTCAGGCCGGCCGCGAGGACGGCCAGCAGCAGGCCGCAGCCGCCGCGGGGCGTCACGACGCGCCCCCGACGCGGAAGCGCAGCTCCTGTTCCGCGGTGTTGCCCTTGTCGTCGGCCACCTGGATGAACAAGCGGTGCTGGCCCTCGGGCACCTTCGCGCCGTCGACGACGACGCCGCTCTCGGTGACGGTGGCGTGCTGGCGCAGCCGGTCGGTGAGGTCGATCTTCAGCAGCCCGTACAGCACGCGGAAGCTCGACGGCACGATGCGCGCCCCTGCCGCGGGCTGGAACGCCACCTCGATGCGCAGCGGCGCCGCCACGGCCCTGCCGGCGGGCGCCGGGCTCACCACCGTGATGGCCGGCGCCTCGGGCTTGGGCAGGCTGCGCGTGCGCACCGGCGCGGGCTGGGTCTTCTCGGCCTGCGCGGCCTGCTGCGCCTCGGCCGTGGTGACCAGGTCGAAGCCCGCGGCCATGGCCGGCGCTGCGCTCGCGCACAGCAGCGCCAGCGCGGCGCCGCCGGCGGACAGCCCCTGCAACACTCGCTTCATCATGATCGGCTCCTGGTAGGTGTGCCCGGCCACGCGGCCGGGGATGTCGGGCGGACCGGTGCGTCCCGGCCTGGCCCATGGCGCCATTGAAGCGCCAGCGGCGAGTGTGCCCAATGATCCCGACGGATAAGCGCGGGCGCGCCACCCTCAAGGGTGGCTTTTGTCGCGTTACCGGCCGCCGATGTCCACCGGGATGTCGACGGTCCCGGTCGTGGCGCCGGCCGCGGCCGGCCGCAGGCGCTGCAGGGTGGTCACCAGGGTGGCCAGGGCCACCGGCTTGGCCAGCAGCGCGCAGCGCCGGGGCAGCGCGATCGACCCCAGCGCCGCCACGCGCCCCGTGACCACCACCGCCGGCACCATGAGCTCCCACTCCGCGCGCAGCTCCAGCAGCGACGCCACGCCGTCGGGCTTGCCGGCGCCGAGGTCGTGGTCGATGACCAGCGCATCGGGGAAGCGCGGTTCCTCGTCGAGCTGCAGCTTGAGCTGGTCGAGCGCGCCGGCATCGACGATGGTCGCCCCGGCCCCCTCCAGCGCCGCGCGCAGGGCGGTGCGCGGTGCTGCCTCGTCGTCGAGCAGCGCGAGCAGCCAGCCGTCGAGCCGCGAGGCGTCGGCGGGCGCCGCGGCGGCCGGGCTGGGCGGCGCCGGCAGCTCGCGCCGCAGCGACCCCGGCACCCAGACCCGGAACCGTGTGCCGCGGCCCACCCGGCTGCGGATGGGCTCGATCTGCAGCTTCAGCTGCGCCGCCAGGCCGCGCACGATGGTCAGCCCCAGGCCCCGCCCGCCGCGCGAGGCGCCGGCCGCGCCGCCGCCGAGCTGCACGTAAGGCTCGAACACGGCCTCGAGCTTGTCGGCCGGGATGCCGCGGCCGTTGTCGACGACGTCGATGACCAGCCCCTGCTCGCCGCCGCGGGTGTGCGGCCGCACCGCCAGCACGACGCGCGCCGTGCGGCCCGGGCGCACGCCCACGCTGTAGCGCACGGCGTTGCCGGCGAGGTTCTGCACCAGCCGCGCCAGCTGCGTGCGGTCGGCGAACACCCACTGCCGGCGGCCGTGAACCGACAGCCGGAGCTGCGCTGGCGTGTGCGTGGCCTGCAGGCTGGTGGCCACGGCGTCGAGGATGTCACGCACCTCCACCGGCTCGGGGTGCGACTGCAGCACGCCCTGCTCGAGTGCGCTGAACTCGCTGAACTGGTCGAGCATGGCCGTGGCGTCGTCGGCTGCGCGCATCTGCTGGCGCAGCAGCTCGCTGCGCCGCGCCCGCGCCGTGGTGGCCTCGGGGTCGGGCGACTCGGGGCCGGCCCGCAGCGTGGTGGTGACGGAGGCGGGCGCGTCCGCGGCCTGCAGCGCCTCGGCGTACAGGCGCACGGCCTGCAGCGGCTGGCGCAGGTCGTGGCTGATGCTGGCCAGCAGCTGTGTGCGCGCGCCCTGCAGCGCGGTGAGCTCGGCGGTGCGCTGGTCGAGGCTGTCGATGAGCGCGTCGCGCTCGGCCAGCGCGCCGAACAGGCGGCGGTCGTTCACGCGCATGTGCATCAGGTCGATCCAGACGAACACCGTCACCAGGATCGGCGCCACCGCCCACAGGCTGGGGAAGTCCGACACCAGCCACTCCCAGGCCGCGCTGGCCAGCGCCGTGGCCAGCAGCAGCGACAACCCGCCCTCGCGCCCTGCGTGCCAGCCCAGGCTGGCCACGCCCACCAGCAGCAGCAGCGCCAGCGAGGCCGCCCCGCCGCCGGCCGCCGCATGCACCGAGCCCAGCGCCAGCCCGGCCAGCGCCGGCAGCAGCAACGGCGGGCGCCGCGGCTGCGCCAGCGCCGCCAGCAGCAGCAGGCACACCAGCGCCCAGCCCCAGGCCAGCTGCTGCGCCGTCAGCAGCGGCGCGCCGGCGAGCCGGCGCACGGTGTCCAGCGGCGCCAGGTTGTACGGCAGCAGCCATTCGGTGGAGCTCTGCACGGCCAGGCCCAGCACGCCCAGCCCCACCAGCGCCAGGCCCAGCCGCCGGCGGCGGCGCGGCAGCTGCTCGGCGATGTGCGCGGCGCTGCCGGGACGGGGCGGCTCGGCGCGGCGCGCGGGCTTCATGCGTCGCCGTCGTCCGAGGCGGACTCGCCGGCGCCCCCGCCGGCGGAGGCCGCGCGCATCGACGGCACGCGATAGCCGCGCTGCGACAGCAGCACCAGCAGCTTGGTGCGGTTGGGCGCGCCCAGGGCCTGCAGCGTGGCCGTGACGTGCTTCTTGACGACGACCTCGGAGCGGTCGAGCAGCCGCGCGATCTCCTTGTTGCGCAGGCCCTGCACGACGTAGCCCAGCACCTCGATCTGCCGCTCGGTCAGGCCCAGCGCGGCCAGCTCGCTGAGCTCGCGGCCACCGCCCTCGGGCATCGCGGCCATGCCGCCGCTGACGCTCTGCGGCAGGTGGATGCGGTGCTCGACCAGCACGCGCGTGAGCGCCTCCTTCAGCTCGCTGGGCGCCGCGGCCTTGCTGATGAAGCCCATCGCGCCGGCATCGAGCGCCGCCAGCACGGTGTCGCGGTCGTCCTGCGCGCTGAGGATGACCACCGGCACGTAGGGGAACTCCTCGCGCAGCCGGCGCAGGCCGGCCAGGCCGTGCACGTCCGACAGCGTCAGGTCGAGCAGCACCAGGTCGAAGCGGCCGGCGGTGGACAGGGCCTGCAGCGTCTCGGCCAGCGAGCTGGCCAGCTGCACGCGCAGCTGCGGCAGCACGTCGGCCAGCAGCAGTTGCAGGCCGTGCCGGACAAGGCCGTGGTCGTCGGCCAGCAGCAGCGAGCCGTGGGGGTGGGCGGATGTGCTCATGGCGCGAAGGATGCCGCATCGCGGCGCCACCCGGAAGCCGCGCTCCCCGCCCCGAGGGAGGCGACGCCACGCCGCGCCAGCCAGCCGGCCGCGGCCTATACCACGGTGTCCTGTTCGGCGCGCCGCGGCGACGGCGTAATCCAGCCCATGCCGAGCGACCCCCGCGAGGCCGCTGCCGCGAACCCCAAGGAGCCCACGATGAACCGCCCGACCTTCCGCCCCGCCGCCGCCCTGGCCCGCCTGGCCGCCGCCGCGGCCCTGGCGCTGGCCACCCTGGGCCCGGCCCACGCGATGGGCCACGACGCCCTGGTGCGCGACTTCGCACGCACCGTCTACCTGCACAGCGCCACCGACGTGCACGACGAGCGGCCGCAGGCGCTGCTGCGCGCCGTGGTGGTGCTGCGCGTCAGGCTCGACGAGCAGGGCCGCTGGAAGGCCGAGGTCTTCCGCGACAACCCCGAGCAGCCCGAGATGACGCAGCGCGCCCTGGCCAGCGTCGAGCGCCTGCCCGCCCCCATGGGCCTGAGCCCGCAGGCCCGCCAGCTGCTGCAGACGCAGGGCGTCGTCGAGGCCTGGCTGTTCCAGAACGACGGTCGTTTTGCACTGAAGACCCTGGCCAGGCCGCAGAAGGCCGCCTGAACACCCGATCGGGGGCGCCGGGCCCGGCCACGCCGCCAAGCAGGCGGCGTAGCATCCCGGGGAACGCTCCCGCCGCCCTTGCACCCCTTACCCGCCGCGAGACACGCCATGAAGCTCATCACCCGCCCCACGCTGTTGTCTGCCCTCGTCGTCGCCGCCGCTCTGGCGTGCGGCAGCGCCCTGGCGCAGAGCGCCGAGCCCGAGAAGGAAAAGGTGCTGAAGGAGAGCCAGGTCAGCGAGCAGACGCTGGTGGACGCGCTCACGCCGCCGGTGCGCACGCGCAGCTGGCGCCCCGCCCTGGCCACCGGCGGCACCGCCGCCGCAGCGGCGCCGCAGACGGCCAAGGCCTCGATCCTGGTCACCTTCGTCACCGGCAAGGCCGACCTCACGCCCGACGCCCGCAAGGCGCTGGACGTGCTGGCCGCCGCGATGAAGAGCGAGAAGCTGGCCAGCGTGCGGTTCACCATCGAGGGCCACGCCGACCCGCGCGGCAGCGAGGAGCTGAACCTGCGCCTGAGCCAGGCGCGGGCCGAGAGCGTGCGCGACTACCTCACCGCCACGCACGGCCTGGCGGCCGACCGCATCAACGCCGTCGGCAAGGGCTCGAGCGCGCTGATGAAGCCCGGCGAGCCGGCAGCCCCCGAGAACCGCCGCGTCACGATCGTGTCGCAGACGAAGGAATGACGCCGGCCGCGGGCGCGCCCGCCGCGCCCAGCCGCGCGGCGTAGGCCACGAACCAGGCCACGCAGTCGGCGTTGGCCATGGCGTCGCGGTTCATCACCTTGGCCGGGTCGGCGCCGAGCAGCAGCTTCTTCACCGGCAGCTCCATCTTCTTGCCCGACAGCGTGCGCGGGATGGCCGCGACCTGCACGATCTCGTTGGGCACGTGGCGCGCCGACAGCGCCGTGCGGATGACGCCCTTCAGCCGCGCGGTCAGCGCCTCGTCGAGCAGCAGGCCCTCGCGCAGCACCACGAACAGGGGCATCCAGCTCTCGCGGCCCAGGAACTCCAGGTCCACCACCAGGCTGTCGAGAACCTCGGGCTCGGCCTCGACGGCGCGGTACAGCTCGGAGGTGCCCATGCGGATGCCGTGGCGGTTGATGGTGGCGTCGCTGCGGCCGTAGATCACCGCGCCCACGGCGCCGTCCTCCGGGTGCGGCACGAGGCGGATCCAGTCGCCGTGGCGCCAGACCGCAGGTCTTCCGGGTTCGTCGGGGAACATGTCGAAGTAGCTGTCGTGGTAGCGGCGGCCGTCGGCGTCACCCCAGAAGTACAGCGGCATCGAGGGGATGGGCTTCGTGCACACCAGCTCGCCCACCTCGCCCAGCAGCGGCTGGCCGTCCTCGCTCCAGGCCTCGACCGCGGCGCCCAGGCTGCGGCACTGCATCTCGCCCTGGTGCACCGGCAATTCGCGGTTGCCGGCGACGAACGCGCCGGCGAAGTCGGTGCCGCCGCTGATGGGGTTGATCCACATGCGCTGGCCGCCGGGCCGCGGCATGTGCTCCCACAGCCAGGCGTAGGCCTCGTCCGACAGCGGGCTGCCGGTGCTGCCCACGGCGCGCAGGCGCGACAGGTCGGCCTCGCGCTGCGGCACCACGCCGGCCTTCAGGCAGCTGGCGTAGAAGGCCGCGCCGGCGCCGAACCAGGTGACGCCGGCCGCCGCGGCAAAGCGCCACAGCGTGCCCCAGTCCGCCGGCCGCCCGCTGCCCGCCACCGGCCCGCCGGGGTTGCCGTCGTACAGGCAGGCGGTGGTGCCGCCCAGCAGCGCCCCGACCTGCGCGTTCCACATGATCCAGCCCGTGCTGCTGAACCAGTGGAAGCGCTCGCCGAACTCCACGCTGGGCGCGACGTCGTTGTGCAGCGCGCCGCCCTTCATCATCTCCAGCATCACGCCGCCGTGGCCGTGCACGATGGGCTTGGGCAGGCCGGTGGTGCCGCTGCTGTAGACGATCCACAGCGGGTGGTCGAAGGGCAGCCACTCGGGCGCCCAGCCGGCGGGCGCGTCGCCGGCGGTCCAGTCGGCGAAGCGGTGCGCCTCGCGGTGCGGCGCCGCGAAGACCGCCGCGTCGGCGCCGGGGTCGACGTCGGCCTGGAAGACGAGGTGGCGCACGCTCGGCAGGCCGGCCAGCACCTCGTGCAGCACGGCGCGGCGGTCGTTGGCGACGCCGCCCCAGACCTGGCCGTCCACGGCCACCAGCACCACGGGCTCGATCTGGCGGAAGCGGTCGAGCACGGCCACCGGGCCCATGTCGGGGCTGCAGATGCTCCAGATGGCGCCCACGCTGGCGCAGGCCAGGAAGGCCACGATGGCCTCGGGCCGGTTGGGCAGGATGGCGCAGACACGGTCGCCGCGCTGCACGCCGGCGGCGCGCAGCCGGGTCGCGAACAGCGCCACGCGGCGCTGCAGCTCGGGCCAGGCCAGCTCGGCCGGCGCCACCCCGCTCTCGGACATCCGCTCGGTCTGCCACACCACGACCGGGTGGCCGGCCGCGTCCGCCGCCGGGCCGTGGCGCAGCACCTGCCGCGCGAAGTTCAGCTGCGTGCCCGGGAACCACACCGCGCCGGGCATGCGCGCGTCGGCCAGCACGGCCGAGCCGGGCGCCGGGGGCGTGGGCGACTCGATGTCGAACCAGCGCCACAGCGAGCCCCAGAAGGCATCGAGATCGGTGGTGCTCCAGCGCCAGAGCGATTCGTAGTCGGCGAAGCGCAGGCCGTGCTCGGCGGCCAGCCACTCGCGGTAGCGGGTGAGTCGGGGAACGGGCAGCGCAGTCGTCATCGCAAGGGCTCCGCCTGGATGTCCGCGTGGAGGAAGCGCAGCTCCGCCACCGGGTGCCGCAGCCAGCCCCGCACCCAGGGGCGGCTGACGTCGTTGAGCACCTGGTGCAGGTGCGGCAGGTAGGGCATGTAGGCCAGCATCATGCGCTGCGCCTCGGCCATGACGGCCCAGCGCTCGGGGCCGTCGGGCAGGGCGCGCTGGCGGCGGTACAGCGCGTCGTAGGCCGGCAGCCTGAAGCGCGCGTCGTTGTTCTGGCCGGCGTTGGGGCCGTAGGCCAGGCTCAGGTAGAAGTCGCCGTCGGGGCCGTTGTTCCAGCTCATTGCGCTCATCTGCAGGCTGCCGGCCAGCGTGCGGCGGATGAGTTCCGGGAAGGGCATGAAGGCGAAGGTGAAGCGCAGCCCGATCTGCGTCATGCGGCGTTCCCAGACCTCGGCCAGCAGGCGCGAGCGCTGGTCGGCCGTCGCCGCGAGCTCGATGCTCAAGGGCGAGCCGTCGGGCCGCTCGCGCCAGCCGTCGCCGTTGCGGTCGACGAAGCCGTACAGGTCGAGCAGCGCCATGGCGCGGGCCGGCGCCGGGCGCGCCACCTCGGACACCAGCCTCGGGTCGTAGCCGGTGTTGTACGGCGCGACCATGCTCTGCGCCACCACGCCCTGGCCCAGGAAGCCGCGCTCCAGCAGCGCGGGGTTGTCGCAGGCCAGCCCGATGGCGCGGCGCAGCGCCACCTGGGCCGGCGTGATGCCGCCGACCACGGGGTCTTCGCAGTTGAAGAAGCTGAAGGTCACGCCCGACATCACGCTGCGCGACAGCTGCACGCCCTGCTGCGCCAGGTAGGGCGCGAGCCGGCCACCCGGCACCACGCGCGGCGCGAACGGGCTGGGCACCACCACCGCGTCGAGATCGCCGCCCTCGAAGGCCAGCCAGCGCGGCTGGTCTTCGACGATCACCGACAGCTCCACGCGGTCCAGCAGCGGCAGCGTCTTGCCCTGCAACTGCGCGGCCACGGCGGCGGCCTCGGCGTCGCCCGGCGCCGGCGTGCCCTCGAAGCGCACGCCGCGGAAGCGCGGGTTGCGCTCCAGCACGATGAGCGAGCTGCGCCGCCACTGCGCCAGCCGGAACGGCCCCGTGCCCACCGGGTGGGCCATGGGGTCGGCGGCGTAGCGCTCCACCACCTCGCGCGCCACGGCGCCGAAGGTGGCGGGCACGGCCAGGTGCAGCACGAAGCGCGGGTCGGGCTCGCCGAGGCGGATCTCGAAGCGGTAGCGGTCCAGCGCGCGGATGCCCGGCACCTCCACGTCGTACGGGAACGCCGTCTTGCCGGCGATGGCGGCGCGGCGCAGCTCCGACAGGCCCAGGAGCTTGGCGTTCTCGAAGATGTACAGGCGCTCGGTGGTGATGGCGGGGTCGTAGAAGCGCTTGACGCTGTAGACGTAGTCCTGCGCCACCAGCTCGCGCGGCCTGCCGCCGAAGGCCGGGTCGTCGGCGAAGAGGATGCCGGGCCTGAGCGTGACGACGATGCGCGTGTGGTCGGCGCTGACCTCGGGCAGCGCCGCGGCGGTGTTGGGCCTGAGCGTGGCCGGCCGCGCCAGGTAGTCGAAGGTCAGCGGCGCCTCGAAGATGGCGCCGAGCACGGCGACGGAGCTCTGGTCGCCCACGCGCGGCGGGTCGAAGCCCGCCTCGGCCGTGGGCAGCGCCATGCGCAGCACCTTCGGGCCGGTGCGCGCCGCCGCGCCCGCGGCCCAGGGCGCCAGCGCGGCGGCCAGGCCGCCCTGCAGCAGCGGTCGGCGCTGCAGCGTCGGCATGCTCAGGCGGGGCTGTCGCCGCCCGGCAGCACGTCGACCAGGTGGTACCAGTTCAGCCAGAACAGCGGCCGCCGGTAGCCCACCACGCGGTCGGTCATCAGGTCGGCCACGTAGCGGTGCACGCCCAGCTTGTAGGGCATGTAGGCCACGACCAGCTTCTTGGCCTGCTCGAACAGCGCCAGCCGCTCGGGGCCGTCGGGCAGGCGCGACATCTGGTCGTAGATGCGGTCGAGCTCGGGCAGCTTGAAGCGCGCGATGTTCTGCAGCCCGCTCTGCGGGCCGTAGTAGCGGGCGAAGATGTCCTGCCCGTCGGGCGCCGACGCCAGCGAGGCCAGGGCCCACACCTGCAGCTTGCCGGCGCGGCCGGCCTTCAGGTTCTCGGGCCACTTGGCGGGCTTGAACTCGACACGGATGCCGACGGCCTGCAGATTCTTCTGGCGCAGCTCGTCGAGGTCGCGGCTGGTCTGGTCGGGCTGCGTGGCGATCTGCAGCACCAGCGGCTTGCCGTCGGGCTGCTCGCGCCAGCCGTCGCCGTTGCGGTCGGTCCAGCCGTACAGGTCGAGCAGCGCCCGGGCGCGCGCCGGGTCGTAGGTGCTCATCTCGCTCTTGAAGGCCGGGTCGTAGCCCGTCAGGTTGGGCGCCACCGGGCTCTGCGCCGGGATGGCCATGTTCTTGCGCAGCGTGCGGATCTCGCGCCCGGTGTCGGTGGCCAGGCTGATGGCGCGGCGCAGCGCCACGCGCTCGGGCGCCAGGCCGCCCACCACCGGGTCTTCCATGTTGAAGTACAGGAAGGTGATGTCGGAGGTGAGCGTGCGCACGCCGCGGATGCCGCGCTTGGCCAGGTGCGGCGCCGTCTTGCCGCCGGGCATGGCGAGGTCGATGAACTCCGCCGGCATGCGCTCGATCAGGTCGTGCTGGCCGTTCAGGAAGGCCAGCCAGCGCGGCTGCGCGGTCTCGATGATGTCGATCTCGACGCGGTCCAGCAGCGGCAGCGGCCGGCCGGCGAGCTTCTTGGCGATGGCCTGCCCCTCGGCGTCGCCCGCGGCGGGCGTGGCCTGCCACAGCACCTTGCGGTAGGCGGGGTTGCGCTCGAGCACGATGCGCGAGGAGCGCCGCCACGCGCCCAGCCGGAAGGGCCCCGTGCCCACCGGGTGCTCCATGATCTTGTCGCCGTAGAACTCCACCACCTCGCGCGCCACGGCGCCGTACAGGTCGCCCACGCACAGGCTCTCGACGAAGCGCGGGCGCGTCTCCTTCAGGCGGAAGCGCAGCGTGGTGCGGTCCAGCGCGCGCAGGCCCTCCAGCGGGGTGTCGTAGTCGAAGGGTTTCTTGGCGTCGATGGCCTGCTTGCGGCGCTCGTCCAGGCCCACGATGCCCCAGTTCTGCACGCTGGAGAACAGCGGGCTCTTGGTGGCCGGGTCGGCGAAGCGCAGGATGGCGTAGACGTAGTCCTGCGCCACCAGTTCGCGGCGCTGGCCCTTGAAGGCTGGGTCGTCGGCGAAGAAGATGCCGGGCTTGATGCGGATGGTGTACTCGCGCCATTCGTCGGCCACCTCGGGCATGCCCTCGGCGATGACGGGCACGATCTTCGCGGGCCGCGCCAGGTGGTCGTAGCCGTACAGCGCCTCGAAGATGCTGGCGGTGATGATGCGCGAGTAGATGTCCGACACCTGGGCCGGGTCGAAGCCGGTCTCGGCCACCGGGAAGGCGGTGCGCAGCACGCGCGGCGCGCCGGCCGGGGCGCTGGCCAGCGCCAGCGGGTGGGCCAGGCTGCCGATGCCGGCAGCGGCGGCCAGGGCCAGGGTGTCGCGGCGCTTCATGGCGTGTGCTCTCTTGCGGGTGGGGGCGATCAGGGCGCGGCGGCGGAGCCTTCCATGTCCATGTAGCGCCAGTAGTCGCGCACGAACGGGTGCGGCACGTAGCCCACCACGCCGGCGTGCGTGAGCCAGCTGTTCACCGGGTGCGCGGTGGCCTTCATGGGCATGTAGGCCACGCCCAGCTTCAGCGCCCGGTGCACCAGCTCGAAGCGCTCGGGCCCGTCGGGCATGGCGCGCTGCTTCTCGTGCAGCGCGTTGAACTCGGGGAGGTTGAAGCGCGCGTGGTTGCTCTGGCCCTTGTTCGGGCCGTACATCACGTCGGTGAAGTAGCTGGCGTCGGGCAGCGCCGCCACCCAGCCGGTGCTCCACATCATCAGCTGGCCGGCGCGGCTGGCCTTGATGTTCTCCTGCCACTGCGCCTGCGAGTACTCGCCGCGGATGTTCAGCGAGGTGAGCGTCTTCTGCCACAGCTGCTGCAGCTCGCGGTTGAACTGCGAGGTCTCGGTGCGGTGCTTGATGAGCAGCGGGCTGCCGTCGGGCATGTCGCGCCAGCCGTCGCCGTTCTTGTCGACATAGCCGAACAGGTCGAGCAGCGCCTTGGCGCGCGGCAGCGAGTGCTGGCTCATCTCGGTGCGCAGCGCGGGGTCGTAGCTGGGGATGCCCGGCGGCAGGATGGTCTGCGGCACCACGCCCTGGCCGCGGCGCAGCAGCCGGATCTCGCGCTGCGCGTCGTAAGCCAGCGCGATGGCGCGGCGCAGCGCCACCTTGTCGGGCGTGTAGCCGCCGACGATGGGGTTCTCCATCCCGAAGTAGGTGTAGAAGGTGCTGACGGCCACCTCCTGGTGCAACCGGATGCCGTCCTTGGCCAGGTTGGGCGCCACCTTGCCGTTGGGCGCGGCCAGGTTCACGAACTCGTTGGGCAGCTGCACCATGTCGATCTGGCGGTTCAGGAAGCTCAGCCAGCGCGGCTGCGCTTCTTCGACGATGGTGATCTCCACGCGGTCGAGCATGGGCAGGCCGCGACCCCGGAACTTGGCCGCCAGCGCCTGGCCGGCGGCGTCGTCGGGGTTGGGCTCGGCGTCGTAGCGGCGCCATTCCTGGTTCGCGTTGCGCTCCAGCACCAGGCGCGTGCCGCGGGTCCAGGCCGCGACGCGGAACGGGCCGGTGCCCACCGGGCGCTCGCCGATGGTGCTGCGGTCCAGCTCCACCACCTCGCGCGCCAGCGCGCCGGCGATGGCCGGGTTGGCCAACACGTAGGGCAGCCGCGGCGCCGGGCGCGCGGTGCGGATCTCGAAGCTGTAGCGGTCCAGCGTGCGCAGGCCGTCCACCGGGGTGTCGTAGTCGAAGGGCTTCTTGTCGGCGATGGCCTTCTTGCGCAGCTCGCTCAGGCCCAGCAGGCCGGCGTTCTCGTAGTGGAACAGCGTCGGGCTGCGCGAGGCCGGGTCGTAGTAGCGCTTGATCGAGTAGACGTAGTCCTCGGCCACGAGCTCGCGGCGCTGGCCCTTGAAGGCCGGGTGGTCGGGGAAGAAGATGCCCGGCCGGATGCGGAACACGAAGCGCGTGTTGTCGTCGTGCACCTCGGGCAGTGAGGTGGCGGTGTTGGGCTTGAGCTTCGCCGGCCGCGCCAGGTGGTCGTACGTGAGCGGGGCGTCGAAAAGGCTGGCCACCAGAGCCGACGAGATGACGTCGGAGACCTGGGCCGGATCGAGGTTGTTCTCGCGGCTGGCCAGGGCCAGGCGCAGCACCCTGGCCGGGCCCGGCGCGGCGGCCGCGGGCGCGGCGGCCGGCTGGGCCGCCGCCACGGACGGCAGCAGCGCCAGGAGCGGCACGGCGGCGCTCAGCGCCCCCAGGACGATGGTCTTGACGATGGGCTTCATGGGGAGCCGGCCCGGGGCGGCTTTGCAAACGCGCCGGGCCGGTTGGGGCGTGCGGAATGAGCGATCGAGTCTAGTGCGCCGCCGGCACGCCGTTTGCTGGCGTTCCCCCGGGGCCCAGGGGGGAAATCACCGCCCGGAGCCCCTGGAACGCCCCCCTACACTCGCGCACCTTGCCCACCGGGCCGGCCGCGTCCCCCGCGGCGCGCCGCCGCCCCGGCCCTGCAACCCCCTGGAACCCCGTCCAATGGCCGCATACCTGATACGGCGCCTCTGGCAGATGGTGCCCACGCTGATGGGCGTGGTGCTGCTGGTCTTCTTCCTGTTCAAGTGGTTCGGGGGCGACCCGGCCGAGGTGCTGGGCGGCCTGAACGCCAGCCCCGAGCAGATCAAGTCCATCCGCCAGCAGCTGGGCCTGGACGAACCGATCTGGTACCAGCTGTGGATCTTCGTCAAGCAGATCGTCACCTTCGACTGGGGCAAGAGCTGGGCCACCAACGAGAGCATCGCCAACCTGTTTGCCACGCGGCTGCCGGCCACGCTGACGGTGATGGTGCCCATCCTCATCCTCGAGGTGGTGCTGGCGATCCCGATCGCCATGTACGTGGCCTACAAGCGCGGCAGCCTGACCGACCGCACGCTCACCGTCGTCACCACCGTGGCGCTGTCGATCAGCTTCCTGGTCTACGTGATCGTGGGCCAGTACGTGTTCGGCTTCCAGCTCGGCTGGTTCCCGGTGCAGGGCTGGAGCGACAACCTCTGGACCAACCTGGCCACGTACGTGCCGCTGCCGGTGTTCCTGGCGCTGCTGGTGAGCCTGGCGCCGCAGACGCGGCTGTACCGCAGCTTCTTCCTCGACGAGCTGGGCCAGGACTACGTGCGCACCGCGCGCGCCAAGGGCCTGACGGAGAACACGGTGCTGTTCCGCCACGTGCTGCGCAACGCCACCATTCCCATCCTCACCAACATCGGTCTGCTGCTGCCGGGCATCTTCGTCGGCAGCTTCCTGATCGAGGTGTTCTTCTCCATCCCGGGCATCGGCCGCGAGGTGCTGCTGGCCGTGAACCGCAGCGACTTCCCCGTCATCCAGGCCGTCACCGTCTACCTGGCCGTGCTGACCATGTTCATCAACCTGCTCACCGACCTGGCCTACAAGGTCGCCGACCCGCGGGTCGTGCTGAAGTGATGGCGCTGATGGAGCAAATGGCATGAACACCGCAGCCAACATCACCACGCAGTCGGCCGACGGCGCCGCCGGCACCGAACTGCAGAAGAGCGAGGGCGTCTGGGCCGCGGCCTGGCGCCGCTTCCGGGCCGACAAGGTGGGCCTGGGCAGCGCGATCGTCGTCCTGGCGTTCCTGGTGCTCATCGTGCTGGCCGCCCTGGGGCTGGTGGCCAAGAACTGGCAGGCCGAGATCGGCGTGCCCAACGCGCCGCCCAGCTTCATGGGGCCGGCGGCCAAGCAGGCCACGGGCGCCATCGACTCGCCCCAGGGCCCCAACGTCGACCTCTCGGCCGTGGACCCGCTGGCCCCGCGCTACGCCGAGTGGGAGGAGCGCGCCAAGCAGTTCCAGACCGCCGAGGTGCCCAAGGCCGAGACGCTGCCGCTGGGCGGCGACCGCCTGGGCCGCGACGTGCTGGCCAAGGCCATCAAGGGCACCGAGATCAGCGTGCTGGTGGGCCTGGCGGCGGCCATCGCAGCCACGCTGATCGGCACGGCGCTGGGCGCCTTCGGCGGCTTCTTCGGCGGCAAGATCTCCGACTTCCTCGAGTGGGTCTACAACGTCTTCGAGAGCATCCCGAACATCCTGCTGATCTTCGCGTTTGCCGCGGTGGTGGGCCGGGGCGTGGGCAGCGTCGTCATCATCCTGGCGCTCACCGGCTGGACGGGCATGTACCGGCAGGTGCGCGCCGAGTTCATCAAGCACCGCAGCCGCGAGTACGTGCGCTCGGCCGAGGCCATCGGCGCCAGCAGCATGAGCCGCATGTTCAAGCACATCCTGCCCAACGTGAGCCACGTGGTGCTGGTGCGCATGAGCCTGCTGACGGTGGGCTTCATCAAGGCCGAGGTCATCCTGAGCTACCTGGGCCTGGGCGTGCGCGTCGACCAGGTGTCGTGGGGCACGATGCTGGCCGAGGCGCAGAGCGAGCTGATCCTGGGCCACTGGTGGCAGCTGGCCGCGGCCACGCTGTTCATGGCGGTCTTCGTGACGGCCTTTTCGCTGATGGCCGATGCGCTGCGCGATGCGCTCGACCCCAAGCTGCGCGGCCTGGAGTGAGCACGCGATGAGCCAACTGCTTTCGATCCAGGACCTGCGCGTCGCCTTCCGCATGGGCAAGGGCGTGCGCGCCGAGGCCGTGAAGGGCGTGTCCTTCGACATCGACGCCAACCAGACCGTGGCCCTGGTGGGCGAATCGGGCTCGGGCAAGAGCGTCACCGCGATGAGCGTGCTGAACCTGCTGCCCGACAACGCCGAGCGCAGCGGCCGCATCCTCTGGAAGGGGCAGGACCTGCTGGGCTTTGGCCTGCGCGACCTGCAGACGCTGCGTGGCAAGGAGATCGCCTGCGTCTTCCAGGACCCGATGAGCTCGCTGAACCCGGTGCTCGACGTCGGCTCGCAGCTCTGCGAGCCGCTGATGAAGCACATGGGCCTGGGGAAGACCGCGGCCTGGAAGCGCGCCGAGGAGTTGCTCAACGAGGTGGGCATCCCCGAGCCGGCGCGCCGCCTGAAGGCCTACCCGCACGAGATGTCCGGCGGCCAGCAGCAGCGAGTGATGATCGCCATGGCGCTGGCCTGCGAGCCCAGGCTGCTGATCGCCGACGAGCCCACCACGGCGCTGGACGTCACCATCCAGCGCCAGATCCTCGAGCTGCTGGGCAAGCTCAAGGCCTCGCACCAGATGAGCGTGCTGTTCATCAGCCACGACCTGGGCCTGGTGGGCGAGATCGCCGACAAGGTGGTGGTGATGCGCCACGGGCAGATCCGCGAGCACGGCCCCGTGAAGCAGATCTTCGAGAGCCCGCAGGACGCCTACACCAAGGCGCTGCTGGCCTGCCGCCCCAGCCTGGAGGGCAACCCGGCGCGGCTGATGGTCATCGACGACCACATCGCCGGCCGCAGCGCCCAGCAGCACGCCAAGGCCAAGGACCCCGCCGCCCCCGTGGTGCTGGAGGTGCGCGGCCTGGCCAAGAGCTTCTGGCTGAAGCAGGGCCTGTTCGGCAAGCGCGAGTTCAAGGCGGTGCAGAACGTCAACTTCCAGCTGCGCAAGGGCCACACGCTGGGCGTGGTGGGCGAAAGCGGCAGCGGCAAGACGACCATGGGCCTGACCCTGCTGCGCCTGCACGAGCCCACCAGCGGCGAGGTGCTGTTCGACGGCCAGAACCTGCTGAAGCTGTCGGACAAGGAGCGCCAGGTGATGCGCCGGCGCATCCAGGTGGTGTTCCAGAACCCGTACGCCAGCCTCAACCCGCGCTTCACCATCGGCCAGACGCTGGTGGAGCCCATGGCCATCCACGGCATCGGCAAGGATCTGGCCGAGCGCGAGCAGCGCGCCCGCACCCTGCTCGAAAAGGTGGGCCTGGACGGCCGCGCCTTCGGCAAGTACCCGCACGAGTTCTCGGGCGGCCAGCGCCAGCGCGTGGCGATTGCGCGCTGCCTCACGCTCAACCCCGAGGTGCTGGTGCTCGACGAGGCGGTGTCGGCGCTGGACGTGTCGGTCCAGGCCCAGGTGCTGAACCTGCTGAAGGACCTGCAGGACGAGTTCGGCCTGAGCTACGTCTTCATCAGCCACGACCTGGCGGTGGTGCGCTTCATCAGCGACGAGGTGCTGGTGATGAAGGACGGCCAGGTGGTGGAGCAGGCCAGCGCCGAAGAGATCCTGGCCGCGCCCAAGCAGGACTACACCAGGCGGCTGCTGGCGGCGATTCCGCGGGGGTACGCCGCCCGGACATGATCGGTCCTCGGGACTGTTCATGCCTGGCGGTGCCAGGCGACACGAGACGCCGCGGCGGCAAGCAGGTGGGGCGTGACCCCACCGACGTCACCTCGGCTGGCCTGCTTGTGAAGCTGCGGCGCGAGCGACTACAGCTTTGCGGCAAGCCAACGGCGTTGGCCTCCGCGTGCTGTCGACCCCAAGCAGTCACTCGACGCCCATGGTTCGTGCCTCCAAAGCAGCCAGTCGAATCACCAGCCACACACCTGCTGGATAGCCTGCGACGCCGCCTTCGGGAGCACTCAGGACGCTGCATGGTGTCGCGAATAGGCTTCAGGCCCGACCCGCTGTGCGATGTCGGGTTAGATGCGGTGGCCCAATTCCCATCGCCAGCGGCACGGTGAAGGCGTTCATGCCCGCTGTGGCTGCTCCACCAGCGGTCTCGAGCGCCAAGGCTCGGTTGCGTGGGAATGTCACCGCACTGCCACGTGCCCCTGCCGTCCTGCCTGAGCGCGGCCTAGAACGAGCTTTCGGCGCGCAGGAGCTTGCTGGCCCGCGCCGAGCGCGGGCCCAGTGGTCAGTGCTTGTGGTCGTGTGCGGGCTTGGCAGCCGTGGCACCGCCCGGAGGCCCAGGCTGCACCTTCACGTCCACTTGCACCGCGCCAGCTCTCTCGAACTTGAGCGTCAGTGGGAAGCTGCTGCCGGTCTTCAGTGGGGTCTTCAGGTCCATGAACATCACGTGCAGGCCGCCAGGGGCCAGCTCCACGGTCTTGCCAGCGGGCACGTCGATGCTGTCGATCTGGCGCATGCGCATGACGTTGCCGTCCATGCTCATGGTGTGCAGCTCGACGCGCCCGGCGATGCCGGCGCTGGCACCCACCAGCTTGTCGGCGGCTGGGCCACCGACGATGCGCAGGAAGCCGCCGCCAGCGGCCTGGCCCTGAACGGTGGGGCGGGCCCAGGGGGCTTCGACCTTCAGCCCGCTGGCTGCCGTCTGGGCATGGCTGGGGGTGATGGCCAGCGCCAGAGTCGAGGTGATGAGCGACAAGGCGAGGGTGTGCTTCAACTTCATGTGGACTTGCTCCCGGTGACGGGTTGGATGATCAATGGCGGTGTTCTTCGCCGCCCATGCCGGGCAGCACTTCCAGCAGCGCAGCGGGCGCCTTCAAGCCGGCGCGGCTGGTGCTCTGGGGGTCGGCCGGCGTCTCGAACCAGTCCCACTGCCCCTTTTCGCACAGCTGCTGCACCTTGAACCAGATCGGCCCGGGCTGGGCCGGGGTCTGGCCTCGCAGCACGAACTCGTCGTAGTGCGCATCGGCCAGCCAGGCATCGCGGCTGGTCGCCTTCCAGGTGATCTCGACCACGTCTTCCGTCACGCGGCGGCCGTGGCTCTCGTAGGGTTGGGCCAGCGGCGCGCGCCGGGTCTCCAGCGCCCAGCCCGGCTTGGGCATGGGCTTGGCGCCGCGAAAGCCTGCCGGAACGAGCACCCGCAGCGTGTGCGTGGCCGTGCCCTCGCAGCCGTGGCCCACGCGCAGCGTGGCCTTGTAGCCCTTGCCGGCAATGGCCGCAGGCTCTTCCAGCGTCACGTGGGCGCGGGCGGGGCTGGCCAACGCGGCGGCGGCCAGCACGGTGATCAGGAACAGAGGTTTCATCAGTGGCCTCACAGGTCGAATTTCAGCTCCGCCACGAACGTGCGCAGCGGGTAAGGGTGGAAGTTCCAGTACAGCTCGTTCGTCAGGTTGTCGATGCCCACCGCGGCGCTCCACTGCCGCGTGGCCTGCCAGCGCAGCCGCAGGTCGGCGACGAGGAACTTGCTCGCACCCTGGTAGCGCGCGCCGTTGGGGTCGCTGTTGTCGAGGCTGTTGAACTGCTGGCCGCCAGAGCGCACACCCAACGTGCCGCTGAGCGTGTCGGTGGGCCGGTAGGTCGCCACGGCGTTGGCACGCCAGCGCGGCACGCGCGGCTGCCACTTGCCCACGCTGGCCGGGAAGCGGCTGTTGGCCGTGATGATGGAATCGGCGAAGGTCACGCTGCCGTTCAAGTCCAGCCCGCGCACGCCCAGGTCGCGGCCCGACGCGGCCAGCTCGAAGCCTTGCGTGCGGATGCGGTCGACGTTCTGGATGTTGGTGACGTTGGGCGTGACGGTGGTGTTGGTCTGGCTGTACAGCGCGTCGCGCGTGCCTTCGTGGAACAGCGTGGCGCGCAACGTAGCGCCTTGCTGCCAGGCCCACTCGCTGCTGAGCTCGGTGGTCCACGAGACCTCGGGCTTCAGGTTGGGATCGCCGTTGCTCAGCGCGCCCGTGCTGGCGTTGACGCCGCCCTGGAACAGCTCACTCACGGTCGGAAAGCGCACGGCACGGCCACTGGACAGCTTGAGCGACCAGTCGTCGCGCGGCTGCCAGCCTACGGCCAGCTTGGGGCTGGTGGCGCTTTCGCGGCGCGTCGGGTGGACGAACGCCGCCGCACCGTTGGCCGTGAGGCCACGGTCGGCCTGCCACTGCTCCAGGCGCAGGCCCAGCACCGCCTTCCAGTCGGCGGCAAAGGCCCAGGCATCCTGCGCCCACAGGCTGGTGAGCGTGGTGTTGCCCTCAAAGCGCGAGGCCGGGTTGCCAGCCGCGGGCGCACCGGCAAGCCAGTCACTCGTGGTCGACACCTTGCTGCGCAGTTGGTGGGCGTCGCGCTGCAGGCCGAACTCGACGACGTGGCGGCCGGCCTCGGCGCCCTCTGCCCAGGGCCGCCAGGTGCCCTTGGCGGCCAGGGTGTACCAGCCGGTGCCGGCCTGGTCGGTGATGCGGCCACCGGCCGGGTTGGCGGCCGTGGTCGCCGTGGCGGCCACGGGCGCCCAGGTGCGCACCTCGTCCTTGGCGTAGTCGTAGAGGCTTGCCGCGAGCTGCCAGTCGAACACGCCACCTGTGCCCTGCCGCAGCGACAGGCCGTGCATCACGTGCTGCAGCCGCTCGCGCGTGCGGCCGAAGTCGGCGGCGCTGAGCGTGTAGCCGCGGCCGTCGATGCTGATGGCGCGCGTGCCGCCCACGCTGGCGGTGAAGTTGTCGGGGCGGATGTCCACGCGCTGGCCGCTGGCGTCCTCGAGAAAGCTCTCGGGCTGGCGCTCGACGGTGTTGTCCCAGAGGCCCAGCGTGTAGCTGGCGCGCAGCGCGGGCTGCAGCCGCCAGGCCAGCTTGAGCTTGGCGTGGTCCTGCACCGTGCGGGCTTGGCTGCTGGTGCCGATGAGCAGCCAGTCCTGGTTGAAGCGGTTCTTCTCGGCTACGGCACCCGTCACGGCCACGGCGCCGGCGGCGGGCGCGGCGGTGCTGGGCGTGCGCGTGGTATAGACAAGCGGGTGGCTCTCGCTGTCCTGTCGGCTCACGTTGAACCACCACGCGACGTCGCCCACGCGGCTGCCCAGGCTGGCGGTCGCCTGGCCGCCGCCGAAGCGCTGGTCGGTGCGATAGACGTCGTAGCGCTGGGAGAACCCGGCCACCTTCGCATGCGCCTCGAAGCGCGTGGGCATGCGCGTCACGTAGTCCACCACCGCGCCCACGCTGTTGCCCGGGTAGGCGGCGCTGAACGGGCCGTAGAGCACGTCGACGCGCTCGATCTCCTCGGGCGTGACCAGGCCCCAGCGCGGCGTGAAGCTGGCGCCATTGCCCAACAGGTTGGACAGCAGGATGCCATCGGCAAACACCAGCGAGCGCGCGCTGTTGCCGGTGCCGCTGGCGCGTGTGGACAGCACGGCGTGGTCGTAGTCGCCGATGTAGCGCTTGCGCACCAGCAGGCTCGGAAAGTACTTGAGCGCGTCGGCGCTGTCGGTGGCGTTGATCGTGGCGTCGATCTCGGCGCCGCTGATGCCTTCGATGGTGGTGGGGATCTGCGTCGGCAGCGAGCCGAGCCGGCTCGCCGTGACGGTGACGATGCCGGCGCTGCGGCTGCTGGCGGCTTCGCCGGTGGCGGCGCCCTGGGCCTGGGCCACGGACGCGAAAGACAGGGCACAAGCCCAGGCGATGGCCCGCCGGGGGAATGGCGGCCGGGACTGGATAGACAGTTGCACGACAAGAACTCCTGGCGGCCAGCCACCGCGCGTGGCTGCGCGAGCGGACGACCGCAAACCCGAACGGGCCCGGGCCGCTCGCCGCCCGAGGGCGGCCGCGGCAGGGCCGGCGAAGAGGGGGTCAGCTCAGGAGCGGGGGGCCGCGCGGCTGCGCGTTGCGCCACGCGTGCAGCGTGTGCGGCGCATGCAGGAAGAGGCTCGGTACGAGGGCCGGGCCCGGGGCAGGCTCGTGCTGCGCCATCGCCACCGGCAGGGGCGGGGCGTCATGCTGCAGCCGGCACAAGGGGCAGTGGTCGCCGTGGGCGCCTGCCTGGGAGTCGGCGGGTGCGTTCGCCGCCGCGGCGGCGGAATCATCGGTCGCCACCAGCGTCACCCATCGCAAGCCCTGAGGCGTACAGATCTCGGCCCGCACGCTGCCGTCGGGTGCTACAGCCGCGAGCAGGTGCGAGACCGTCGGCACGAGGCTCAGCGCCCAGATCGCCAGCAGGGCGAACCAGGTGGGCAGGGCAGCGTAGCGACGCAGCTTCGACATCGGGCCGGGAGTGTATGCGCAGCACCCGCGACCGCGAGTTCCGCACTCGCGTCTAGATTGCGGGCCTCTGCATAGCCTTACGCCGCAAAGCCGAACTTGTCGAACTGCCGCTCCTGGCCGGGTGCCGGTACTGACGAGTGGCCGCTTCCCGGCAAGCCCGTCGCGATGAAGCAGTCTGCGCGCGGGCAACAACATTGGCGGGCACGTAGGCCAGTCGCAACAACTCCGGGACACCTTCGACCGGCCCTGTGGCGCGGCCCTCGCCAGGTGCTTGTCGGCCCTTGCGCGCCAGAGCAACTGATCCGGCGCCCTACGGTTGACGGCCGACGGACGTGAGCGCGCGAGGCGGTGCCTTGGAGCCGTGCGGCCCGTGGCAGGCCAGCGCCCATGTCCGGCACTGACCCTGTCGCAGGCGGGCCCGGCGCGGCCCGGGGGCGGCAGCGGGCGCAGGCATCGCCTTACGCTCGCGCATGGGTCTTGGCGGCGGGGACGAGGCGCACGGTCGTCGCACGGGTGGCGACGAGTGCCTGGCGCTTCACGCGAGCTGGTCGCGCGCGGCCGCCGCGAGCAGATCGCGGTGCACGGGGTTGCGGTGCAGGAAAGAGGCGCGGAACTCGGGCGCGACGTGGTTGCGGGCCGTCTGGGCCACCCAGCGCGCGCCGCGCGCAAAGGCGTCGGCTGCGTCGACGGCGCGCCCGACGGCCGCGTAGGCGCGGCCGAGCATCAGCCACCCTTCGGCATCGGACAGGTCAGCGGCCGTCACCGCCTCGTCGCTGTCGCGGTCGGCTGCCAGCAGCGCACGGGCGCGCTCGGCGTGGGTCGCGGCGGCGTGCAGCATGCCCAGGCCGGCCGCCACTTCGGCGGCGCGCAGGTCGGCGGCCAGCGCGGTGCCGTCGCGGCCGCCGGCGCGCGCGGCGGCGCCCACCGCAAAGATCGCGTCGAGATCGGCCGCGGTGCCCCGCGCCGAGGCCCGTTGCAGCGTCACCGATTCGCGCGCGCCGACGATGTTCTCGTCGCCCAGTGCGGCGGCTGCGGCCTCGGCGCACTCCAGCGGGTTGCGCCCTTGCGCGGCGCCAAGGCGGGCCGCGTACTGCCAGCGCCGCGCCACCAGCCACGACTGCACGGCCTGCAATGCCCCGGCCTCGGGCAGGGCCTGCTGCGCGCGCGCGAACTGCCCCAGGTCGGTCCAGATGGCCGCGCGCCCCAGGTCGACCAGTGGCAGGTAGGCCGAACCGGACGCTGCCAGGTACCCATGCGCCCGGTCGGCCCAGGCCAGGGCCTGGTCGTAGGCGCCCAGCGCGCGCGCCACGGCCAGGGCCTGGAGCATCATCACCGGATTCACGCCGTCGCCCGCGTCGTGGCCGCGCCGCAGGGCCTCGGCCTGCTCCAGCGTGCGCTGCGCGCCGCGCATGAGCCCGCACTCCATCAGCGACACCGCCAGATTGCCCAGCGACGACAACGCGTCTGCGGAATTGGCGCGGCGCAGCGTGAGCTCGAACGCTTGACGGTGCAGCGGGATGGCTTCGCGCGGCCGGCCGAGGTTGTCGAGAAGGACAGCGCGGGTGTTGAAGAAGTCCGGGTCGGGGTCGGGCAGCCGCTCGACCAGCGGCCAGAACTCCTCGACGACGGCCAGCGCCTCGGCCAGGCGGCCCTGCATGCTCAGTGCCATGCTCAGCGTCGACATCGACGCCACGCTGCCCTGCGCGTAGTCCAGCCGTCCCGCATCGGCCAGGCTGCGCCGGGCCAGCGCCTCGGCGTCGGCGTGGCGGCCTTCGTTGATGAAGTCGCCGGCACGCATGTTGTCGATGTCGATGCGCTGCTGCGGCGTCAGCGCCAGCCGCTGCAGCGCCTCGAAGATCGGCTGCAGGCCGGCATCGCCGTGGTCCACGGCGTGCTGCGCCGCATAGGCCAGCTTGATGGTCTCGAACGCGGCCGCACGCTCGCCCAGGCGCTCTTCGATCCCCGCCTGGGTCAGCAGGAACTGCAGCTCTTCGCGCCGCCGCAGGCCGGTGCGCGCCTGCTGCGCGGCGCGGCCCAGCCAGGGCAGCGCGTCGCGATGTGCCTGCGCGGCCAGCCAGTGCGCGGCCACGCGCGCCGGCATGCCCTCATGGCGGCCGAGGTGGGCGGCCACGGCGCCGTGCAGGTGGCGTGCGATCGGCGGCGGAATCGAGCGCAGCACCGCGTCGCAGACCAGGTCGTGGGCGAAGGCCTCGTCGCGCAGCACCCCGGCGGACTCGAGCTCGCCAAACGCGCTGGTGAACTCCACCGCGCGCAGGCCCATCACGTCTTCGGCCAGCGCCACGCCGAAATCGACCCCGGCGATGGCGGCCACGCGGGCCAGCGCCAGCGCGCGCTCGGAGAGCTGGCGGATGCGCCGCTCGATCAGGCCGCCCACGCTCACCGGACGGGGCAGTTCACCCCGCCGCAGACCGTCGGCGGCGAGCGCCTGCTTGAGCGTCTCCAGCGCATACAGCGGGTTGCCGCCGGTGTGGCGCAACAGCTGCGGGGCCAGTGCCGCGCTGTCGATGCCCTGCAGGCCCAGCGAATCGATCAGCGCCGCCAGCGCCGGCTCGTCCAGCGGCTGAAGCAGCACGCTGTGCAGCGTGCCGGCCTCTCGCAGCGTGTCATGCAGCACGGCCGCTGCCGCACCGCCTTCGGCCGGCCGTTGCGCGAACAGCCATTGCGGCCCACGCGGATCGACGTCGCCCGCCAGGGCCAGCAGCATCTCGATGCTGGCGTCATCGGCGAAGTGCAGGTCGTCGACGGCGACCACCTCCAGCGATGCGCCCGACAGCACCCTTCGCACCGCGTTCTGCAGCACCAGCCGCTGGCCGTCGGCGGGCAGAGGCACGGCGGGGGCAAGCTCGGGCAGCACCCGGGCCAGCTCGCGCTGCTGGTCGGGGGCGATGTCGTGCGCTGTGCGGGCCAGGGCCTCGCGCAGCAGCCGCGCCAGCGTGGCGTACGGAATGCCCGCGTCGCCGGGCCGGCCCTGCACCACGGCCAGTCGCCGCGAGCGCGCGGTCTCGGCGATGAGCCGCGACTTGCCCATGCCGGCCTCGCCCAGCAGCAGCACCACGGCGCCGGCCGCCCAGCCGTCGTGCACCGCGGCGAGCTCGCTCGCACGGCCGATCAGCCGCGGCGGGCGCTGCAGGGTGGGCCGCGTGGCACGCGGCGCGGCATGCAGCGGCGCGGACGACTCGCGCAGCGCACGGGCCAGCGCCTCGGTGTCGGCATGCGGCCGCGCATGGTGGACATGCGCCAGGTGGCGCACCAGCCGATCGTGCACGGCCAGGCCCGCGGCGCTGTCGCCGCGCAGGTAGTGCAGGCGCATCACTTCGCGGTGCGCGGCCTCGGCGTCGGGGTCGGCGGACAACAACTCCTGCGCTGCGCCCAGCGCGGCGTCGAGGTCGCCTTCGTTCTCGGCACGGGCGATGCGTTCGCGCAACTGCGCCGTCTGCCCGGTGTGCTGGCTGCTGCGCCGCGCGGCAAGCCACGCGTCGAACTCGGGGCTGTCGTCGAACTTCAGCGAGCCCAGCAGCGGCGCACCCGCTTTGGCGGCTGCGACCCGCACGCCGGGGGCCAGAGCCAGCAGGTCGCCCTCGGCCAGGAGCGGCGCGCCCAGGCCCTTGCGGAAGCGCAGCAGTTGCTGGCGCAAGTTGCGCCGCGGGTCGTCGGAGTCGGGCCACAGCCACAGCGAAGCGCGCTCGCGCGTGCAGCCGGGCTCCAGCGCGGCCAGCGCGCACACGGCGGCGGCGCGTCGCTCCAGGGCCACGCTGCGGCCATCGGGCAGCGTGACCGCAGCGTCGCCATACAGGCAAACACGCAACGCGCGCGTCGGATTCACTGGCATGGCCGAATGATCGCGCATCGGCGCCGAAGCGCGCTGCTGGCGAATAGCGAGCGCTCCATGTCGATGGGGTCAGGTCAGGGCACCGACACCATGCCCGGCGGGGTGCGCGAACTGCGATCGATGCCGTCGCCCAGCGCCCCGCGCAAGCCACTGCCCCAGGCGTAGACCACGTTGCCGGGGCCGATGACGAGGGCGTGCAGGTTGCTGGCCGAAAGCGCGGTCAAGCCGCTCAACCCCGGGGAGGCCACCGCGCGCGGGAAGGGCTGGCCCCCGCTGGCCACCGGCCCGAGCAGGCCGCTGCCGCGGCTGCCCCACCCCAGGATCTGCCCGTTCTTCAGCGCCAATGTGGCAGCACCGTTGCCGCTGGCCAGCGCCGTGACGCCGGTGAGCGAATCGGCGCAGGGCAGGCTCGCGCAGGTCTCGGCCTTCACGGCCACCGGGCCGAGGGTGCTGCCGCCGACCACGCTGCCCAGGCCCAGCTCGCCGTTGCCATCGGCGCGCAGCACGAACAGCGCGTAGTAGACGCTCATGCCGAAGCCGCGCGCGTTGCCCCAGGTGGAGGGCAGCAGCAGCGGGCCGCTGAGGTCGCCCACGGCGCCCCTGCCGGACGCCGCGACACCGAAGCCCCCGTACGGGTTGGCGCCCAGGCCGTAGGCGCGGCCGTCCTCCAGCGCAATGGCCAGGCCCGGTGAGCCCGAGGTCGTCTGGCCTGTGAAGATCACCGCCGGCGGTGAATCGGTCGGCAGGCCGGGCATGGGGAACGCCATCCCGGTGGACTCGCCCGAGCGCGAGAGCAGGGAGCCGACGAACCACACCGTCTTGGCCGAGCCGGGGTTGCAGTTGGTGGTGTTGCCGGCACTGTTGATGGCGAGGATCATCGCCAGCTGCTCGCCGCCGCCGGCGATGGCGCACACCCGGTCCACCGGCTGCGGCACGTTGTTCACGCGCTCCAGCACTTCCACCGGCGCGGCTTCGTTGTCGCGCGGCGCGATCGAGCTGCCCAGGCTGCCGTTGCCGTCGCCGCCGCGGCCGTCGGAGCCGGCGGTCGCGCGGCCCCAGTGCAGCACGCGGCTGCCGGTGGTGCCGGGCTCGCCCTTCAGGGCCCAGAAGCTGTAGGACCAGCCGCTGATGGCACGCACGTCGGTCGGCACCGCCGGGTACATGCGCACCGGGCGCAGCGCCGCTGGGAGTGTCGGGTTGGCGTACTGCACCGTGGCGTTGGCACGGTGCACCGAGCCCCAGCCCCACACCGTGCGGTCGGGCCGCAGCACCAGGCTCCATTCCTGGCCGGCGACGATCTGCGTGGCGGTCAGGGCGTTGGCGGGCACGGCCGGGGTGACGGTCAGCCTGGCGTCGCGGCTGGTGGTGCAGCGGTTGTTGGCGATGGGTCCGTTGCAGACGATCACGCGCACCGTGGCACCGTCGTCGCTGGCCTGGAGCGGGCCGATGTCGAAGGTGCTGCCGCCGAGTGGCGTCGTTGGCGCACCGATGCGTGTCCAGTAGTGGAACAACGGCCCGTTGGCGCTGGCCACGACGCTGAAGGTGGCGGTGCCGCCTTCGGGCGCAGTCACATCGGCCACGTCCTGCGTGATGATGGGCACGGCGGCGCCGGCGCTCACCGTCAGCACCGCGCCGTTGCCGATGGCCACGCCGCCCGGGCTGTAGACGACGACGTTGTAGATCGCGCCGAAGGCAAGTGACAGTGCGGCGAGGGTACAAAAGAGGGGAAAGCGTCGGTGGTTCGTACCAGCTCCTTCAACCGCCACACATCTGCGGACGGCGATGCCCTCATGTTTCGAGGCGGTGCGTCACGCAAGCGTCACGCGAGGAGCGCAATGCGTTCCCGGCGCTAGACACCCCGTGCTCGGGGGGTGTGGCCTCAGGCCGCGGCCCCGCCAACGCCCGCCGCTACCGCGGGCGCGTGCCGGCCGGCTTGCAGGTCTTCGGTGAAGAGCGCCGGCGCTGGGTCATTGGCGCCGCAGGTCGGCGGGCAGCACGTGCGGATCGCCATGCTGCACCAGGTGCGCATTCGCACCCACGGCGTTGGAGGCGGTGGGATCAGGGTGCGGGCGATCGGCAGGCTTGGGCATGCGGGGCCGGGAACGCAGGCTCGCGGCGGCGGGCGATGTCGATACGTTGAAGCCTGTGTGGCTCGGTCGCCCGTCACCGGCTCGGCAGGGGAGGCCGTCAGTCGGGGGCCTGGGCGCAAACGCCGGTGGCCGCCATCCAGCGCCACGCCGGGCCCCCTTGCCCCCCAGCAACCCAGCCATGGCCCAGCGGCGATGGGACAGTGGCTCGAACATCGTTCTCTGCTCGGCCGGCGCCCGCTTCGCGGCGCGCGCCGGGGCAGTGTTCAGCGGAAGAACCCGCTCAGGATCGGGGCGTCGCTCTGGAACGGCGTGTCGGTGCCGTTCAGCACCTTAAGTTCGTTGCGGCCCCAGGTATAGACCGCGCCGCTGCTTGTGAGCGCCATGCCGTGGTACTCGGCGCCGTTGACTTCGACCACGCCGGTCAGGCCGGGGATCGTGGCCGGCATGCCATCTGCGCTGGCGACCCCGACGCGCCCATAGAGGTTGTCACCCCAGGCCTTGACCGTGCCGTCGCTCATCAGTGCGTAAGCGGTGTGGTTGCCGGCGCTGATGGCCTTGACGCCGGACAGGCTGTCGATCCTGGCCGGCGCGGAACTGCCCGGGCGGCCAAGCATGCCAGCAGCGCCCCAGCTCCAGACGTTGCCGGCCTCGTCGAGCGCGAACGATCCGTCTCTCGACGCAGCAATCGCCTTGATCGGCGGCAGCCCGGCCACCTGCGTGGGCGTTGGCGTGCTGCCGCCTGCGGAGACCTGGCCAGCGCCGTCATAGCCCCAGGCCCAGACGGTGCCGTCGGTGCGCAACGCCAGCGAGTGCACTTCCCCGGCGGCGATCGCCTTCACTTGGTCGATGGCGATGCCGACCACATAGCCGTCAAGGAAGGAGGAGTAGGGTCCCAGCGCCCCTTCTCGGTTGGGCCCGAAGCCCCAAACGGCTCCGGTGCTGGTGAGCACCAACGTGTGGCGGTAACGCGTGGCAACGGCGGTGGCGATGACGCCGCGGTCGATGAACACTTCCTGGGCAGTCGGCACTTCGGCCTGGCCGCCGAACCCGGTGGCTCGCCCCACGGTACCGCCGAATCCCCAGGCGTACACCTTGCCGTTCTCCAGGACGGCCACCGAATGCCAGGCGCCAGCGGCCACCGCCTTGGCCTTGACGCCGGCCGGCAGGCCGTCCACGAAGTTGGGTAGGTTGGACAGGTTGGCACGCCCCAACGCGCCGCCCAAGTCGGTGCCCCACGACGCCACCCGGCCGGCGCCGTCGATGGCCAGCGAATGCGTGCCGCCACCGGCGATCAGCCCCTGCGCACCCACGTCCTGCGCGCTAACCGCTCCCAGCTCGAAGGGGAAGAAGCCACTCACCAGCGCCAGCGGCTTGTCGACGACGAAGGCATAGAAGTTGGGCTTGCCGGTGATGTCGTCCTGCACCTTGCCGGCCGCGTCGGCCGTCCAGGGCAGCTGGAACCTGGTCTGGCCCTCGACAGCCGACACCGACGTCACCTGCTGCGCGCTGGAGCCGAAGCCGCCATGCCGCAGGCGGTAGATGCGCACCTCCGTGACGTTGTAGCCCACCAGGGGAAAGTTGATGCTGGCCGGGTTCAGTTCGACCTCGAAGACCACGTTCTCGCCCGCGGCGAAGGTGGACTTTGCGGTCGTGATCGACGCTGCAGTGGGTGTCTTGGCGACCGACTTCTCGAACTTGAAGTTCAGGTCGATCGCCTTCGCCGAGCCGAAGATGAGTTCGATCGCCCTGGTCACGTGTTCACCCGGCCCGACGCCGGCCTTGACCTTGAGCTCGTACTCCGAGGTGTAGACGGCATCGGTGGCGACGTCGTAGCTGCCGCCGAACTTGGTTTCGAACTCGGGGCCGGCGTAGACCTCCACCAGCTCCAGGCTGCCCAGCACGCCGCCCAGCGACAGCCCCGAAGACAACCCGACGAAGGCCGTGGCCTTGACGCGCAGGCTGGCCGCCGTGGGAAACGAGACGTTGCGGGTGACCTCGGGGTCGGGCACGTTCAGCACCTTGATGGCCTGCATCTGGTCGGCGACCGGGCGGCTGACGTCGTAGTCGAAGCCGAAGCCCACCTGCGCCGACTGCTTGATCTGCACGCTGAGAGTGAACACGTTGACCTGCACCAGCGCGCCCAGTTCGGCTTTGCCTTCCAGCGGCACCAGCGGCGCGATCAGCGTCGACAGCGCGCCGGTGATCGGGATCGGGATCGCGCCGAAGCGCAACTTGCAGCTCACGCCCCCGGAGACGGCGGCGCCGAGGTTCATGACAGCCCTGCCCGAGACTTCGAGGCCCCCGTTCACGGCCACGCGGGCCTTGCTCACCGCGCCATTGGCCACCTGCAGGACGAAGACCCCGCTCACGTTCGGATCGACAGTCAACTCCAGCTCGCCGCTGAGCGCGGCCAGCGCCGGCGCGTCACCCTGGCAGCTTGCGCCGCCCAGGCGCTGGACGGTCTTGCGGCCGGCGCTGCTGGCCGTCTTCACGCCGACTGCCGGCACGAACATACGCTTCATGTCCGCCTGCGAGAACGCCAGATCCACGGACAGTGCATTGAACAGTGCACCCAGGTGCACCAGTTCCAGGACCACGTCGGTGCGTGTGGCGTCCGCGGCGTTCGCGCTGGCGCTGACGACGCGCCCGCCGACCGGCTGCACGCCGGTGCCGAGGATGACGGTGCCGACCGCGGGGCTGCCCACGCCCGACAGCGTGACGAGGTACCGGAAGCCCAAGCCGCGCGGGGCGGCCGGGTCCACGGCCGCCGGCGCGCCGTGCACCTGCGCATCCGTCACGGCGAGGGCGCCGACCGCAGGCCGCGCAGCGTAGAAGACGGCGGGCTTCGAGCTCACCGTGCCCACACTCGCGGTCACCACCGCCGAGCGCGGCAGGACGGCGGCGCGCACCTCGAAACCGCTGCCCGCGCGGCTGACCTCGATGCCGGCAGCGTCCGACGAGGTCAGGCTCACGTCGGCCGCGGCCACAGGCACCTCGGCACCATTCGCGTCGAAGGCCTTGACGGTGATGCTGCGCCGCTCGGCGGTGTCGACGAGCAGGCCACCGGCGGGGCTGATCTCGACCCGGGTCACCGGGCCGGGTGAGCTGGGGCCCGAGCCCGGCGACTCCGGAGTCGGGCCGTCTGATCCACCGCAGGCGGCGAGCGCCGCCGCAGTGAGCAGCGCAGCGAAGGCGCGAAACAAGGTCAAGCGGCGGTGGTGCATGTCGGCTCCTGCATCGGCTGTTCATCTGCAAGCAGCCGGGGAGTCATCCTGTTCGGCATGGCGTTACGAAAGCGTCACGGTCAAGCAAGGGGTGACCCCCGGTGCGCCACGGCCCGGAGCCGCTGTGTCGGTGCTCCCAGTCGCCGGGTCATGGTGGTTCACACGGCGCCTGCGCCACAGGACTCGCGCCCTGCGTGGGCTGCGACGTGGCCAGGACCACGCCGGCGAGCCGGGCAACGAGGACCGCAAGCTCGAGGTGTCAAGCGACATCCAGAACTGACCCCCTGACGACATCGAGTTTTGACCCCCGGTTGTTGATCAGTTGCTTGTCGTTTCGGGTTTCGCGCTGGCCTGGCTAGCCAGGCCAGCGCGGCGCTTCGTTCTGAGCCTGTAGCTG
>CAIKLM010000180.1 GCA_903828235.1 uncultured beta proteobacterium | reverse complement strand
CTTCGGCCGGCGCCGCCGCGGGCAGCGTGCCGGTGGCCGCCGCGGGCAGTGGCGGCAGCTGCAGCGCCACCTGCACGGGCCCACCCCGCGGGCCGAGTTCGGCACCGCGGGCGCTCACCGACTGCAGCACCGTGTCGCCCTCGATCCGGGCGCCAACGCGGAAGGCCCGCGCCGGACGGTCGTCGACGGCGATCAGGGCCACGCCTTCACGGGTGCTGCGGGCCTGGCCGGTGGCGCTGCGCGGGGCGACCACGCCCAGCAGCGCAAAACGAGCGGACGGCGGCGGCGCGGCGGCCTCGGGGGCGGCGGTGGACGCCGGGGGCGGGTCGGCGCCGAGCAGCCGGGTGAGGTCGGCCTGCAGCAGCGGCGTCGCGTCGGCCACCAGCGCGCCGGCGGGCACCGGCGCCGGCTGCACGAACACGCGCAGCCCCCAGGCCACGGCCGCGGCCGCGGCCAGCGCCCACACCACGACCGTCATCCAGCGTGCCGACATGTGCCGATTATCATGCGCCAGGACCTCGCCACCCCCCGCTGCCATGCCTCTTGCCCTGCCAACCCCGACCGCGGCATGCCTGCCGGGCCTGCCCCGGCGCAGCCGGCGCACGCGCGGCTTTACGCTCATCGAGCTGCTGGTGGTGCTGGTGATCATCGGCGTGCTGGGCGCGCTGATCGTGCCCAACCTGTTTTCCAGCCTCGACGACGCGCGAACCACGGCGGCGCGCACCGACATCAACACGCTGGTGCAGGCGCTCAAGCGCTACCGGCTCGACAACCAGCGCTACCCCAGCACCGAGCAGGGCCTGGCGGCCCTGGTGACACGGCCCACCACCGGCGCCGTGCCGCCGAACTGGAAGCCCTATCTCGACAAGCTGCCGACCGACCCCTGGGGCCGCCCGTACCAGTACCTGAACCCCGGCGTGCGCGGCGAGATCGACGTCTTCAGCTTCGGCGCCGACGGCCAGGCGGGCGGCGAGGGCAAGGATGCCGAAATCGGCTCCTGGCAGTAGCCGCGGCCCCGCATCCCGCCTGCCACGGCGCCCGCGGCGCGCCGCCGGCTTCACCCTGGTGGAGCTGCTCATCGTGCTGGCCATCGTGGCCGTCGGCCTCGGGCTGGTGGCGCTGGCGCTGCCCGACGGCGAGCGCGCCCGCCTCGAGGAGGAGGCCGAGCGCCTGGCGGCGTTGATCGAGACCGCGCGCGCCGAGTCGCGCGTGTCCGGGGCCCCGGTGTACTGGCAGCCGCGCCGCGGCGACGAGCCGGCCACCGACGCCGCGGGCCAGCCGCTGCAGTTCCGTTTCGTCGGCCTGCCGCGCAGCCTGCCGCTGCCCACCCGCTGGCTCGACGCGCGCACCGAGGCCCAGGTGGTGGGCGCGCCGCGGCTGGTGCTGGGCCCGGAGGCCATCCTGCCGCCGCAGCGCGTGCGCCTGTCGCTGGGTTCGCAGCGGCTGGAACTGGCCAGCGACGGCCTGGCGCCCTTCGGCGTCGTGCCGCCGGAGGCCGTGCCATGACGGCCCGCCGCGGCGCCGGCTTCACGCTGCTGGAGGTGCTGGTCGCGCTGGCCGTGGTGGCGCTGGGCCTGGCCGCCGGGCTGCGCGCGGCCGACGCACTCACCGACAACGCGCGCCGGCTCGAGGACGTGGTGGCCGCGCAGTGGTGCGCCGACAACCAGCTCACCGAGCTGCGGCTGCGGCGCGCCTTTCCCGGCGTGGGCGACAGCGACTTCGCGTGCGAGCAGCTGGGCCGCAGCTTCCGGGGCACGCTGCGCACGCGCCCCACGCCCAACCCCGGGTTCCGGCGCGTCGACGCCGAGGTGGCCGACGAGCAGGGCCGCCCGCTCGTGACGCTGTCGACCGTGCTGCCGCGGCCATGACGCCGAACACGCCTGCGTCGCGCGCGCGCGGCTTCACGCTCGTGGAGGTGCTGGTGGCGCTGTTCGCCATGGCCTTGCTGACGCTCATGGCCTGGCAGGGGCTGGAGTCGGTGCTCAAGGCGCGCGAGGCCAGCCGCGGCGCCGTCGAGCGCGCCGGCCGCCTGGCCACCGTGCTGACGCAGTGGGAGCAGGACCTGCAGGCCGTGGCCGACACCGGCGTGGCCCCGGCGCTGCAGTTCGACGGCCAGACCGTGCGCCTCACGCGGCGCGGCGATGCCGGCGTCGTTGTCGTGGCCTGGGCGGTGCGCAGCGGCCGCTGGCAGCGCTGGGCCTCGCCCGCCTTCACGCGCGCCGAGGCGCTGCAGCAGGGCTGGCTGGCATCGCAGCAGTTGCTGGGCACCGAGCCCGGGCAGGTCACGCTGGCCGAGCCCGCCGAGGGCTGGCAGGTGTACTTCTTCTACGACGGCAACTGGGCCAACGCGCAGAGCACGGGCAATGTCGCCCAGTCCGCCGTGCCGCCGCCGGTGCCGCCCTCGGGCGCAGGCGCGGGCAACCCCCCCGGCGGCGACGCCCGGCCCCCGGCGGGCCCGGTGCCGGGGCTGCGCCAGCAGCTGCCGGGCGCGGTGCGCATCGTCGTCACGCTCGACGGGCGCACGCTCACGCGCGACATCGCCCTCGGCCCCACCGCGCCATGAGGCCGCCGCCCCGCCCCGCCCCGGTGCGCCGCCAGCGCGGCGTCGCGCTGCTGCTGGCGATGATCGTCGTGGCGCTGATCACCGCCGCCGCCGCGGCCATGGCGTGGCAGCAGGAGCGCGCGGTGGCCATCGAGGGCGCCGAGCGGGCGCGGGCGCAGAGCGCCTGGATCCTCAACGGGGCGCTGGACTGGGCGCGCCTGATCCTGCGCGAGGACGAGCGCGCCGCGCGCCGCGGCGGCGGCGCGGTGGACTCGCTCGACGAGCCCTGGGCGCAGCCGCTGGCCGAGGCGCGGCTGTCGTCGTTCCTGGCTGCCGACCGCGACAACAACGCCGACGGCGGGCCCGAGGCCTTCATCTCCGGCGCCATCGAGGACGCGCAGTCGCGCTTCAACCTGCGCGGCGTGGTCGATGCCACGGGGCAGGTCGACGCCGCGCAGCTGGCGGCGCTCGTGCGGCTGGTGGAGCTGGCCGGGGCGCCGGCCGACGCCGCGGCGCGGCTGGTGGACGCGCTGCGCGGCTCCGCGCTGGGGCCCGCGGCCTCGGGCCAGGCGGTGGTGGCGCTGCGGCCCACGCGCTGGCGCGAGCTGGCGTGGTTCGGCATCGACGAGGCCACGCTGGCGCGCCTGGCGCCCTACGCCGACCTGCTGCCCCAGCCTACGCCCGTGAACGTGAACACCGCGCCGCGCGAGGTGCTGGCCGCCGTCGTCGAGGGGCTGGATCTCGGCGGCGCCGAGCGCATCGTGCAGCAGCGCCAGCGCCAGCCGTTCCGCTCGCTGGCCGAGCTGCAGTCGCTGCTGCCGCAGGGCCAGGAGCCCAACGCGCAGCGCCTGGCCGTCAACTCGCAGCACTTCCACGTCGCCGGCCGGCTGCGCCTGGAGCAGCGCGTGCTCGAGGAACGCTCGCTGCTGCTGCGGCGCGACGGCAACGTCGAGGTGCTGCAGCGCGAGAAGCGCAGCTTTGCACTGCCCGCGCCCTGACGCCACGAAGCCGCAGCCCCGGCCCGCCACAATACGCCGCCGACCGCCACCCACCGACCCGAACGCATGTCGCTGCTCGTCGTCCAGCTGCCTCCTCGACAGCGCCTCGCCGGCCGCGGTGCGGGCGAGGAGCCGGCCGCCGCGGCGGCGCTGCCGGCCGAGTGGCCGTTCTGGCTGGCCGACGACGCCGGCCTGGTGCTGCACGCGGGCCAGGCGGCGCCGGCCCTGCTGCCGCGGGCCGACCGGCGCGTGCTGGTGCTGGCGGCGGCCGACGTGGCCTGGCACCGCCTCGACCTGCCCAAGGCGCCGGCGGCGCGGCTGAGCGCGGCGCTGGCCGGCGTGCTGGAGGACGCCCTGCTCGACGACACCGAGGCGCTGCACCTGGCGCTGGCCGAGGGCGCCGCGCCCGGGCGCAGCGGCTGGGTGGCCGTCACCGACCGCGCGCGCCTGGCCGCGGCCCTGGCGGCGCTGGAGGCCGGTGACGCCGGGGCGCAGGGCATCGACCGCGTGGTGGCGGCGGCCGAGCCCGTGGAGGCCACCGAGCCGGCCGCGACGCGCCGGGGCCACTTCCACCAGGCCGACCCCGGCGACGAGACCGACACCGCGCCGCTGCGGCTGACGCTGTCGGGGCCCGACGGCGTGGCCGAGCTGGCGCTCGACGGCAGCCTGGCCCGTGCGCTGGTTGGCGACCCGGCCGGCACCGCCTGGACGGCCACGCCCGCCGCCGCCGCCGCCGCCGAACGCTGGCTGGGCCAGCCCGTGACCGTGCTGCCCGACGCCGAGCGGCTGCGCGCTGCCGCCGAGCGCGGCAGCAACCTGCGGCAGTTCGAGCTGGCGCCGCGGCGCCGCGGCACGCGCGCCCTGCGCGAGGGCTGGCGCGTGCTCGCCAGTCCGCCCTGGCGGCCCGTGCGCTGGGGCCTGGCGGCGCTGCTGGCCGTGCAGCTGCTGGGCCTGAACGCCCACGCCTGGCAGCAGCGCCAGCAGATCGAGTCGCGCAAGGCGCAGATGGTGACGCTGCTGCGGCAGGCCCACCCGGGCGTGCCCGTGGTGCTCGACGCGCCGCTGCAGATGCAGCGCGAGACCGACCTGTTGCGGGGCCGCGCCGGCCGTGCCGGCCCTGGCGACTTCGAGGCCCTGCTGGCCGCCGCCGCCGGCGCCTGGCCCGATGGCGTGGGCCCGGCGCCGTCGCTGCGCTTCGAGCCCGGCCGCCTGACGCTGGCCGTGCCCGCCTGGGGCGACGCGCAGTGGCGGCAGTTCCAGCAGCGCCTGCGCGCCAGCGGCCACGCCGCCGAGTTCGCGGGCGGCCAGGTGAGCGTGGTGCCGCCGGCGGCCGGGAGGCGGCCATGAGCGCCGAGGGTCGTCCGATGAGCGCGCCGGCCGCCGTCCGCGCCCGCGCGGCGGCGG
>CAIKLM010000179.1 GCA_903828235.1 uncultured beta proteobacterium | reverse complement strand
TCGCCGCCGCGGCCGCCGCCGGCCACCCGGTGGTGCCGCTGCCTGGCGCCAGCAGCGCGCTGGCAGCGCTGAGCGCGGCCGGCGACACGCTGGGTCATGGCTTCGTCTTCGCCGGCTTCCTGCCGGCCCGGGGCGCCGAGCGCGAGGCCGCGGTGGCCGCCGCCGCCGCCGACGCGCGCACGCAGGTGCTGTTCGAGGCCCCGCACCGCATCGCCGCGCTGCTGGCGGCGCTGGCCGCGGCCGCCCCGGCGCGGCCGCTGACGGTGGCGCGCGAGCTCACCAAACAGTTCGAGAGCATCGCCACCCGCCCGGCCGGCGCCTGGCCCGCCCACCTGGCCACGCTGCCGCACGGCGAGCGCGGCGAGTTCGCGCTCGTGCTGCACGCGCAGCCCCCCGCGGCCGTGCCGGCCGACGCGCTGCCGCCGGCGGCGCTGCACGTGCTCGACACCCTGCTGGCCGAGCTGCCGCTGAAGCAGGCCGCGGCGCTGGCCGCCACCATCACCGGGCTGCCGCGCAAGCGCCTGTACGCCGAGGCGCTGCGCCGCCGCGGCGAGGCGGGCGACGCGGGCGACGAGGGCGGGGACTGAGCGGCATGGTGGCCGCGATCGCGCGCCACCTGCGCGGCCAGCCGGCCGCCGTGCGCGCGCTGCTGTGGGCCGCCGCGGCGGGGCTGGTGTTCACGGTGCTCAACGCGCTGATGCGGCTGCTGGCGCTGCAGCTCGACCCGATGCAGACGCAGTTCCTGCGCTACCTGTTCGGCTTCATCGTGCTGCTGCCCTGGCTGTTGCGCCACGGCGTGGCCGCCTACCGGCCGCAGAGCCCCGCCGGGCAGCTGTGGCGGGGCGCCGTGCACACGCTGGGCCTGGTGCTGTGGTTCCTGGCGCTGCCGAACATCCCGCTGGCCGACACCACGGCCATCGGCTTCACGACGCCGATCTTCATCATGCTGGGCGCCTGGTGGTTCCTGAAGGAGCCGATGCGCTGGGAGCGCTGGGTGGCCACCGGCCTGGGCTTCGCGGGGGTGCTGGTGGTGCTGGGGCCGGCGCTGTGGGCCGCCGCCGGCGGGCGCGGCAGCGGCGCGGCGCACCTGATGATGCTGGCCTCGGCGCCGGTGTTCGCGGCCTCGTTCCTGATCACCAAGGTGCTCACGCGCAGCGAGTCCACCGGCGTCATCGTGTTCTGGCAGGCGCTCACCGTCACGCTGTTCAGCCTGCCGCTGGGGCTGTGGGCCTGGCAGTGGCCCACGGCCTGGCAGTGGGCCGGCTTCCTGCTGTGCGGCGCCCTGGGCAGCGGCGGCCACTACTGCCTGACGCGCAGCTTCCGCGGCGCCGACATCTCGGCCACGCAGTCGCTGAAGTTCCTGGAGCTGCTGTGGTCGGCGCTGCTGGGCCTGGCGCTGTTCGCCGACGTGCCCACGGCCACCACGCTGCTGGGTGGCGCGCTCATCACCGCGGCCACGATCTGGGCGGCGCGGCGCGAGGCCGCCGCGGGCAGGGCTTCGGAGCGACTCCTGGAATGAATCGACGCCCCGCCATGAAGGCAATGGCGGGAAGACCCGGACGATGATCTCCCGCGAACCCACTCTCTAGCGTCTGGCAAGGGTATGGGCGCGTGCGCCGCGCGAGGCTCGCGCAGCCGGACTACGTTGGTACGCTTGATGGAATCGAGCATTCATTGGACGGCCAGGCCCTAGTTAGAGTGCAGTCAACCACATCGACGTCACGGGCCCGAAGATGACTCCTCCGCTCAGCCGTCCTGGCTTCATCGAGCAGGGCTCCGTAGGCCGGACGCGACGTGGCGGCGCTTCGGCCCGAACGGACCGTCTCCACCGAATTCATTTCGTGCCTGCCACCGCTCTTCCGCACTCGCGAAGCTTCCTTCACCGTGCGCTGGCAGCGGTCCTGTCCGCGGCAGCTGCATCGTTGTCGCTCGCTTCCCCCCTCCCAGGCCTGAACCACCGCGAGATGGCCGGTATCAGTCAGGGTGTGCTCGGGCAGCACGTCATCATGGTCTGCATCGAGCGCGGCGGTCGGCGCGCCTACTACCGGACCTCGAACGCCGTCGAGCACGCGCTGGTCGCCGACGGCGACGATTGGCTCGAGACCGTCGGCGGCTCGCCCACCCATCGCTGGATCGGGAACTCCCACGGCGACGGCAGGCGCATCGACCTCGCCACTGGCGAGGCGGTCGAGTTCCGGCTCCTGCGATGGTTCGGCACCGAGCTGATCGCGGCACCCTGCTCATCGGCGATGTACGCGCCGCAGGTCGCGGCGCCAGCCGACGCGCGCGTGATGACGGACGGGCCCGGCGCCGCGGGCGCGCGATTGCCGATCGCGCGCAACTCGCTGGCCACCGCCCGCGACCGCAGCTTCGTGGTCACGGCGAAGGGAGAGCTCTGGGCCTGGGGCCGGAATCGCTTCGGGGAACTGGGCGATGGCACGGAGCAGCACAGGGCAGCGCCGGTCCGTCTGGGCGTCGGCTTCGCGTCGGTCTTCGCCGGCCCCGAAACGGCAGTGGCAATCAAGCGCGACGGCTCCTTGTGGTCCTGGGGCGAGGTTCGCTACGCGCGCACGACCCGCGAATTGGCGCGTGGCGGCAGTGGCTTCGGCACCGGGCGCAGCTACCCGATTCCCTTGATCCGCCAGATTGGCGAGGGCTTCGTCCACGCCAGTGCAGCGAGCCTGCAGTCCGGCGTCGTCGCGGTCGGACAGGATGGCAGCCTGTGGGCGGAGTACACCTCGGCGGTGCACCCGATCCCGAAGTCCAAGGGCGGCGAGGTCGAGTACGCCATGGATCCGCCACGGCTCGTGCGCGTGGGGGAGGGGTTCAGGCGTGCGCTGGTCTGGGACGGCGTCGGGGGAACGTGCGTGCTCGGGCTCAAGGCCGACGGCACGCTGCTGGCCTGGGGCCGCGACCCGACGTGGCCGCGCGATCACCCGTTCAATGCCGATCGGCCGTCCCCGGTGGGCGATGGCTTCGTCGACCTGGTCGAGGGGTACGTCGCGATCAAGGCCGACGGCAGCCGATGGAGGATCCGGCCGCAGGTGTGGCACGCGGACCGGCGAAATGCGCGGGATGAGGTGACCTGCCACGCGAAGGCGACGCCGATCGAGGACCCTCCGGGCGCGCTCGACGCGAAGGTGCTGCGCAGTACCCCGAGCGGGCAATCGATCGCCATCGACCGTGACGGCGGCCTGTGGGCGTGGGGAACGGGCTACCCCGACTCGGCTCCCCTGGGTGACGGCGCCGCGGCGACGCGTCCGCGGCCGGTGAGGATCGGCGACGGCTTCGTCGACGTCTCGGCGCAGGGCGCCCAGCACCGCGTCGCCCTGCACAGGGACGGCACGGTCTGGTTCTGGGGGGACCACTTCGAGTCGTGGAGTACCGAGGTGTGGATGTACCGGGCGCCATGGACCGTCGCGCCGCCCACCGTCGTCGGCACGAAGCTGCGCGCCGTCGCGGCGGGGAGGCGGCACGCCCTGGCCCTGGGCGAGGACGGGCGGGTCCGGGCCTGGGGCTACAACAGCGCGGGCCAGGTCGGCCTCGACCCGGAGACGGCCGTCGTCGGCCGGCCGGTCCGCCTGCTGGGGGGCGTCACGTCGGTGGCGGCGGGAGCGGCACACAGCCTCGCGCTGCGGCGTGACGGCACGCTCCTCGGATGGGGCGCCAACGACTGCGGTCAACTCGGCCGCCCCGACCCGGCGGCGGCGAGCCACCGCCCGGCGATCCTCGCCAGGCGGATCCAGCGGATCGCCGCCGGCATCTCCGCCTCGTACGCGATCGCCACCGACGGGACGCTGTGGCGCTGGGGCGCGGAGGAGTTCCGATGCCTCGCCGGGGGCTGGCCCCCGTGGGCCGGGTTCGGTCGACCGGTGAAGCTGGGGACGGGGTTCGCCGAGGTCTTCGCCGACAACGGCGTGGTCCTGCTCGTCGATCGCGAGGGCGCCTGGTGGGAGCTCGACGAGCCGTGGCGGCGCGACGCGCCACCGCTGCGCGCGCTGGGCAGGCAGGGCCACGCCCGCATCGTGAAGGTCCGCTCGACCTACTTCGGCCTGCGGTCCGACGGAACGCTGCACGCATGGGGAAAGCGCGAGCATCGCGCGCTACCCGACGCGCAGCCGGGCGAGCCGGTCGATGCGACCGTGTCCGTCGAACTCGGTCACGGCTATGCCGCGATCGCCGTCTCGGCCAGCTATGCCCTCGCGGTCGGCCGCGACGGCAGTGTGTGGGCCTGGGGCGACGTGCCCGGTCTCCCGGTCGGCCCGGCGCGCGACGCGTCGCACGGCGGCGGCGCGCCGCTGCGGATCGGGTCGGACTTCGTCTCGGTTGCGGCGGGCGAACGGGTCTCCTTCGCGATCCGGGCGGACGGGACGCTGCTCGGCTGGGGCGACACCACCGTCGGGCAGGTGGGGGTCGGCCGCGCCATTCCCTTCAGGCCTGGCCGCGTCGTCTTCGCGCGCGACGGTGGCACGACGCGCCAGTCGTCCGCGGCGAAGGCGCCGTCCACTCGGTGAGGACGCCGTCCACCCGGTGAGAGCGCGCCGGTATCGCGCGCGGTCACTCGAAGTACAGGATGCCCCAGGTCACCAGGAACACCGCGACCGCGCACGCGAGCGTCACCAGGGCCGCCGCGACGAACCTGCTCCACGATCCCGCCCGCCATGCGCCGATCATCCGAGCGACGGCGCCGACGTACGCGACCGTGGCGAGCAGGTGACACAGGACGACCATCGCGACGTCGGGGGAGACGAATCCGGGCAGGCGACCGAAGAGATCATCGCCGGCAAGCCAGCGCGGCGCGTCTTCCGCCAGGAAGACGACGAGCGGGCCGACCGCTGCCGCGGCGGCGAGGCACAGGGCCTCGCGGACGGGCCATGCAACACCAGCCGGCGAACGTGCGGACAGGGCAAGCGCGGTTGGGATCGCCACGAAGTAGGTCGCCAGGACCAGCAGCCAGACCACGAGCGAAAGGGTGTGCTCGGCGGTCCCAGGCGGGCCGATGACCGCAGGCCGATGCACCCTGACCCACCCCAGGGCAGACAGCGTCATGGCACCGAGCATCAACCCCGAGCCGACGAGCAAGGCAGGGTGGATCGATCGCGTCATGAACGCGCGGTCTCTTGCGGCGGGGGACGCCTCTCGTCGATCATGCTGACGTCTCCTGCCTCTCATCGCGAGCGCGCAGCGGCGCAGAAACCCTTAGCCCCGCGGTGCACAGCTTACCCGCTCCGGACGGCCGCTATGCGTCGATGAGCGGACCTTCGCACCGCGAGCGGCGCGGCGCGAGGCCGCCGCGGGCAGGGCTTCGGAGCGACTCCTAGAATGAATCGACGCCCCTCAACCAAGGCCCCGACGATGATTTCCCGCGAACCCACCCTCGAGCGCCTTTCCGTGGCCCAGCAGCTGATGCTGGAGCCCTTCGGCCTGACCGAGGCCACGCTGTCGCAGGCGCTGGCGCTGATCGGCGAGCACCGCATCGACGACGCCGACCTGTACTTCCAGACCACCCGCCACGAGGGCTGGAGCCTGGAGGAGGGCATCGTCAAGAGCGGCTCCTTCAGCATCGACCAGGGCGTGGGCGTGCGCGCCGTGGCCGGCGAGAAGACCGCCTTCGCCTACAGCGACGACCTCTCGCCCGAGGCGCTGATGGACGCCGCGCGCACCGTGCGCACCATCGCCGCGGCCGGCCAGCAGCGCCGCGTGAAGCTCGCGCGGGCGCCCCGGGTGGCGAAGAGCCGGCTGCTGTACGCGCCGCTGGATCCCATCGGCACGCTCGACAGCACGCAGAAGGTGGCGCTGCTGGAAAAGGTCGAGAAGCTCGCCCGCGCCAAGGACCCGCGCGTCGCGCAGGTGATGGCCAGCGTGGGCGCCGAGTACGACGTGGTGCTGGTGGCGCGCGCCGACGGCACGCGCGCCGCCGACGTGCGGCCGCTGGTGCGGCTGAACGTGACCGTGATCGCCGAGCAGACGGTGAACGGCGAGCTGCGGCGCGAGGTCGGCAACGGCGGTGGCGGCGGCCGCTTCGGCCTGGGCTACTTCACCGACGCCGTGATCGCGCAGTACGTGGACCACGCCGTGAACGCCGCCCTCACCAACCTGGAGAGCCGCCCGGCCCCGGCCGGCGAGATGACCGTGGTGCTGGGCCCCGGCTGGCCCGGCGTGCTGCTGCACGAGGCCGTGGGCCACGGCCTGGAGGGTGACTTCAACCGCAAGGGCAGCAGCACCTTCAGCGGCCGCATCGGGCAGCGCGTGGCCGCCCGCGGCGTGACCGTGCTCGACGACGGCACGCTGCCCGACCGCCGCGGCAGCCTCAACGTCGACGACGAGGGGCATGCCAGCCAGCGCAACGTGCTGATCGAGGACGGCATCCTGAAGGGCTACCTTCAGGACAGCCTCAACGCGCGGCTGATGGGCGTCAAGCCCACCGGCAACGGCCGCCGCGAGAGCTACGCCCACCTGCCGATGCCGCGCATGACCAACACCTACATGCTGGCCGGCGACAAGACGCGCGACGAGATCGTGGCCAGCATGAAGCGCGGCCTGTACGCCACCAACTTCGGCGGTGGCCAGGTCGACATCACCAGCGGCAAGTTCGTGTTCTCCGCCAGCGAGGCCTTCTGGGTGGAGAACGGCCGCATCCTGTACCCGGTGAAGGGCGCCACGCTGATCGGCAACGGCCCCGAGGCGATGACGCGCGTGAGCATGATCGGCAACGACCTCGAGCTCGACGCCGGCATGGGCGTGTGCGGCAAGGAGGGCCAGAGCGTGCCGGTGGGCGTGGGCCAGCCGACGCTGCGCATCGAGCGGCTGACGGTGGGCGGCACTGCGTAGATGGAGCCCCCAAGCTCGCTGCGCTCGCTACCCCCCGAGGGGGCCGCCCGCCAGCGGCCCGGCGAAGCCGGTTCCGCGGCGGGGGGCCTGGTGGCGCTCGCGGACATCGAGGCGGCGGCGCAGCGGCTGAAGGGGCATGTGCTCGACACGCCCTGCGTCGAGAGCCTCACGCTGGGGCAGATCACCGGCTGCCGCGTCTTCCTGAAGTTCGAGAACCTGCAGTTCACGGCCTCGTTCAAGGAGCGCGGGGCGCTGAACAAGCTGGCCTCGCTGCTGGCCGCCGGCGAGCGGCCGCGCGGCGTGATCGCCGCCAGCGCCGGCAACCACGCGCAGGGCGTGGCCCACCACGCCGCGCGGCTGGGCCTGCGCGCGGTGATCGTGATGCCGCAGCACACGCCGATGGTCAAGGTGGAGCGCACGCGCGGCTTCGGCGCCGAGGTGGTGCTGCACGGCGACACCTTCGACGAGGCCCGCGAGCGCGCGCTGGCGCTGGCCGCCGAGCAGGGCCTGAGCTTCGTGCACCCCTTCGACGACGCCGCCGTGATCGCCGGCCAGGGCACGATCGGGCTGGAGATGCTGGCGGCGCAGCCCGAGCTCGACACGCTGGTCATCGCGGTGGGCGGCGGCGGCCTGATCAGCGGCATCGCCACCGCGGCGCGCGCCGTCAAGCCCGGCATCCGCATCGTGGGCGTGCAGGCGGCGCGCTTCCCGGCCATGGTCAACGCCGTCAAGGGCACGGCGCACCCGCAGGGCGCCAGCACCATCGCCGAAGGCATCGCCGTGGGGCAGCCGGGGCGGCTGACGCAGGCACTGATCCGCGAGCGCGTCGACGACCTGCTGCTGGTGGACGAGGGCGACATCGAGCAGGCCGTGCTGATGCTGCTGGAGATCGAGAAGACCGTGGTCGAGGGCGCCGGCGCCGCCGGGCTGGCGGCGCTGCTGCGCCACCGCGAGGCCTTCGCCGGCCGCCGCGTGGGCCTGGTGCTGTGCGGCGGCAACATCGACCCGCTGCTGCTGGCCAGCATCATCGAGCGCGGCATGGTGCGCGCCGGTCGGCTGGCGCGCATCCGCGTGGCCGCGCGCGACACCCCCGGCGTGCTGGCCCGCATCACCGCCGTGGTGGCCGAGGCCGGCGCCAACATCGACGAGGTGCACCACCAGCGCGCCTTCAGCACGCTCTCCGCTCAGAACGTCGAGGTCGAGCTGGTGCTGCAGACGCGCAACCGCGAGCACGTCGACGAGGTGCTGGCGCGCCTGGCGGCGGCCGGATTCACCACCCCCGCGCACTGAGGCGGCGGCCCGGGCCCGCCCTCCGCCCGCGGGAGGACGCGCCCGCGCCTGCATCCGGCGACCATTCGGCGCGGATTTGGGCCCGTTTCGCGGGTCTCATCCGCTCAAGGCCCGCAGAGGGGCTGCCGAGAATGAAGGGGACCGAAACCCCGGGGAGCTGCCATGCGCGAACAGCAAGTCATCCGCACCGTGTCGGCCGTCGTGGCCGTGGCCAGCATCGGCGCCGCGGCGCTGCTGTCGGCGGGCTCGGCGCGTGCCGGCGAGGTCTACCTGAAGGCGGGCCTGCCCGGCCTCGTGCTGGGCTGGGCGCAGCCGCTGAATTCGTACTTCGGCGTGCGCCTGGACGCCGCCACGGTGGGCACGCTGAACGAGCGCCGCGTCGAGGACGGCATCGCCTACGACGCGACGTTCAAGGGCGACCGCGCCGCGCTGCTGGCCGACTGGTTCGTCTTCGGCGGGGGCTTCCGGTTCACCGGCGGCGTCACCAGCAGCCGGTACTCGCTGGACCTGCTGGCCACCGGCGCGGGCGGCAGCATCACCGTGGGCAACACCACCTACGTCACGTCCTCGGCCGACCGGTTCAGCGTGCGGGTCCGGCCGCCCTCGTCCATGCCCTACGTGGGCCTGGGCTGGGGCCACCAGAGCAACAGCGGCCTGCGCTTCTCGTTCGACATCGGCGCCAAGCTCGGCAAGGCCACGCTGTCGTACGCGCTGGCAGGCCCCTGGGCCAGCAGTGTCTCGCAGGCCGACATCGACGCCGAGCTGTCCGAGCTGCGCGAGGGCGTGGGCCGGGTCCGCTTCGTGCCACAGCTGACCTTCGGGCTGGGCTACAGCTTCTGACGCCGGCGGTCGGGCCGAGGCCCGCCGCATACCCCCCCGCATTCCGGGGGTGACGGTCGCCCCGGCGCATTGGGCAAGGGCTAACCCGCAGCTGTCGCGCGCAGCTGCGATGGGAGCCTAGAGGATTCCGCTCCGGCGCTCACGTCCGCCGGGCGCGCCCCTTGCGGAGAGACACGATGCCCCGATCCGTGAACACGTCCCGGCGGCTGCTGGCCGCTTCGTTCCTGGCCTTGTGCGTGCCGGCTGCCCACGCCTCGACCGCGGCCTACGACGCGCTGGTGGCCGCCGGCCTGACGCAGGAAGGCATCTTCCCGCGCATCGTCATCCGCGACGACGTCGGCCTCGGCGGGGCCGCCAGCTTCGCGGCCAGCCCGGCCTTTGCCGGCGTTGTGGCGCTGGGCTTCAGCGGCGGACAGTACTGCAGCGGCGTGCTGATCGCGCCCACCACCGTGCTGTCGGCCCGCCACTGCGCGCCGGTGGCCGGCGAGTTCGTGCGCTTCGGCACCAGCTACTCGAGCCCGACCTTCAGCTCGGACATCCAGGCCGTGTCCTTCCCGGGCGGGGGCTCGGCGGAGTCGCCGCTGCTGGACGGCGGCGACGTCGCCATCGTCACGCTGGCCCAGGCGGTGCCGGCGGCGATCGCGACGCCCCTGCCGCTGGTCGACGCGACGATCACCCTCGCCGGCGTGCAGGTCGCGACGCTCGGCTACGGCCTGCGGGGCATCGGCAGCACCGGCGCCACCGGGTTCGACGGCATCCGGCGCGGCGGCACCAACACGCTCGACTTCTACGGCGCCGCGCTCGACACGTCCGAGGCCCTCGGCGACACGGCGAACATCTTCTCCACCGACTTCGACGATCCCTCGGGCACGAGCAACACGCTGGGCTGGCGCGGCAGTTCGGCCTCGGCCGCCGCGCTGGAGGCCACGACCGCGTCGGGCGACAGCGGCGGTCCGCTGCTGTTCGACAACGGCGGGCAGTGGACGATCATCGGCGTGCTCAGCGGCGGCACCACGAACAACAGCGTGTACGGCGACATCTCCTGGTGGACGGGCGTGGCGCCCTTCCGCACGCAGATCGAGGCCGCCGGCGGCGTGTTCATCTCGGTGGTGCCCGAGCCAGGCGCGCTGGGGCTGATGCTGGCCGGCCTGGGGCTGCTGGGCCTGCGGCTGCGCCGCGCAGCCCGCTGAGCGCCGGCCGCCCGCCCGCGGCGGGCCGCGTGCTACAGTTGCCTTCATGCGATTCGCATCGTTTTACTTTGCGTACTTTTGGTTCTCGCACCGCACGGCGGCTGGAGAGGCAAAGGCGTAAGCGACACGCAGCGAACGCAAACCCCCCAAGAACCGCCGGCGGCCCCGGCGGTTTTTTGTTGCCCGCCACCAGCCCAGGCCCCAGACGAGGAACGCCTCCCGTGAGCCCGAAATCCGCAGCCCCCACCGACGAGCGACTGGCGCTGTCGGAGCGCACCAGCCAGACCGACGACCAGCGCATCCGCGACGTCACGCCGCTGCCGCCGCCGGAGCACCTGATCCGCTTCTTCCCGATCGCCGGCACCCCGGTGGAGGCGCTGGTGGGCGACACGCGCAAGCGCATCCGCCACATCATGCAGGGCCACGGCGAGGGCAGCGACCGGCTGCTGGTGGTGATCGGCCCCTGCAGCATCCACGACCCCGCCGCGGCGCTGGAGTACGCCCGCCGGCTCAAGGCCGAGCGCGAGCGCCACGCCGGCGAGCTCGAGGTGGTGATGCGCGTGTACTTCGAGAAGCCGCGCACCACGGTGGGCTGGAAGGGTCTGATCAACGACCCCTACCTGGACGAGAGCTTCCGCATCCACGAGGGCCTGCGCATCGCGCGGCAGCTGCTGGTGGACATCAACCGCCTGGGCGTGCCCGCGGGCAGCGAGTTCCTCGACGTCATCAGCCCGCAGTACATCGGCGACCTCATCGCCTGGGGCGCCATCGGCGCGCGCACCACCGAAAGCCAGGTGCACCGCGAGCTGGCCAGCGGCCTGAGCGCGCCGGTGGGCTTCAAGAACGGCACCGACGGCAACATCAAGATCGCCATCGACGCCATCCAGGCGGCGGCGCGCGGCCACCACTTCCTGTCGGTCCACAAGAACGGCCAGGTGGCCATCGTCGAGACCCGCGGCAACAAGGACTGCCACGTCATCCTGCGTGGCGGCAAGGCCCCCAACTACGACGCCGCCCACGTGGCCGCGGCCTGCGCCGAGATCGAGGCCGCGAAGCTGCCGTGCCGGCTGATGATCGACGCCAGCCACGCCAACAGCAGCAAGCAGCACCAGCGCCAGATCGAGGTGATGAAGGACGTGGGCGGCCAGCTCGCGGCCGGCAACCGCTGCATCTTCGGCGTCATGGTCGAGAGCCACCTCAACGGCGGCGCGCAGAAGTTCACCCCGGGCAAGGACGACGCGGCAAAGCTGGCCTATGGCCAGAGCATCACCGACGCCTGCATCGACTGGGCCGACACCGTGGGCCTGCTCGACGGCCTGGCGCAGGCCGTGAAGGCGCGGCGGCGCGCGCGCTGAGCGGCAGCGCCGGGGGGGGGGGCGGTTCAGGCCTGCCCGCCGGGCGTGTCGCGGCCGGCCGGCCGCAAGGACGCCACGATCTGCCGCCAGGCCTCGCCGAGGCCCGGCTGCGGGCCGGTGATGCGGCGCAGGTCGGCGCGCCGCCAGCTGCCGTTGGCCAGCAGCGTGAAGCCGGCCGCCAGCACCAGCAACCCGAGGTGGTGCGCGGTTCCGGTCGGCCAGGCGGGCAACACGGCGGCGTGGCCGGACCACGCCAGCAGGCCCGCCGCCGCGTAGATGATGCCGGCCACTGCCGCGAAGGCCAGCGGTACCACGTGGGGATGGGGCGCCAGCGGGCGCAGCCAGGCCGCCACGGCGGTGGCCAGCAGCAGCTCGCACAGCAGCGTGGGGCCGAAGCGCGACGCCAGCCCGAGGAGCTTGTCCAGCGCCTGCGGCCACACCAACCAGGCCAGGACCGCCAGGGCCAGGCACACCTGGCCAAGGACCGCCAGCGCTGTCAGCCAGGTACGCAGCACGATGCCCGCCCCCAGCGTGCGGCGGATGCGCCCGCCCGGCGCCAACTGCCGCCGCCAGTGCAGCGCTCCCATGCGCAGGCCCAGGCCCATGAGCGCGGCCATCAGGGCGATGCGGACTGCCCCTTCAAGCGCGAAGGGGCTTCCCCAGGCCGCGAACGACAGGCTGCCGGGCTTTGGCTCCATAGACCAGGCCAGTTGCATGAATACTTGAATGAACATCCCCAACAGGATCGGCGTAGGGGCGTTGTCGACCAAGCGGTCTGAGGCTTGCAAGCGGCGCGCCAGCGCAGCGGCCCGGGCCCGCGGCACCGGTGCCGCGCTCGCTCGCGCGCCAGGGGCGGTTGGCCACAGGGCCCGCCACACCAGCATCGCGCCCGCCGCCGCGGCGACGCAGGCCGGCGGCACGAGCCATGGTGACTGCGCGACCCCCTGCAGCACGCCGTCCCAGCCCCAGGCCAGCAGCCCCAACGGGGCGCAGGCCGGCACCAGCCAGCGCGGGCTCACCCGACCCCACCACGCCAGCAGGCCGATCCACGCCAGGGCGTGCAGCAGGCCCGCGGTGGCCAGCGCGGCGCCCGCGGCGGCCAGCAACGACACGGGCGTCGCCGCGCCGGGGGGCGCCGCGAGAACCATCGACAGGCAGGCTACCGGCACCGCCAGCGCCAGGGCGCTGCTGCCGATCAGCACCACGCTCGCCCGCGGCCCCTGCGGCCGGGGCCCGAGCGGCGCCACGCGCGCACCGAACACGCGCTGCTCCTCCAGCACCGCGCGCACGTGCGAGGCGGCCCAGCCCAGCATCAGGGCCCCAGCCACCCAGCACAGCACGCGCAGCAGCGTCTCGTAGGGCCCGCGCGGCGCCTCAGGCGCGAGCAGCGCCACGGTGCCGGCAACGAAGGCGCTGACAACGGCGACGAACGCACAGGCTCTCCACCAAATGATCATGCGTTGAGCTCCACGAACAAATCCTGCTGCCCCCAGGGCCGCGGCCCTCAGGCCCGCCCTGGGCGTGCACCGCCGGCGGCCGCCCGCAGCGGCGCCACGATCTGCCGCCAGGCCTCGCCGAGGCCCGGCTGCGGGCCGGTGATGCGGCGCAGGTCGGCGCGCCGCCAGCTGCCGTTGGCCAGCAGCGTGAAGCCGGCCGCCAGCACCAGCACGCCAAGGTGATGCGCGGCCTCGCGCGGCCAGACGGGCAGCGCGGCGGCGTGGCCGGACCACGCCAGCAGGCCCGCCGCCGCGAAGACGAGGCCGGCCGCAGCGGCACAGGCCAGCGCCGCGGCCAAGGCGTTGGCCATCAGCGGCCGCAGCCAGGCCGCCACGGCGGTGGCCAGCAGCAGCTCGCACAGCAGCGTGGGACCGAAGCGCAGCGCCAGCCCGCCGAGCCAGGCCAGGGTTGCCGAGCCCGCTGGCGCCCACTGACCGGCGAACAGCCACCCGATCGGGATGCAGACCGTGCACATCACGGCCAAGCCCACCAAGGCGGCCAGCCAAGACCGCAGCACGATATCCACCGCCAGCCCATGGAACGCACGTCCGCCTGGCGCCAGCAACAGCCGCCAGTGCAGCGCCCCCGTTCGCAGGCACAGGCTCATGCCCGCAGCCAGCAGCGCCAGGCGCCCCAGGGCGGCGAGGTCGAAGGGGCTTGCCCATGACTGGAGGAGCATGCTGTCCTGAGGCGGGTCGTACATGAACGATGGAGCCAGCAGGCCGCCTACGATGCCCCCCAGGGGCCATGCGTCCCCATCCAGTCGGGGAAATCCTCTGCGGATGCGGCCGATTGCCGCGTTCGTGAGCGCCCGCGGGCTGCGCGCGGGGATCGCAGCTGGAGCGGTCTTGCATGGCCAGAGCTGGCGGTGTCCGAAGTGCGTGGCCCATGCACCTGCCACAAGCGCTGGCAGGGCGATCCAGGGCGCCTGCGCCAGCCCCCCGAGCGCCGCGTCCCAGCCGATGCCCAACAGGCCGGATATGCCCGCGCACAGCCCCGCCAGCCACGCCAGGTGCGCGCGGCCCCACCACGCGAGAACGCCCAGCCACACGAAGGCCTGCACGAGGCCGGCGACGGCCAGACCAGCCACCAGCGCGCCCGGCCAAGACCTGGTCAAGTTGCCGGCGGCGGGCACCAGTGCGGCCACCAGCGCCAGCCCGCCGATGGTCACTGCCAGAGCGCCGCCGACCTGTGCCATCGAGCGCCGGCTCGCGCGGCTTTGCGCCGGCCACTCCGGACGCGGCGCCACGCGCGCGCCCAGAACGCGCTGCTCCTCGAGGACGCCGCGCACATGAGCGGCCGCGCTGGCCAGCGCCGCCCCGACGCCCAGCCAGGCCAGCCCCGCCATGATCGGCACGATGGCGACGCCCGGCGCCGGGCCCAACAGGGCGAAGAGAGCGACGACCGTGCTCGCCCACGCAAGGCAGACTGCCGCCGACAGTGGCACAGGGGCACGCTTCACTTGTTGAGCTCCACGAAGAGATCCTCCAGGGCCAGCGCGCGGCCGCCGGTCGATGCGAACTCGGCGTGCCGGGCATCGAAAACGACTCGCACCCGCCCCTCGTGTTCCGTGCAGGCGATCACCCCAGGGGCTTGCGGTCGAGCACTCGAACCTACGGGCAGCTCCAGCAGCCTTACGTGCTCAGCCACGGCATCCCACTCATCGAACAGCTGAAGCCGGCCTTCGCGCAGGAAGGCGACGTGGCTGACCACGCGCTCCAGGTCGGTGAGGAGGTGGCTGCTCACCAGCACGGTGCGCGGGGGCTGGTTGATCCAGCGGCGCTCGAACAGCGTGCGCATGAACTCGCGCCGCGTCAGCGGGTCCAGGCTGGCCACCGGCTCGTCCAGGATCAGCAGGTCGGGGTCGTGGCCCAGGGCCAGCACCAGCGAGAGCTTCTGCTGGTCGCCCAGCGACAGCTGCGAGACCAGCGCCCCGAGATCGAGCCCCAGCCGTGCCGCCAGCGTCCGCGCGCGCGGCTCGTGCCAGCCCGCGTACAGGCGGCCGATGCGCTCCAGGTGCTCGAGCCCGGTCAGGCCCTCGAACAGGTCGGGCGTCTGCGCCACGTAGCCCAGCCGCTCGCGGACGGCATCGCTCAGGTCCGTCGACGCGCAGCCCAGCAGCCGGGACCGGCCGGCGTGCGGCGTCAGGCGCCCGACCAGCGTGTCCAGCAGCGTCGTCTTGCCGGCGCCGTTGCGCCCCACCAGCCCCACCACGGCGCCGGCCGGCACCTGCAGGTCGATGCCCTGCAGCACGTTTCTCGCGGCATGGTAGTTGCCCAGCTTCACGGTCAGGCCATGGGCCTCGATGGCCATGGCCGGCGCGTCGGTGTCGGTGTTCGTCATGGGGCGTTCTCCGGTGGGTTCTCGGCGCCTGCGAGCGCGCGCTCCAGGCAGTGAGCAAACTGCTGCTGCGCCTGCGCGGGTGTCAGGCCCAGCTCCAGCGCCTGCTGCGCCGCGGCCTGCAGCGCGGGCTCCAGCAGCGCCTGGCGCTGCGCCACCGAGCGCGTGGGCCGTACCGCGGCGACGACCATGCCCATGCCGCGCCGGCGCTCCAGCAGGCCCTCGGCCTCGAGCAGGCTGTAGGCCTTGGACACCGTCATCGGGTTGATCGCGTGCTCCAGCGCCAGCGCGCGCACGCTGGGCAGTTCCTCGCCCGCCGCCAGGCTGCCGCTGGCGATGCGGCGGCGCACCTGCTCGACGATCTGGCGATAGATCGGCACGGCGTCGGACGGCAGGATGTCGAAGCGGATGCTCATCGGCGTCTAGTGTATTACGACAATAATACACAAGCCGGTGAGGATGGGGCGGGTCAGCCGAAGCCTTCCCCTCGCTTGCGGGGTGGCCCGGCACGCCCGCGAGCCATACTCCAGCACCGACTCCGCGCGCGGGAGGATTTGCGCCCGGCGCCCCAGGAACGCCTGCGCATGAACGCCATCCAGCCCCCGCGCGACGACGCACCGACACGGCCGCCGCGACGCCTGCTCGTCACCGGCCTGGGTGGCACGCTGGCGCCGGTGCTGGCGCGCGCCGCGCAGGCCCGCGGCGACGAGGTGCTGCGCTGGCGCCGCGACGCGCCGGGCTTCGACCCCGAGGCCGAGTTCGAGCGGCTGCGCCCCGACGCCGTGGCCCACCTGGGCATGGGCGACGCCGCCGGCTGCGGCCGGCTGGCCGCGCTCGCGCACCGCGCCGGGCTGCCCTTCCTGTTCACCAGCACGGCCATGGTGTTCCACCACGTGCCCGACGGGCCGCACCGGCCGCACGACGCCCGCACCGCCCTCGATCCGTACGGCCGCTACAAGATCGAGGCCGAGGACGCCGTGCAGGCCGCCCACCCCGGCGCCGCCATCGCCCGGCTGGGCTGGCAGATCGGTGCCGAGCCGGTGGGCAACAACATGCTGGCGGCGCTGGACGGCTGGCAGGCCGGGCACGGCGAGGTGGCCGCCAGCCGCGCCTGGACACCGGCCTGCTCGTTCATGGAGGACACCGCCGAAGCCCTGCTGCGGCTGCTGGGCGTGCCGGGCCTGCACCACCTGGACAGCAACGCGCAGGACGCCTGGAACTTCCACGAACTCGTGCTGGCGCTGCGCGAGCGCTTCGGGCGCACGCACTGGCGCGTGCGCGCGCACGCCGACTACGCGCACGACCAGCGGCTGCTCGGCGGCCCGGCGCTGCCGCCGCTGTCGGCGCGCCTGCGGCGGCCGGACGCCGACGCTGCCCAGGCGGGCTGAGAAGCCGCTGACGGGACGGCGCACGCGCGGCGTCGCGGCAGAATCCGGCCCATCCCAGCACCGAGCGGAGCCGCGCCATGGAAGTCCCCGTCCTCGAAACACCCCCCGCGACCAAGGTGCACCTGATCGGCGGCGAGAAGGGCGGCGTCGGCAAGTCCCTGGTGGCGCGGCTTCTGGCGCAGCACTTCATCGACCAGGAACTGCCCTGGGTCGGCTTCGACACCGATCGCTCGCACGGCTCGCTGATGCGCTTCTACACCGACTACGCCAGCCCCGTGCTGGTGGACCGCTACGAGGCGCTGGACAAGATCATCGAGAGCGCGGTCGAGCAGCCCGGGCGCCGCGTGCTGGTGGACCTGGCCGCGCAGACGCACGACCCGCTCGTGAAGTGGATGGACGAGTCCGGCGTGCTCGACATGGCCGACCTCTCCGGCCTCGTGCTGCAGTACTGGCACGTCATGGACGCCGGCCGCGACTCGGTGGACCTGCTGGAGCGGCTGCTCGACCGCTTCGGCCAGCGCCTGCACTACGTGCTGGTGCTCAACGAACTGCGGGGCGACGACTTCGGCATGCTCGAGCGCTCGGGCCAGCTCGACCGCGCGCTGGGGCTGGGCGCGCGCACGGTGCGCATCCGCCGCCTGCACGACGCCGTGGTGCAGAAGATCGACGCGCGCAACGCCAGCTTCTGGTCGGCGCGCAACCTCACGGGCCTGGACGGCCCGGGCCTGGGCCTGATGGAGCGCCAGCGCCTGAAGATGTGGCTGGCCCACGCCAGCAGCGAGCTGGCCCGGGCCGAGCCCTGATCAGCCCTCGCGCGCCAGGCGTTCGCTCTTCCAGTAGACGTCGTCGCCGCCCAGCCCGTCGAGGTTGGCGCGGTTGAGCACGCGCGCCAGCACGAACAGCAGGTCCGACAGGCGGTTCAGGTACTGGCGCGGCGCGTCGTTGACGGCCTCGGCCGCCGCCAGGGCGACCAGGCTGCGCTCGGCTCGGCGGGCGATGGTGCGGCTCACGTGGGCCAGCGCGGCGCTGCGCGTACCCGCCGGCAGGATGAACTCCTTCAGCCGCGGCAGCTGCTCGTTGCAGTGCGCCAGCGCCTCGTCCAGCCGCAGCACGGCGGCTTCCTTCAGCAGCACGAAGCCGGGGATCGACAGCTCACCGCCCAGGTTGAACAGCTCGTGCTGGATGGTGACGAGCAGCTCGCGCACGTCGGCCGGCAGCGGCTCGGCCAACAGCACGCCGAGGCTGGAGTTGAGCTCGTCGACATCGCCCATGGCGGCCACGCGAAGGTGGCTCTTGGGCACGCGCGTGCCGTCGCCCAGGCCGGTGGTGCCGTCGTCTCCGGTGCGGGTGGCGATCTGGGTGAGGCGGTTGGCCATGGTGGGATCCGGGTTCGGCAAAAGCGCGCTATTGCACCATCTCCCGCCTGATCCTGCCGGCGCAGGGTACGGGGCCGGCCGGCCCGGGTTGGAGACCGGCGTAGGGCGCCAGGTGGGTTGCTCTGACGCGCAAGGACCGACACGCACTTGGCTGGCACCGCGTCAGAGAGGCGGTCGAAGAGGTCGATGAGTCATCGCGACAGGTTTGCCAGAAGGCGGTCTCTCGGCAAGGCCTGCACCCGGCCATGAGCGGGCGCTTCCGACCGGCCGGTTCAAGACGGTCAGGCCGCGAGCGTTTGGGTTGCCGCGAGAACGGATCTTTCGTCTCTGGTGGTCCGACTAGGTAGACTTGACGAAGTGTCATCGGCCGATTACAGTGATGCCTGTTCATCGTCAAAGCACTCCCGGAGGTCACCGCGTGGCTTGACCATTTGGCAGACGCCACGATTCGTGGTGTTGTGGTTTCCCGGATCAAGCGACTTGAACGAGGTCTTCTCGGCGACGTTGAACCGGTGGGCGACGGTGTGTCCGAGCTCCGAATCCACGTCGGGGCCGGATGGCGCGTGTACTTCACCCAGCGGGGTGGCCAGCTTGTTGTCTTGCTGGCTGGTGGATCCAAGCGCACACAGAAGAGTGACATCCGGCGCGCGAAAGCGCTGGCCGCCCTGGTGGATTGAGAGAGGTGTCAGGCGACATGAAAAACTGACCCCCTGGCGACATTGAGAACTGACCCCCTTCGAGGACGAAGGAGGTCCAATGGAAGAGGTGTTCCAAGCTCCGCAGGTCGCAGCAGACCGGGGGAGCGAGACGATGTTGGCGCCG
>CAIKLM010000178.1 GCA_903828235.1 uncultured beta proteobacterium | reverse complement strand
GCTCGGCGGCCGCGACCATCTGCCAGCCGGCCGAAGCCGGCCCCGCGGCGGCCGGGCGCCAGCCGCAAGGCCGCGACGCGGCCACCGTGTGCAGCCCGGCGAGCCGCGCCTCGGCCACCGGGCCGCCGTCGAACACGTCGACGTAGGTGTCGGCCTCGAAGCCCTCGTCCATCAGGATGGCGAAGGGCAGCTCCGACACCGGGTGCAGCTGCCCGATGGCCCACTGCGCCTCCTCGGGCAGCAGCGGTACGTACACCGGCGCCTGCGGCAGCAGCTCGGCGATGAAGGCCTTGTGGCGGCCGCCGCTGATGCGCTCGACCTGCGGGTAGTCCATCGCGAAGAAGCGCCGGCCCACGGCGTCCCAGAAGGGGCAGCGGCCGTTGTCGTCGGCCAGTCCCGGGTACTCGGCGGCGATGCGGTCGGAGAAGCGCTCGGCGAACGCGGCGATGAACAGCAGCCGCGCCCGCGACAGCAGCTGCGGCGCCAGCGTGCCCGCGTGCGCGGGGTCGATGTAGAAGCTGGTCAGCAGCGTCACGCCGGTGAGGTCGTGGCACAGGTGCAGCGTGTGGATGCGGTTGCGGGCGCCCAGCATGGCGCTCGAGTGCACCAGCATCTCGTTGCGGTAGCTGAAGAATCGGTCGCGGAAGCCGGCCCGCGCGGCGATGCCGCTGGTGCCGACCACGCGCCCCTGGCCGTCCTCGACGACGAAGAGGTGGAACTCCTCGCCGCTGGCGTCGTCGCGGGACGCGAATGCGGCACTCGATCGCTCGAGCCGCTCGGCCAGCTGCGCGCGGTCCTCGGGCAGCGTGGTGATGCCGACGGCGCTGGCCGCCGCGATGCGCTCGAAGTCGTCCAGGTCGGCGGGCCGGGCGGCACGGAACAGGTACTCGGTGTCGGTGGAGGCGGACATGGCGTTCGCTTTCAGGGTCATGTCGGGGTGGCCGCGGCCTGGCCCTGGTCGCGCCAGGCCAGCGCCCGCTGGCTGCGCGCCTCGCGCGGCGTGTGGCCGAAGCGCGCCCGGTAGGCGTTGCTGAAGTGCGAGCCCGAGGCGAAGCCGCAGGCCAGGCCGATCTGCAGGATCGACTGCCCCGTCTGCTGCAGCAGACGCCGGGCGCGCTGCAGCCGCAGCTCGGCGTAGTAGCGGCTGGGCAGCTCGTCGAGGTGCTGCTTGAACAGCCGCTCCAGCTGCCGGCGCGACACCCCCACCAGACGCGCGATGTCCTCGGTGGGCAGCGGTTCGCCGAGGTTGGCCTCCATCAGCGCCACGGCCTCGGCCAGCTTGGGCGCGCCGCCGCCGATGCGGCCCGACACCGGGCTGCGCTGCGGCTCGCTGCCGTCGCGCAGCCGCTCCAGGCCAAAGTGCGCCAGCAGGGCCTGCACCAGCCGCTCGCCGTGGCGCTGCCCCAGCCAGGCGATGAAGGCGTCGAGGCTGGCGCTGCCGCCGGCGCAGGTGAGGCGGCGGCGGTCGATCTCGTAGAGGTGGCTGCTGACGACGACGTCGGGGTGCGCCTCGGCCAGCGCCTGCGACTCGGCCCAGTGCAGCGTGGCGCGGTGGCCGGCCAGCAGCCCGGCGCGGGCCAGCTCCGCCGCGCCGCTGCCGATGCCGCCCAGCATCGCGCCCTCGGCGTCGAGCCGGGCCAGCAGCGGCCGCAGCGCCGCCTGAAGGCCGGGCGGCACGGCGCGATCGCTCACCACCACCAGGGCCTGCAGCGGCGGCGCGTCGGCGAAGGCGCGGTCCACCGCCACGCGCGTGGCGCACTGCGCCGCCACGGGGGCGCCGTCGGCCGACAGGTGCAGCACGCGCCAGGCCCGCGGCCCCAGCGTGTCCGCTGCCGCCGCCAGCGCGTCGGTCGCGCCGGCCAGCGACAGCAGCGAGAAGCCGGGCAGCAGCGCGAAGCCGATGGCGCCGCTCGGTCCCGGGGGCGCTGCGGGCGGCAAGGCCGCCGCCGGCAGTGGCGGAAGGCCCGCGGTCATGGACTCGCCCGCACCTTCAGCCGCTCCAGGGCGTGGCCAGCGGATGCGCCAGCCGCACGGGCTGCACGTCCAGGCGCGCGTCGGCCACGCCCAGGCCGCCGTCGGCCGCCACCCAGCCGCGCGTGCCCGGGCCGCGGTGCAGGCGCCAGGCGAAGGCCGGGCCGCCGTCGCCGGGCGGCGGCAGGAAGCTCAGGCCGTGCAGCTCGGCGCGGTCGCCGTCGACCAGGCGTTGCATCGCGCGCACGATCACGCCCTCGTCGAGCATGGCCGGAAAGAAGGCCGCGCCGGGGTCGGCGGCGCGGTGCTCGCCGGACAGCGGATCGACCCGCCGGCCCGTGCCGGCGGCCGGCGTGGCGATGCGGCTGGCCAGGGCCAGGCGGTCGCCGGGGCGCAGCCAGTGCAGCCGGGCGCCGCGCAGCGACAGCGGCGCCAGCGCCTCGACCTGCGCGTCGGCCAGGTCGGCCACCAGCACGCCGTGGCGGCCCAGCACCTCCAGCGTGCCGGCCTGCAGCAGCGCGGCGCTGTCCTCTTCCACGCCCAGGCCCAGCGGCACGCGGCGGCTGGCCAGCAGCGGCAGCAGCCGCCCGATGCGGCCGCGCGCCACGAAGTGCTGGTCGACCGCCAGCTGCGGCGGCAGGAAGCCGAAGCCGCGGTCGACCTCCACGCCGTCGCGCAGCGTGCCGCGCAGGGCTCCGATGAGGTCGGGCGCGTCGCGGAAGCACAGCGCGCTGAGCACCGCGGCGCCCGAGCTCGAGCCGGCCACGAGGCCGCCGCGCGCGTGCAGCGCGTGCAGGGCCTGCAGCAGCGGCGTGGGCGCGCCCCCCGGGGCCAGGGTGTCGAGCAGCCGGGCCTGCGCGCCGCCGGTGAAGAACACGCCCTGCGAGGCCGCCACCGCGTCCACCCTGCGCGGTGCGTGGGCGGCGGCCCTCGCGGCGTCGGCACCGCCCTGCATCGGCGCCGCCTCGATGGCCAGGCCGCGCACGCCGTGGCGCCGCAGCCGCTCGTCCACGCGCGCCGCGGCGCGCTGCGGCTCGCCCGAGGCGGCCGCGATCACGGCCACCTGCGCGCCCG
>CAIKLM010000177.1 GCA_903828235.1 uncultured beta proteobacterium | reverse complement strand
GCGTCGCGGCAGGCGGTGCCCCTGGCCGGCGCTGGGATGGGGCGGTCGGCCCTGCAGGCCGACTCCCCTGCGCTGCTCGCCCCGAGGGCGCACGGCAAAACTCGCTACGTTCGCTTCGCTCACTGCGCTCGAACAGTTGCCGTGGGTCAGTCCACGAAGCGCGCTGCGCGCGCCGCCCTCAAGGCTGCGCTGCTCGGCGCCCCATGACAGCGCCGGCCAGGGGCACCGCCTGCCGCACAGCCCTTTGCCGCGAGGTCCGTCGAGCGCGAGCGAACCCGAACGCCGAACGACCGACAAGGGCGAACAGCTCGCAGTCAGACCAGGTTCAGCGACCGGCGGCAGCCGGTCTTCAGCGCTCTCAGCGGCTCCGTGCTCGAGGCGACTCTGCGAACATACTGCGGCGCCCTGCGCGCGCCCCGGCGGGGCCTACAGCACCAGCAGCGCCCGGAAGTCGTTGACGTTGGTGAAGGTGGGCCCGGGCACCACGAGGTCGCGCAGCGCCGCGAAGAAGGGCTGGCTGTCGTGGCCGTCCAGCATCGCCGAGGCGTCCAGGCCGGCGGCGCGCGCGCGGGCCAACGTGTCGGGCGTGACGATGGCGCCGGCGTTGCTCTCCACGCCGTCGATGCCGTCGGTGTCGGCGGCCAGCACCCACACGCGCTCCTGGCCCTGCAGCGCGAGCGCGCAGCCCATCAGGAACTCGCCGGCCCGGCCGCCGCGGCCGCCCTTGCGGCGCACCGTGACGGTGGTCTCGCCGCCCGAGAGGATCACGCAGGGCGCCGCGAAGGGCTGCCCGCGCCGCGCAACGGCCCGCGCCAGCGCCGCGTGCACCTGGCCCACGACGCGGCTCTCGCCCTCGATCTCGTCGGAGAGGATGTGCGCCGCCAGGCCGTGCGAACGCGCCAGCGCGGCGGCCGCCTCCAGGCTCTGCTGCGGCGTGGCGAACACGCGCACCTCGTCGTGGGCGAAGCCCGGGCTGCCAGGCTTGGGGCTCTCCAGGGCGCCGCTGTCCAGGCCCGCGCGCGCCGCCGGCGGCAGCGCAATGCCGTAGCGGGCGCAGATGGCCAGTGCGTCGGCGCAGGTGCTGGCGTCGGGCAGCGTGGGGCCGCTGGCGATGACGCCGGGCTCGTCGCCGGGCACGTCGGAGATCAGCAGCGTGACCACGCGTGCCGGGTGCGCCATCGCCGCCAGCCGCCCGCCCTTGATGGCGCTGAGGTGCTTGCGCACCGTGTTCATCTCGTCGATGGCGGCGCCGCTGCGAAGCAGCGCCTGGTTGATGGCCTGCTTGTCGGCCAGCGTCAGGCCGGGCGCGGGCATGGTCAGCAGCGAGGAGCCGCCGCCCGAGACGAGCGCGATCACCAGGTCGTCGGCCGTCAGGCCCTGCACGAGGCCGGCGATGCGGCGGGTGGCCGCCAGGCCCGCCTCGTCGGGCACCGGGTGCGCGGCCTCCACCACCTCGATGCGACCGGGCCGCGACCGGTAGCCCGGCGGCACGTGCTCGTAGCGCGTGATGACCAGGCCCGAGATCGGCGCCCCGGCCGGCCACAGCGCATCGAGCGCCTCGGCCATGGCGCCGCCGGCCTTGCCCGCGCCCACCACCACGGTGCGGCCGCGCGCGGGCGGCGGGGGCAGCACGGCGCCCATGCTGCGCAGCGGCAGCGCG
>CAIKLM010000176.1 GCA_903828235.1 uncultured beta proteobacterium | reverse complement strand
TGTTGATTTCCACTGAATCCTGACCCCGGATTTTCATTCAATTTTGACCCCACCCTTGGTGGAGTAGCCGGGCTACTCGGTTGTGGATAAGTCTAACGTCGTGGGTATCGTTTCTCCTTTGGTGTTTGCCTTCTTGCCTCGTGGCTTTGGCACCGGCGTCGCCGTGGCCGATGAATTCTTGAACCGCCAGCTATCGTTGCCCGTCTCCACGATGTGGCAGTGATGGGTGAACCGGTCCAAGAGGGCCGTGGTCATCTTCGCGTCGCCAAACACCTGGCTCCATTCGCCGAAGCTCAGGTTGGTCGTGATCATCACGCTGGTGTGCTCGTACAGCTTTGACAGCAAATGGAACAGCAAGGCCCCGCCGGCCTGGCTGAAGGGCAGGTAGCCCAGCTCGTCGAGCACCACCAAGTCGGAGTACATGAGTCGATGCGCGATCTGGCCGGCCTTGCCCTGGGCTTTCTCCTGCTCCAGCGCGTTGACCAGTTCCACCGTCGAGAAGAACCGCACCCGCTTGTCGTGACGCTGGATCGCCTCGATGCCGATGGCCGTAGCCAGATGCGTCTTTCCGGTGCCCGGCCCACCAATGAACACTGCGTTGTGCGCCGCCTCGATGAACTTGCCGGCGTGCAGTGCACGAACCAGCGCTTCATCGACGTTGGCCTGCGCGAACTCGAAGCCCCCCAAGTCCCGATGCGCCGGGAAGCGCGCCGCGCCCATCTGGTAGGCAATGGAGCGCACCGCCCGCTCGGCCGTCTCGGCCTTGAGCAGTTGCGTGAGGAACGCCTCGGGCGTGAAGTCGGTGTGGCGCGCCTGCGCGGCCACCTCCGGGTAGTTGGCGGCCATGCCGTGTAGCTTCATGGCCTTCAGGGCCGAGATGATTTCGGCGCTCATGGTGCAGTCTCCCCGGCCGCGCCGCGCAGACGGTCGTAGCGCTGCACGTCGGCCAGCGGCTCCACGGCCAGCTTTAGCGGCGTGGCGGCCGCGTCCAATGAACCCGGCTCGCTCGGCGCCTTCAGCCGCGCCAGCACATTGAGCACATGCTCGCCACTGGGCTTGCCAGCTTCCAGCGCCAACTCGGCGGCCACCAGCACCGCGTCCAGCCCATGCACCGGCACAGCCGCCAGGACTTGAGCCATGACGCGGTCGCCGCCTTCGCGGCGCAGCAGGATGCCCTGCAACTTCTTCAGCGCCTCGGGCAGCGTCTCGAACGGCGCCCCGTTGCGCAGCGCCCCGGGCTTGCGCTCGATCAGGCTCACGTAGTGGCGCCAGTCATAGAAGGTCTGGCTGCGCTCGAAGCTGCGCACATGTGTGGCCACGCGGGCGTTATCGGCAACGACCTCTAGCCGATCCGGGTACAGGCGCAGGCTCACCACTTCGTGCGCGTGCTCGCTGGGCACGCTGTAGCGGTTTCGCTGCAGGTGCACCAGCGCCGTGCTCGACACGCGCGCTGGCACCTCCACGTAGCCGTCGAACGGCTTGGGATTTGGCATGAGCCGCGTCTGCTCGTCCTGCAGCACGTCGGCCACTTTGAGGGTGGGCCACTCGGGGTGGTTCAACTCGCTCCACGCACTGCGGCATTCCTCGGCCAGCCAGGCGTTAAGCGTCTCCATGCTGTCCCAGCGCAGCTTGACCGCCTTGTGCCAGATGCTGGTTCGCCGATCGCGCACGTTCTTCTCCACGATGCCCTTCTCCCAGCCGCTGGCCACGTTGCAGAACTCGGGCTCGAACAGGTAGTGGCCCGTCATGGCCTCGAAGCGCGCGTTGATAACGCGCTTCTTGCCCAGGCCCACTTTGTCGACGGCGGTTTTCATGTTGTCGTAGATGCCGCGCTGGGGAACCCCGCCGAAGGCCGCGAACGAGCGAGCATGCGCATCGAACAGCATCTCGTGGCTTTGCGTCGGATAGGCCACCAGCCAGAACGCGCGGCTCGCGCACAGCTTGGTGTGCGCTACTTCCAGGCGCCGGCGCAGGCCGCCTACGAATGCGTACTCGGTGCTCCAGTCGAATTGGAAGGCTTCGCCCAGCGCGAACTTGAGCGGCACGAATGCGCCCTTGCTGGCGCTGCCGGCTTGCTCCGCACGCCAGCGACGGGCAAAGGCCGCCACGCGGCCGTAGCCGCCTTGGTAGCCTTGCGCGGCAAGCTCCTCGTACATCAACTTGACCGTGCGCCGGTCGCGCCTGCCCCGATGCGCGTCGGCCTTGAGCCAGGTAGCCAGTTGCTCGGTGTAGGCATCGAGCTTGGTGGCCATCACACGCGGCGGATATTTGGGCTCGACCATCTGCCCACGGCGCAGCCAGCGTTTGATGGTGTTTCGCGCAATTCCCGTGCGCCTTTCAATCTCCTTGATCGGCACGCCCTCTCGCAGGTGCAGCCGCCGGATCTTCGCCAGTGTTCCCACTTTGATCACTCCTTGATCCCCCTGCTCAAAAGTTAAGCAGGGGACTTTATTCAAGGGGTCAAATTTCGATGAAAAATCTCAGCTCAAAGGGGTCAGATTTGCTCGGAAATCAACACAACTGCGCGAGCGCGCAATCCATCTCAGCGCGGTTGCCGATTCAGTTGGCGGGTTCGCACTCACAGGGGTCTCCGCCTCAGACGGTCTGGGTACAAGCGTATTTAACGCGGGCGACGTCAATGGCGATGGCCTGGCCGAT
>CAIKLM010000175.1 GCA_903828235.1 uncultured beta proteobacterium | reverse complement strand
GAACGAAGCGCCGCGCTGGCCTGGTTAACCAGGCCAGCGCGAACCCCGCAACGACAACGAACTGATCATCAACCGGGGGTCAGAACTCAATGTCGCCAGGGGGTCAGTTCTGGATGTCGCTTGACACCATCCGGCCCACCATCCACGAAATGCATGCAGGCCGGTCGGACCGCTTGGCCTCGGTCAGGGCCTCATCGGCACCGGGCATCACGCCGACCTCGACTTCGACGCTCTGGGCCTCCTCCAGGATCCGATTCAGCACGCGCAGGATCTCATCCAGCGCCGAGTTTGCGCTTCCTGGGCGAACAAGGGGTGCGCTGCCTGGCTGGTGCGGTCTGGGCATCCCGAGTTCCGCTGTGGTCAATCTCGGGCGCCCGAGGGCGGAGGTGGCCTCTGCCAGTCCCATGCCGGCACGCGCCGCTCCGGCCTGGTATGGCTGGAGCGGGCGCCTCAGGGCCGCGGGTTCGGTGCCGCGGCGGCCGTGCCCAGCAGGTCGCGGCGCAGTTCGGGCCGCTTGGTCTGCTCGTCCAGCCAGATGGCGAAGAAGGCGTTGCCAAACGCCGGGTCGTTGATCTCCGAGACCAGCCGTCCGTTGTGGAAGAAGCGGGTGCCGGCCGCCGGCACCTGCACGCCGAGCAGCCGGTCCCCCGGCTTGACCGACGGGAAGCTGCGCTGCATTTCCTGGTTCCAGGTCTTCACCTGCTCCTCGCTCAGGCGCCGCACGCGGGCCATTTCCACCAGCGACACGTTGACGATCTCCTCGGCCCGCAGCGAGGTGCTGTACTCGATCTCCAGCGCGAAGGGCAGGTTCCCCAGCAGCGGGTTGGTGTTGCCGCCCGACGACCAGAGGTAGGCGTCGTAGGCCTTGAAGCCGAAGAAGCGCAGCACGCCGCTGCCCTGCAGCCGCCACCCGGTGCCCGCAGGCCCGAAGGCCGTCAGTTCGGAGGGCACCGCCCGTGCCGCGGCGCCCGGCCGGGTTTGCGCCTGCACCGGGGCACCCAGCCCCAGCGTCGCACCGGCCGCCGCGGCCAGCAGGGCCCGGCGGCGAGAAGATGGCCCGGCGGACATGGCAGAGGTGAAGGGCGACATCGCGGAATCCTTTCGGCGCCGTGCGCGGCTGCGCGTGATCAGACCGCGAATCTTAGTGACCCCACCATGGACCCCGTGGGCCCAGGGCGAGCGGCCGATCCGCTCGGCCCTGCCGTTGCGCCGACAGGGCCGCTCAGCCTGCCGGCACCGGCTGGCCCGCGCCGCGGACGGCGATCTCCGCCGCCCGGCCTGCCAGGTCGTCCGGATGCATCGGCTTGCCGATCAGGTAGCCCTGGATCTGGTCGACGCCAACCTCCGCCAGGCAGGCCAGCTGCTCGGCCGTCTCGACGCCCTCGGCGACGACGCGCATGCCCAGGCTGTGGCCCAGCATGGTCATCGCGCGCACGATCGACAGGTCGGAGCGTTGGGCGGGCAGGTCCTTCACGAAGGAACGGTCGATCTTGATCTCGTCGAGCCTGAAGTGCCGCAGGTAGTTCATCGACGAGTAGCCGGTGCCGAAGTCGTCGATGGACAGCTGCACGCCCTGGGCGCGGAACTGCTGCAGCTGCGCGTTCACCTCGGGGCTGGCGTCGATCAGCACGCCCTCCGTCAGCTCCAGCACCAGCGCGCCGCGCATGCGGGGGTGCCGCTCCAGCAGCCCGGCCACCAGGGCCGGCAGCGCCCCCGAGGCGAGTTGCTGGCCCGATACGTTGACAGCCACCTTCAGCGACTCCAGCCCCTGGCGCATCCAGCGCTCGCCTTGCTCGCAGGCCTCCTGCAGCGCCCACTCGCCCATCGGCACTATGAGGCCCGTCTCCTCGGCAATGGGGATGAAGCGGTCCGGGAAGATCGGGCCCAGTTCCGTCTGCTGCCAGCGCATCAGCGCCTCGACGCCGACGATGCGGCCTTGCAGCGGGTCGAACTTGGGCTGGTACACCAGCCGCAACTCGCGCCGCTCCACCGCATGGTGCAGCGCCGCCTCGATCTTCAGCCGCTCCATCGCCGCCTGGTTGCGCTGGCGCGAACCGAAGCGGTAGGTGTTGCGCCCGCTGGAGCAAGCCAGCGCGGCCGCCGCGGCGGCGATGGCGAGCAGGTCCTCCGGGGTCTGGCCGTCGTCGGGCGCCAGCGCGATGCCGACGCTGGGCGAGACGCCGATGCGGTCGTTGCCCACCTGGAAGGGCTCGGCCAGCGCGTGCAGCACGCGCCGCGCGACGCGCACACAGGCCTCCGGGTCGGCCAGGTTCGGCAGCAGCACCAGGAACTCGTCGCCGTCCAGCCGGCACAGCAGCGAGGTCTCGGCGCGTGTCGCGCGCACGCCGTCGTCGTCGCGGCGCGTGCGGCTGCGCAGGCGCTGCGCGGCGCTGCGCAGCAGTTCGTCTCCCGCCGTCTGGCCCAGCGTGGCCTGCAGCTGCTGCAGCCGGTCCAGCCGCACGTGCAGCAGGCCAACCTTGCGATCGCCTGCCAGGGCCTGGGCCAGGTTGCCGCGCAGGCGCTCCATCAGCACGCGCCGGTTGGGCAGGCCGGTGACCGGGTCGCTGTTGGCCAGCCGGTCCTGGTAGACCTTCAGCACCAGGCTGTTGCGCACGCGCAGCACCAGTTCGCTGGGGTCCACGGGCTTGGCCAGGAACTCGGTGGCGCCGATGGACAGCGCCTTCAGCTTGGTGTCGGGGTCGCTGGCCGCGGTGAGCACGATCACGGGCGTGTAGCGCAGCTGCTCGTCCTGCCGCATGGCCTGCAGGATCTCGAACCCCGACACGCCCGGCATGACCAGGTCGAGCAGCACCAGCGCCGGGTTCAGCGCGCGCACCTGCTCCAGCGCCACCGTGGCGTCGTTGATGCCCACGATGCGGCTGTAGCCCGCGTCCTCGAGGTAGGTGCCGATGACCTCGGTGAGCATGGGCTCGTCGTCGATCATCATCACGGTGAGATCGCCCAGCGCCACGGCCCCGTCGGCGCCGTCCGGGCCGTCTCCGGTGTTCGTCGGAGTGGGGCCCGCCAGCGCGGGCGTGGCAAGCGCGTCAAGGGCGGCGGCGTCGGCCGACATGTCCATGGGTTGTTCCTCCGAAGGCCTGGCGGCTCGTCGTCTCTTCGTCTCGGTGGCTCAGGTGGTCCGCGCGGGCGCCCGCTCGGGCACGGCCGGTGGCTCCAGGCGCGCGCCCAGCCCGCGCAGGCGCTCCAGGCACTGCGCGGCCAGCACGCCGTCGCCGGCCTTGGCGGCGGCTTCCAGTTCGCGCGACGGGTCGAACAGCGCGTCGTAGCCCACGCTGCCGCCGGCGCCCTTCAGCCAGTGCGCGAGCGTGCCCAGCGCATCCAGCCGCCCGTCGTCGAGGGCCGCCTGCATCTCGTCGAGCTTGCCGGGCAGCTTGGTGCAGAAGTCGGCCGCCACGCGCGCCAGCCGCGGGTGCGCGGCCAGTCGCGAGCGGATCGGCGCGGCGGCCGCCGCCTTGCGGGCGCTGTCCAGCACCCGCTCGGCCTCGCGGGCGGCCTCGCTCTGCGGGGCCGGGCCGGCCGCGTTGGCGGCGGCCACCTCGGCTTGCGCCACGGGCGCGGCCTCCTGCCGGGTTCCGCCCAGCAGGCCGGCCAGGCGGGCCAGCAGGCGGTCGATGTCGATCGGCTTGGTCTCGTAGGCCGTGAAGCCGCCGTCCTCGAGCTCTCGCTCGAAGCCCTTCATCGCGTTGGCCGTCAGCGCGATCACCGGCTTGGCGAAGCCGCGCTGGCGCAGCGTGCGCGTGGCGGTGACGCCGTCCATCACCGGCATCTGGATGTCCATCAGCACCAGGTCCGGGTCGTGCTCGGCGGCGCGCTCCAGGCCGATGGCGCCGTTCTCGGCCTCGACCATGTCCAGCCCGGCGTCGCCCAGCACCACGCGCAGCAGTTCGCGGTTCTCGCGGCCGTCGTCCACCACCAGCACGCGCCGCCGCGGGAAGACCCACGCGGCCTGCTCGCCCGCGGCCGCGGCGCCCTGCTCGCGACGGGCCTCCAGCGCCTCGACCGACAGCCACTGCGCGCCCTCGAGCGGGCCGGCGTCGATGCTGACGTGGAAGACGCTGCCCCGGCCCGGCTCGCTGGTGGCGTGCACGTCGCCGCCCAGGGCGCGGGCGAAGCGCCGGCTGATCGTCAGGCCCAGGCCCGTGCCGCCGTAGTTGCGCGTGGTGGAGGCCTCGGCCTGCACGAAGGGCTCGAAGATCGACTCCAGCCGGTCGGCCGGGATGCCGATGCCGCTGTCGGCCACGTCGATCTGCAGCCGCGTGCTGCCGGCTCGCGGGTCCATGCGCAGGCTGATGCGCACCTCGCCCTGCGCGGTGAACTTGATGGCGTTGCCCACCAGGTTGGTGACGACCTGGCGCAGCCGGTGCGGGTCGGTCAGGGCCTGCTGCGGCAGCGGGCCGTCGAAGCACACGCGCAGCCCGATGCCCTTCTCCTCGGCCTTGACCGCCATGATGCGGGCCACGTCGAGCACCACCTGGTGCACCTCGCAGGGCAGGCGCTCCACCTCCAGGCGCCCGGCCTCGACCTTGCTCAGGTCCAGGATGTCGTTGATCAGCTCGAGCAGGTGGCGGCCGCTGCCGTGGATGATGTCGAGGTACTTCTGCGCGTCGGCCGCGCCTTGCGGGCCGGCACGGCGCAGGATGTCGGTGAAGCCGAGGATGGCGTTCATCGGCGTGCGGATCTCGTGGCTCATGTTGGCCAGGAAATCGCTCTTGGCGCGGTTGGCGTCCTGCGCCGCGTCGCGCGCCGCGCGCAGCTGGATCTCCTTCTCCTCGAGCTCGGTCACGTCGTCGAAGCTGACCAGCACCCCCGCCGGCTTGGCGCCCCCCTGGATCGGCGAGCAGTTGACCATGAAGGTCCGCCGCTTGCCGTCGGCGGCGGTCATGTACATGACGTGGCCCGAGTGGACCAGGCCGTCCTGCAGCGCCAGCAGCCAGGGCAGGGTCGACGAGCCGGCCAAGGGCTCCATCGCGCCGCGTTCGGAGGGGTCGCGGCCCGGCGCCGCCGCGGCCGGCTGCACCCAGGGCAGCTCGGCCGCGCTGCGGCCGATGAGCGATTCGGCCGGCTGGCCCGAGACGTCGGCCAGCGCCCGGTTGGCCAGCACCATGCGGCCGTCGGGGTCCACCACCATCAGCCCTTCGGCCAACGTGTCGAAGGCCGTGCGCACGCGCGACGGGATGGTGTTCGACGGGTCGAGGTGGCGCAGCATCCGCGTCAGGTAGGCGCGGAACGCCAGCGCGCAGGTGATCGCCACGAACAGCACGAAGGGCGTGGCCGGTGGCAGCCAGGGCGCGTGTTGCGCCAGCCACGAGGTCGGCTCGAAGTGGAACTCCACGTGGCCCCAGGCCGCGCCGCCGCCCAGCATGGGCACCACCAGGCGGGTGTCGGTGGACTCGTTGCTGGCGTCCTGCGGCCCCGGCGCGCCGACGGCCAGCAGGAAGCGGCCGTCCGCGCTGCGCACGCGCACGCCGCGCAGGGCGGCGTTGCGCTGCGTCACCGCGCCCAGGTAGCGCGCCAGGCCCTGGGCGTCGCCCGCGTTGGCCAGCATCGAGGCCGTCAGCGCGGTGGTCTCGGCCAGGGCGACGCGCCCGTCGCGCACCGCCTTGCGGCCGTCGGGCAGCACCCCGGCCAGATCCGCCACCAGCAGAGTGCAGACGACGATGGTCGACAGCCCGAAAGCCAGCAGCGTGCGCGACGACAGGCTGGCCGTGAACTGCCGCAGGCGCTGACGCAGCAGGGCGAACCGCCGCCTCACGAACGCGCCTCCACGGCTGGCTGCGTGGCCGCGGCCGGCAGGGGCGGCGTGGCCAGGGGCGGCGGCGTGCGCGGCGCACCGGCGCGGCTGCCGGCGTCGAACATGTCCTCCACCTCGTCGTCTGGCGCGCCCATGCCATCGTTGTCGGCATCGGGGTCGGGGCCTTGAGCATGGGGGCCGCGGCCGCCGCCCGGGCGTTGCTTCGACAGCACCGGCATCGGATCGACCATGGCCCAGGCCGGAATCGCCGAGGCCAGGCTGGCCAGCAGCGCCCCGCCCCGCGCCAGCCACAGCACGTAGCCGACGGAGAAGCCGGTGCTGACGACCACGCTGCTGGCGACCACGCCCTGCTCGACGACGGCCTCCTCCTGCGCGTCCTCGCGCAGTTGCCGGAACGAGTTGTCGACGCGCTGGCTGGCGGAGCTGTCGCCCGACGACGACGACCCCAGGCCGAGGGCGGAGTCGAAGGCGCCGCGCTCGAGCCCGAGTTGTCCGATCGGGGCCCACGACAGGCTGGGCTGCACCGGCGCCGGGGCCGCGAGCGAGCCGCCGAGCCCGCTGCCGGCGACCCAGCGCCCTACGGCGGCGACCGCGTCCGCTGCAGGGTTGGCGCCGGGGTTGACGGCGGGAGCCGCCTGGCCCGCGGGTGCGCCGGGGCCGCCGGCGGTGGCCGTGGCGTTCGCCGCCACGGCGCCAGCAGGCTCCTTGGCGACGACGGCGCCCGCATCCCCCGGGGCGGTCGCGGCGGCCTTCGCGCCGTCGCCCGCGGGCGCGGGGCCGGACTGGGCATCCGGAGACGACTCCTGGGCCTTCGCGCCGGCCGGCGCGGCAGCCGCCGGGCTCTCGGACGCGCCCGCGGCGTCTGAGGCCGGGGCGCGGCTGGCCGACGAGGACGGGGCGTTCGCGGGCGCGGGCGCCGCGATGGGCGCCGAGGTCGCGGGCTCCGGGCTGGGTGCCCTGCCGCCCGAGGTCAGCGAAGTCGACGCCGGATCGGCGGCGGGCGAAGGCGCCGGTGCCGGCGCCGGCATGGCGGCGGGCGGGGGCATCGCCACCGGGCTGGAGGCGGGAGCGGGGGCCGGTGCCGGTGCGGGCGCCACGATCACCGGGGCGGGAGACGTCGGCGCGGCTGGCGCCGGGGGCACGAAGGGCAGTGCGACGACATCGATCCTGAAGTCGCCTGCAGCCGATTGCCCGGCCCGGTCGGTGGCCGTGACCCGGATGTCCAGCGGGCCCGCATCCAGCCGCTGTGGCGCACCCCGGAAGCCCATCGTGGCCGCGTCGAAGCGCAGCCACGCGGGCAGAGCCGTGCCGTCGGCCTGCGTGGCGGTGTAGGCCAGCGCGTCGCCGGCATCGACGTCGTCAAAGGTGTTGGCCGGCACCGCGAAGGTGAAGATGCTGCCCTCGGTGGCCGTCTGCGCGGCGATCGGCGCAGCCAGCATCGGCGCGTCGTTCGCGTTGGCCACCGTCAGCGTGAACGTGCCGCTGGCCTGCGCGCCGGCGCTGTCGGTGGCCGTCACGCGCAGCACGACCGGGCCCACGTCGCCGTTGCTCGGCGTGCCGCTGAAGCGGCGGGTGGCGGCATCGAAGCTCAGCCACGCTGGCAGCGCGGTGCCGTCGGCCTGCGTGGCCGTGTAGACGAGCGTGTCGCCAGCGTCGACGTCCGCGAAAGTGTTGGCCGGCACCGTGAAGGCGAAGGCGCCGTCCTCGGTGGCGGACTGGTCGGCCATCGGCACCGCCAGCGTCGGCGCGTCGTTCGCGTTGGCCACCGTCAGCGTGAAGCTGCCGCTGGCCTGCGCGCCGGCGCTGTCGGTGGCCGTCACGTGCAGCACGACCGGGCCCACGTCGCCGTTGCTCGGCGTGCCGCTGAAGCGGCGGGTGGCGGCATCGAAGCTCAGCCACGACGGCAGCGCGGTGCCGTCGGCCTGCGTGGCCGTGTAGACGAGCGTGTCGCCAGCGTCGACGTCCGCAAAGGTGATGGCCGGCACCGTGAAGGCGAAGGCGGTGTCCTCGGTGGCCGACTGATCGGCGATCGGCAGCGCCAGCGTCGGCGCGTCGTTCACCGCCACGACTTGCACCTCGCGCGTTGAGGCCAGGCTGGGCCCGTTGCCGTCGTCCACCACGAAGGCCAGCGTGCGCGTTGCCGTGCTCGGGCTCTGGCTGCTGTTCGAGAAGGTCACCGACCGCAGCGCGGCCTGGTAGTTGGCCACCGAGGTCGTTCCGGACAGCGTGAGCACCTTGCCGTCCTCGTCCCACGACTGCGTGATGCCGCCCGGCAGCGAGGTCGCCTGCAGCAGGTCTCCTGCCCGGAACCTCAACATGATCGTCACGCGCGCCTGCGTGAGCAGGCCGCTGTCGCTGTCGCTCACGGTCAGGCCGGGATCCACCAGCAGCCCCGGGTCGCCTTCGGTGAAGGTGACCGGCCCGGCGGTCGTCGTCACCTGGGGCATGGCGCCGGGCGTCACCACGATGCGGCTGCTGGCCGTCGTCGTCTGCGGCCCCCCGGCGCCTGCGCCGCCGTTATCCGACACGGTGACGGTCAGGTCAATGGACCCGCTGGCGCCGATGTCCAGGATCATCCCGTCGACGGCCCGATTGACGTTGATCTTGGTGCCTTCGAGCGTCACGGTGTCGGTGCCGTTGCCGCTGTGGCTGATCAGGTCATCCAGGCTGTCCGGCACCAGGCGGATCGGCACGCCGCCGGTGGTGGTGAGCGTCACCGTGAAGGTCGTGGCATCGACGTCCGTGATCCTGAGTCCGGCCGGGCCACGGATCAGCTGCAGCGGCGAGTTCGCGCGCGCCTGCAGGTCGGGGGGCAGTTCGATGACGGGCGCGTCGTTGACCGGCGTGACGGTGATGCTCACGGTGGCCACGTTGCTGTCGGCCACGCCGTCGCTGGCCTTGTACTGGAAGCTCAGCGCGCCATGGAAGTTGGCTGCCGGCGTGTAGGTGTAGGCGCCGGTGGCGGTGTCGAACACCAATCCGGCCGGCGTGTCGCCGACGATGGCGTAGCTGAGGCTGCTGCCGTCGACATCGGTGACCAAGCCGGCCACCGAGCCGTTGAGCGTGCCGTCCTCGGCGATGGCCTGGGTGTCGTCGGCGGCCACCGGCGCGTCATTGACCGGCGTGACCTCGGTGCCCAGCGGCACCAGGCCGTCCGACCAGATGCCGGTCTCACCGAGCCCGTCCGTCAGGTCGACCTCCGTGGCCAGGTTCACCGCGCCTTGCGACCCGTCGGCCAGCCGCACGCTGAGTTCGCCAGGGGTCCCGGACCAGTTGGCGCTGGGCACGAAGCGCAGCCAGTGCGAAGCCGGCAGCACCAGCGCGGCTCCATCCGACAGGCCCGAGGTGCGGATCGCCGTCCAGCCGTCGGTGCCGTTTGCCGAGTGCTGCCACTGGCCCTGCGCCGCGGTGGCCGCGTTGCCCACGATGGCCACGCCCGCCAGGTCGGTCCGCTGGTCCGCGTCGGCCGCGTCGGTGTAGGACCCGACGAACAGTTCATCCACCCTGACGCCCGGCGGCGAGGCCGTGTCTTCGTCGATGGCGGGCAACGTGGCGGGGCCCAGGGCCTCGGGCCGGTCGTTCACCGCGACGACGTCCGTCTTCAGAGAGACCGAGGATGCCGACCACACCTTTGTCCCGCCCCGGTTGCCCGAGATGTCCTGAACAGTGGGCAAGGCGATCGCACCCTGCGAACTGTCTGCCAGCCGCAGCCTGAGCGCGCCGGGGTCGCCATTGAAGTTGGGGGCAGGCAGGAAGCGCAGCCAGTAGGTCGATGGCAGGACCACGGCGGAGGCTTCAGACAAACCGCTGCTGGGCATGGAGGTCCAGCCCGTGGAGCCGCCGGCCGAGTACTGCCAGGAGCCCCTCTCATCCGAGCCTTCGATGCCGACGACCGCAACGCCGGCCATCGGAGTGGCGTAGATCCCGTCCCGCGCGTCGCTGTAGTTGGCGGCCAGAAGGTCCGAGATCAGCCTTCCAGCCGGCGATGGCGTGTCTTCCGCCACGGCCGCCAGGGTGGCCGATGTGCCGACGACCTGGGGCGCATCGTTGAGCGGCGAGACCTGGACCGTGAAGCTCGTCGAGGTCGAGTTGACGCCATCGCTCACGGTGACGGTCACCGTCGCCGTTCCGAATGCGTTGGCCATGGATTGCAGGCGGATCGTCCGGTCCGCCGAGGCGCCAGAGAGCGTCGGCGGCTGCACGATCGACGTGTCGCTGCTCACGGCGGTCACCGTCAACGCGGAAGACACGGAGTCGGCATCCCCCACCGTGAACGAGATCGTCTGCGTACTGAAGTCCTCGTTCAGCAGCAGATCGGCAAACGGCGTGATCGTGGGCGCGTCGTTCACTGCCGTGACGTCGAAGCTCAGCCTGTTGGGCGTCGCATCGGTGTCGACGCCCCCGTTGACCATCCCGCCATCGTCCTGGACCCGGAACGTGAAGTTGGCCAGGTTCGGGCCGTTGGCGTCGGCCGCCGGGGTGAACCGCAGCTTGCCGTCGGCGATCTGCGCCACGCTGACCCATTGCCCAGCCGACACCGCGTAGCCGTCGAGCGCGAGGACGTTGCTCGCGCCCGGCGGGGTGGCGATGTACACGCCGGTGAAGAGTGAGGCGTCGACATCGGTGAAGCCGAAGTCCGCGATCTGCACCGTGTAGGACGTGTCTTCCACGATGGCGATGGTCTTGTCCGCACCCGATGGCGCGTCGTTCACGCCCGTCACGGTGACGGTGGAGGTCTGCGGCGCACTGTCGAGAGCGCCGTCCTTGATAGTCCACGACACGGTGCGCGTGATGCCGGCCGAGGTCGGGTGCTCGCTTTCGCTGCTGAAGGCCACGCTGCGCAGGGCGGCCTGGTACTCCGCCAGCGTGGCCTGGCCCGTCAGCGTCAGGACGCCGGTGTTGTGGTTGTAGGCCGCCATCACGCCCACGGGTGGCGTCACCTGCAGCCGGTCGCCCGCGGTGAAGCCGCCCGTGATGGCGATGCGTGCACTGCCGAGCAGCGTGTGATCCACGTCGCCCAGCACGAGCGCCGCATCCAGCGTCACCGGGGACTGCCCCTCGACCCAGGAGCTGACAGTCGTGCCCAGGGCGAGCGTCGGCGCGTCGTTGACGGCGGTCACAGTGACATCGATGACGTCGGTGGCGCTGGAGAACGCCGACGTGCCGCCGTTGCTGCTGGTGTCGGCCAGCGCGCCGTTGGTGCCGCTCGTTTGGTCCCAAGCCCGGAACGTGATGGCGCTCGACAGCGTGCCGTTTTGGTTGGCGCTCGGCTGGAAGTAGATGCGCGTGTTGGCATCAGCCGCCAGCAGCCGGGCGCTGTTGCTCGCCACCGCGCCCATTGCGTTCCAGTTCGTCCCACCGTTGGTTGAGTAGTACCAACCGCCGTTGGCCGTGTCGGTTGCCGTCACCGCGATACCCAGCAGGGCGCCGCTGTCGGGATCGGTGACGTTATCCACCTGTCCCGAGGGCGACGCAAGATCCACCAGGCTCGAGATCAGCGTGCCCACCGCGCCCGTTGGTGCGCCCGAATCTTCGTTCTGGGCCGTCAGGGCCGGGCTCTTCGCGTTGTCCAGCGCGGGGGCGGAGTTGACCACAGCGGCCGTGACGTTCTGCGCAAACTCGCTGGTGTCGCCATAGCTCCCGGCAAGCAGATCAACAACGACGGTGGCAGTGGCCGAGACAACATGCCCGGCGGTAAGCGTCACACCGCTGAGGGTGCTGTTGATCAGGGCATTCCCTGCATTGTCGGTGGTGGCGATGGTGAAGCCCAGATACGTCCGAGCCTCGCCGTAACCGGTTGCATCGCCCGTTGGCGAGGAGAAGAACTCGATCCGGAACGTCTTTGTGGCCGTGCTGTTGAGCGAGCCGGTGATGATCGTGTTGCCACCGGAAGAAACGGCCCCCGTCAGCACGGGGAAGTTCTGAAACCGGTTCGGCCCAGGGTCCCCGTCGCCTAAGTCGTTGTTGGTGACGCCGTTGTCGTTAAGGTCGATGGCCAGGCCAGCGTTGCCGTAGATCGAGTTGCCTAGGAAGCTATTGCCCAAGCTTCCTGAACCAGTGACCTCGATACCCGAATCGGTCGCGACAGAGCCGTTAAAGGCGATGACGTTTCCAGCCCCGCCTACCGCGCCACCCACGAGCGTGTTGCTCACGGATTGCTGGATCCGAATGCCCTGGCTGTTGCCCAGCGCTGTCGTGCCGTCAGCGGCCACGCCGATGTAGTTGCCTTGGATGATGGTCCCAATCACCCCTGCACCTTGTAAGAAGATGCCGCGTCCTCCGTTGCCCGAGATGACGTTGCCTTCGCCAGGTGCGATTCCGCCGATGCGGTTGCCCGTGCCGCCATAGATGGCGATACCGATGCCGCCGCTGCTGCCCAAACTGGCCATGCCTGTGGCGTTGGTGCCGATGTAGTTGCCCGTCAGTACGTTGTTGTCGGAGCCGGATTCGATCCGAACGCGGAAAGTCGTTCCGGCGTTCCCGGAGAGGATATTGCGCTCGGCCGCCGTCGCGCCGCCGATCACGTTCCCATCCGAGTTGGAGATCAACAGGGGGGTGCCTCCGCCGCTGAGGGACATTCCGGTTGCATCCACGTTCAGGTAGTTGCCGACGAGCGTGTTGCCGCCACCCGCACTGAGCCGGATCTGGTACCCCAAGAAACGGTTGATGGTCAAACCGCGCACGGTCGAATTGCCGGCTGTGATGTCCAGGCCAATCACGTTGCCTGCGCTGGCACCGTTGATTTCGATGATCGGCGTGCCCGCGAAGTCCGGCTCGGACCAGCCATCAATCATCACCGCATCGATGATGGTCGGCAGGGCGGAGAGCACGTCGATCGTATGCACGCCCGTACCCGAGATGTTGAAGGTGATCGTGTCGGTGCCCGCCGTCGCATTGGCAGCGGAAATCGCCTCGCGCAGGCTGATGCCGTCGCCACCGTCGCTGGCCACCAGGTTGGCGATGGAGGTCGTCGTGCCGTTGCTGGTGTCGTTTGTCGTCGTGACGACGATCGCACCCGCGTGCAGGTTCAGCGTGTCGCTGTCGGTGAGCGCGCTGCCGCTGCCGCTGTTGCCCAGGTCGCTCGTCTGCAGCGTCAACTGCGCCAGGCCACGGAAGCCGTTGGTGGGCGTGAAGGTGACGCCGGCCCCCATGGCCGTGTTGATGGCGCTGAGCGTGCCGGTGTAGGTGAAGGTGCTGGCGCCGTTGCTTCCGGCGGTGAGCGTGAGGCCTGTGGTGCTGGACAGGCTCACCGTCCCCTGCGAGGCAGTGAGCGTGAACTGCATCGTGCCGCTGGCGGCGTCGGTATCGCTGATCTGCAGCGCGTTGTCGTTGGCGGTGGAGAAGGTCCTGGCGGTGTTCAGCGCGGTGTACACGTTGGCCGGCAGCGCGTTCACGGGCGCGTCGTTGACCGGCGTGACGTTGATGCTCGGCGTGTTGGGCGTCGGGTCGAGTTCGGGCCCGCCGACGCTCACCTGGAGCGTGAAGGTCCAGGCCGTCGCCGCCAGCGGAGCCGCGGCGGCGACCTCACCCAGCCGGTACTCCAGCGCCCAGTCGGCCCCCTGCGCGGCCGCGCCGGTGGCGTCGGTGCTGGCGGCCACGTCCACGCCCAGCGTGGCGCCCAGGCCCGCCAGCAGCCGCTCACCCGCGGCGGAGCCCGCCAGGTCGCAGCCGTAGAGCAGCAGGTCGCCGTCGGCCGTGAAGCCGGTGCTCCAGCGCGCCAGCTCCTCGTGGCGGGCCTGCAGCGTGGCCTCGTCGAGCCAGCGGTCGCCGACAGTGGTGCCCAGGTCCACGCGGCCCGGCGCCGCGTGGCTCACCAGGTGCACGGCGTCGAAGGGGCGGCCGGCCTGCGCCAGCCGCTCGCCGATCTGCGCCAGACCGTCGCGGTCGGCCGCCAGCACCAGCACTTCCACGTCGCCAGGGCTCGAAGCCCTCAGGCCGGCCACCAGCTGCGCGCTGTCGGGCAGGTTCGCGGCCACGACGATCAGCGCCCTTGGTGCGGCCGCGGCCACCTCGGCGCCGGTGAGCGCGGCCAGCCCGGCCCTCAGGGCGGCCGCGGCGCTGCCGGCCGGGCCGTCGCTGCCGGTCAGCAGCAGCTGCGCGCCGGGCGCCAGGGCCTGGCCCCAGGCTGCCAGCTCGCCGGCCCGGGCCAGCAGGGTTGGCGCGTCCAGCGTGGCGCGCCCGAGCTGCAGCGCGCCGTCGGCGCTGCGGCCCACCAGGTGCAGCGCGCCGACGTCGGCCCGGCCGCGCAGCAGCTCGGTGGCCCGGGCGATGCCGTCGTCGCCGGGTTGCAGCGTCACCACCTCCAGCGGCTGCCCGGCCTGCCGCCGCGCCTGCAGCTCGGCCAGCCGGCCGTCGGCGGCGGGCAGCCGGCCGTCGACCAGCGCGATCTCGGCCCGCGGCGCCGCCTGCAGCGGCGGGGCCTGCAGCGCGGGCGCCTCCAGCCGCCGCTCGTCGAACAGGCCGCCCACGCCGGCGGCCCCGCCCGAGAAGGCGGCGGCGAAGTCTGCCGAGTACAGCAGCCGCGGTTCGACGGGCTCGATGACGAAGCGCCGGGGCCCGGCGCCGGGCGCCGGGCTGCCGGGCGGCGGGCCGCGGCGGCGAACCGGGGGCTGGCTGGGCATGGTGCTGCGGGCCGGCGAGCGCGGGCTGCGCCCGCTCTCAGCCGCGCCCGCCCAGGGGCTCGGCAGGCGCCGGGCTCTCTACCAGGGTGCAACGGGCGCCGGCAGGCAGGCGTTGCTGCGGGTTGGGCAGGCTCAGGCGCACCCGGAAGGTGTTGCTGGCGGCGTCGATGACGCGGTCCACGTGGGTGACCTGCGCCGCCACCGGCTTGATGCCCGCCAGCTCGGGCTGCAGCTGCAGCCGGTCGCCCACGGCGTACTGGCCGAAGCGCGTGGCCGGCACGAGCAGGTCCACGCGCAGCGGGTCCAGCGACACCAGCCGCAGCAGCGGGCGGTCTTCCACCCGCTCGCCGGGCTGGCGGTAGCGCTCGACGATGGTGCCGGCGAACGGCGCGCGCACCACGCGCTGGTTGACCTGCGCGCGCACCACCTCCAGGTCGGTGGCGAGCACCTCGCGCTGGCTGCGGCTCTGCACCAGCTTCTGCTCGGCCAGCCGAAGCTCGGTGTGCGACTGCTCCACGGCCAGCGGCGAGATGAAGCCCTGCTCGAGCAGCTCGCGCGAGCGCGCGTGGCGCTGCTGCGCCAGCTCCAGCGAGGCCTCGGCCGCGCGCACCTCGGCCTCGATGCTCCAGCGGGCGCGGGCCGCGCGCTCGCCGGCGTTCTCGACCTCGCTGCGCAGCGCGACGAGCCGCTGGCCCTCGCGCACCATGTCGCCCACGTCGACCGCCACCTCCTCGATGACGCCGGTCACCGGCGAGCCGATGTCGGCAACCCGGTTCGGGCTGATGAGGCAGCCGACCGTGGGTGCCATCGCCCTGGGGGGTGCGCTGCGGCCCGGCGCCTGCAAGGTGCCCTGGATCACCGTGGCCGGCGCCTTGGCGGGCGCGGGCGCGGACCCGCCAGGGGCCGGCGCCTGCGCGTGGCTGGCACCCAGGCCCTGCAGCGACAGCAGCAGCCCGCAGGCCACGCGGCCCAGGCCGGCGGGGCGCGCGCGATCCCGCCGGGGCCGGCATCTCTGGGTGGGCTGCAGGCTCGTCATCGTCAATCCTCGTGATTCGGGGACCGCCCGGTGCGGTGCTGCCAGTGCAGGTCCTGATCGATTTCGGCACGACGCAGCCGGAACTGAAGGGCGTCGTGGCGTGACTGGCGCCACGCGAACCAGCGCGACGCCAGCCGGCCGGCGCTGCGGCCGGGGCCCGGGGCCGGGTGGCGCCGCCAGGCGGCGTGCAGCCAGCGGTCCACCGCGGCCGCCCAGCCGCTGCCCGGCTGCCAGGCCGGGGTGTCCAGGGCGCGCCACACCTCGGCCATGCCGGGCTCGCCCTGGCGGCCGGCGCGGCCGATGACCTGCCGGTCCAGCCGCGCGCTGGGGTTGTCCTGGCAGCACAGCACGTGCAGGCCGCCGCGCGCCGCCACGCCGGGGCCCAGCACGATGTCGGTGCCCCGGCCGGCCATGTGGGTGGCCACGGTGACGGCGCCGGCGCGGCCGGCGCGGGCCACCACCTCGGCCTCGGCGGCGTCGTGGCGGGCGTCGAGCCGCACGTGCGCGATGCCGGCTGCGGCGAGCGCCTCGCTCAGCGCCTCGGAGGCCCGCACCGAGCCCGTGGCCACCAGCACCGGCACGCCGCGGCCGTGCAGCTGCCGCACGCGCCGGACGGCGGCGTCGCGCCGCTGCGCGTCGGTGGCGAACACGCGGTCGGGCAGGCGCTGCAGGCGGCTGGGCAGCCGGTGGGGCACGACGGCGACGCGGCAGCCGTAGGCCTCGCGCAGCTGGCCCGCGCACTCGTGCAGGGTGCCGCTCATGCCCGCCAGGTGCAGGTAGCGGTTGAAGAAGCGCTGCAGGCTCAGGCGCGCCGCCACGCGGGTGGGCGGGCTCAGCGGGCAGCCCTCCTTCATCTCCACCGCGGCCTGCAGCCCGCGCGACCACACCCGGCCCTCGGCCGGGCGGCCGGTGACGGGGTCGAGCAGCTTCACGGCGCGGTCGACGACCAGGTAGTCGCGGTCGGCCTGCAGCCCGTGCAGCGCGTGCAGCGCGCTGGCCAGCAGGTCGCGCCGATGGCGGCGGTTGAACCACACGCCGCTCAGCGTCGAGGCCAGCGCCTCGACGCGGGCCTCGCCGGCGGGCGTCCAGTCGACGCGGCCGGTCCGGGCGTCGTGCCGGAAGTGCGCGCCGGGCTGCAGCTCGCGCGCCAGGGCCAAGGACTGGAAGGCGATGGCACGCTGCCGGGCTGCCGCCGCCGCGCCGGCGCCGGCGGGGTCCAGCGTCTCGCTCAGCAGCAGCGGCAGCGCGGCCTCGTCGACGAGCAGGCTGTCGGCCTCGTCGACCACCGCCGCCCACAGGCCGCGCAGCAGCGGCGGCTCGCCGGCCGGCGCGAGCTGCTGCTGCAGGCCGTCCAGCCGCTGCTGCAGCGCGCTGCGGAAGGCCACGCCGCGGTGCAGGTCGCGCAGGTGGTCGAAGGCCACCTCGCGCGCGGTGCAGTAGGTCACGTCGCAGGCATAGGCGGCGCGGCGCTCGGCAGCGGTGCTGGCCGCGACCACGCGGCCCACGCTCAGCCCCAGCGCCTCGAACAGCGGCCGCATCTCGCGGGCGTCGCGCTCGACGAGGTAGTCGTTGGCCGTCATCAGGTGCACGGGCAGGCCGGCCAGGGCCCAGACGGCGGCGCCCAGCGCCGCGGCGTAGGTCTTGCCCTCGCCGGTGGCCATCTCGGCCAGGCCACCGTCCAGCAGGATCAGCGCCGCCTGCAGCTGCGTCGCGTAGGGCGTGCGGCCCAGCGCGGCGCGGCCGGCGCGCGCGGCCATCAGCAGCGCCTGCCCGCGCAGCGTGCGCGTCAGCGGGCCGTGGCGCAGCGTGGCGCGCAGCCGGGCCACCTCGGCCGCGGCCGG
>CAIKLM010000174.1 GCA_903828235.1 uncultured beta proteobacterium | reverse complement strand
GTCGAAGAAGCTCGCGCTCAACCCCTCGCGCCGAACATGCGCCGGGCGTCCGTTGCTGCCCAGCACCGGTGCCTCGGAAACCGGACACGCCGGCCCCTGCCGGGCTTCATACGCCCGCTCCAGCGCGCCCTTCAACCACGAGCCCGGCTTGAACTGCGCCGCACCGAGCTGCCCCGTCAGCGGCGCTTGCACCGTCACGCCGCGCCAGCTCACCTCGTACAGCGTCTGGCCCTTGCTGTCCGGCGGGCCCAGCGGCACCGCCCTCACCCGATGGCCCCCAAGCTGCAACGTCGCCGTGCGCACAGCCGGGTGGCGCTTGGCCGCAGGCGACCCCGCCTTGGCCTGTGCCAGCAAAGAACCATTGTCAACCGCGACGCCGGGCGCCAGGCCAATGCGGGTTGCTGCTCCCATGGGCTCTCTCTTCAGCTGCCAACAGCCTGACCTCGACGTTCGCGCTTGGCCGGGCCAAACGCCGCTCGCTCGCGCCAACTCACGGGCATACCCGCGAGTTGCATCGCAGCGCCTCACACGGGTGGTCGCCACCGGGCGCGGCCCAGCAGTCCTTTCAATTTCCGTCGGCCACTATCGCCGGAGCCTGTTTGCGGCGCCTTTGGTGCGCATTGCACGCTGCAGCCACCGGCCGAGTTCAGGGCACGACCTCCACCCGCACCAGCGCGGCGCCGTATTCGTCGTCGCAGGCTCCGGATGGCGGGCAGACCGCTCTGCCGGCCATAGGTGGCAGCGGGCCCGGCGCCTGCGCCGCAAGCTGCGCCGCCTCGGGGCCGGTCGGGAACGAGCGGAAGGCGGCTTCGCTGCGCGGTCGCAGCGCCGAGTGATCGCGCTGGCGCGGCGACACCATCACCAGCAGGTCGGTCGGCCCCGGCGGGCCGGCGGTGTTGAGCACGATGGGCGACTGTGGCAGGCGCAGCGTCTGCCCCGGCCGCACCTTGATCGCGCCCGACTCGGTGTTCGGATACAGCTGCAGCAGTTCGCCGCTGGCGCCATGCACGAAGGCGTAGACGAAGCCCTCGCGCGCGCTCTGGATCGTGAAACTCAGCTCGTCGCGGTCGATGCGGTAGCTGGCACGGTTGGTCTGCAGCCGCACGTCGAAGCCGGCGGCCTGGGCCTGCACGACACGCGCGAACTCCGCGGCCGGGTCGAAGGCCTGCGGGGCCGGCGGCGTCGCCGCCGCCGTCACCGCGGGTGATGGCGCGGGCTGGGTCACCGGGGCGGCCGCCGGCGCGACGGCGGGGGCCTCGGCGACCGCCGGCGGCGGCGCCGGCGCGGGTGCCAGCGCCACGTAGGCGGCACCCGCGAGGGCCACCAGCACCCCCACGCCGATGCCGGCGCCGATCAGCGTCCGGTTGCCACCGCGCGCCGCCGGCTGATCGGCGGCGCGCGTTGGTGCCCCGGCGGCCGGCGCCGACCGCCCGGGCGACGAGGCGGGCGCTGCATCGGCCCCCGGTAGCGCGCCGGGCGGCAGCGGCAGCGTCGCGTAGGGGTCGAGGGTCGCCGCACCCAGGCCCAGGTCCTGGCGCAGTTCGCCGATGCTCTGCGTGCGTTCCTCGGGCCGCACCGCCAGGGCGCGGTCGACCGCGGCCAGGAAGCGTTCGCTGTAGCGCCCGGCCGCCGCCTGCACCAGGGGCACGTAGGTGTCCTTGAGCATCCGGCCGACCGACGGCGGCGGCGTCCGGCCCATGATGGCGAAGTAGATCACCGCGGCCAGCGCGTAGACGTCGGTCCACGGGCCCTGCTTCATGCCCGGGATCTCGGCGTACTGCTCAACCGGCGCGTAGCCCGGCTTCAGGATCACTGTCAGGGCCTGCGTCATGTCGCCGATGACGCGGCGCGCGGCACCGAAGTCCAGCAGCAGCCAGCGGTTGCCGAGCAGCATCACGTTGTCGGGCGCGATGTCGCGGTGGTAGCACTGCTCGGCGTGGATCACCAGCAGCGCCTCGGTCAGCGGGCCCAGCACGCTGCGCAGCCAAGCCTCGTCGGGCGGTGCCGGCATCCGCCGCAGCACGTCGCGCAGCGTGGTGCCATCGAGGAACGGCATCACCATGTACGCGGTGCCGTTGGCCTCCCAGAAGCGGTAGACCTTGACCAGCGAAGGATGGTCGAAACTGGCCAGCAGGCGCGCCTCGTTGATGAAGCTCTTCAGGCCCGCCTCGAAGGTCTCGCGATGGCGTTCGCTCTTGACCTGCACACGGCTGCCGCCGCCGCGCGCGGCCAGCGAACCGGGCATGTACTCCTTGACTGCCACGCGACGCTGAAGCGAATGGTCGTGCGCGGAGTAGACGAGTCCGAAGCCGCCCTCGCCGACCAGCGCGGTGATCTCGAACTCGCCCAGCCGCGTGCCCACGGGCAGCCCGGTGGTGTCGTCGGCCGGCGCGGGGCCAGCGGGCGAGGCTTCTTGCGGAATGCCCGAGCCTGCGCCGATCCGGGTGCGGTCGTCATCGCCCTGCGGCGGGGCGGCCGGGCCCGCCGGCCGCTGGGTGTGCGGCAAGCCGGCCGTCCCGCCGCCACCGCTGGGGCGGATCACGGTGCGGTCGTCTTCGTCGTCGAGACTCATGGGTGGGCCCCGGTCAGCCATGGCCGGGCTGCGGAAGCGTCGTGGCGGCAGCGATTGTCGCAGCGCCACCGAACAGCCGCCCCAGCAGCGGCGGCTGGGGCAGGCCCTGCGAGGTGAACAGACGCGGCGCTCCCTCATCAGGGCAGGCATACCACCAGCCGCGCCCGCGGGCCCGCGCCGCCCACAGGGCCTGCGCCTCATGTCCGATGGCCACCGCGGCATCCAGGCCGTCCGGCAGCGCGGCCATGGCGCCGGGCTGCAGCGCCGGTGCCTGGAGAGCCCCGGCCACGGCATCGAGCTCGGGCCGGGCCATGCGCGCCAGCTCGGCCTCCAGGCGGTCCACGCTCCAGTCGTCGAACAGCGCGTCTCGCGCCAGCTCGTCCAGCCGCGCCAGCCAGTGCCACAGCGCGGTCATCTGCGCCGTGCTCGCCGGGCCTTCGCCCAGCGGCAGCGCGATGGTCAGCGGGAAGTAGCGCCCGACGCGGTCCACCGACGGCATCAGCACGCCGGCCCAGCCCTGCTGGGCAGCTTCGTCGGCCAGGCCGGCCATCGCCCCCGGCAACGCGCCCGGCATCAGCAGGAAGCGCCAGCTCGGCGACCCGAGGTACGCGCCCAGCCACTCCTGCGGCGCCGCCTCGCGCAGCGCCAGCAGCCCGGCGGCCAGCCAGCCATCCCAGGGCTCGATGAAGGCCTGCGGCAGCCTGCGCGACGCGAAGTCCCCCAGCGACGGCAGCTTGCCGTGCCAGCCCGGTAGTTCTGACGCGCTCACAGTGCCGATGGGCAGCGGAACTGGCGGATCTCGCGCATCTGGAACGGGTTGAACACGCTGGCGGCGAAGACCTCCAGCCGTGCGCGCCGGCCGTCCAGGTTCAGGATGACGCCGAAGCGCTCGGGCACGTCGCCCGGCTGCACCTGGAAGCTGTCGAACAGGCGGAACAGCGCCCAGGGGCCCTCGGTGCGCACCGAGGGGCCGGCTTCGCCCAGCCCGGTGCTCAGGCGGATCACCGAAGCCACGCGCTGGCTCGGCCAGGCCACCGCGATCGAGGGCCCGGTCGTGGTCATCTTCTGCACCTGCCCGTCGATGTCCAGGTTCAGTTCGCGCAGCGAAGGCTCGAGCTCGACCAGCCGCAACTCCAGCCGCATCGCCGGCGCCTTGCCCCCGGCGCGGAAGAAGGTCTCGCGGATGCGCTGCGCGCGCTGGAAGTCGGCCAGCGCAGCCGGTGACACGGGGCGCGAGCCGTCGGCCAGCGGGCGGTAGGCCCACACCGGGCGCGTGGTGTCGACCAGAGCCGCCAGCCGGCGCTGGAAGAACTCGTCGAACAGTCCGCCCTGTCCGAAGAGCTGGCCGAAGTCCTCGGGCAGCACATCGGCACGCGAGCCGCTGGCGAACGGGTAGCGGTTGGTGATGGCGCGGTTGCAGAACTCGGTGATGGGCTGCAGCTCGGCAGCCAGGTTGCCGAGCTCCGCGCCGCGGCTGACCGCCACCGTCGCATCGGCCATCTGCTCGACCAGCGCGCGCACCGCCGCCGGCTGCTGTGCGGCGGCGATCTTGATGCGCTCGGCGCCGGCGCCGCCGCCGGCCGGCGGCGGCGTGCCCGACTTCTTGGCCGCGTCGGCGGCGGCCAGCTGGGTGAAGAGTTCCTCGAAGAGCTTGCGGGTCTCGCCGATGGCCGGCGGCTCGCCCTGGAACAGGCGCTGCAGGCCGGCGAAGTGGTCATCGACCATTCGCTCCAGAGGGCCGCCCGCGCCGCCGGCGGGCGGCGCACCCCCGGCGATGCGCGCGGCGTCGGCGCGCGCCTGGTTGGCCGCGCGGTCCAGCACGCCGGGCGTCGTCGCCGGTGGCACCAGCCGGGTCTGCTCGGCGGCGGCGCGCAGGAAGGCCGTCATCGGCGAATCGACCGCGGCGAGCAGGCGCGAGACGGCCAGCGCCCGCTCGGCATCGGTCAGCGGCACCAGGCGCACGTCGGCGAGGTAGGCGTCCCAGGTCTTGATGTAGTCCTCGAAGTAGAGACGGCGCACGCGGTCGTGGATCGCCCCGCCGGGCGCAGCCGCACGCTGGCGCGCGGGATCGGCCTGCAGGCCAAGCACCCAGGACTCCTCGCGAGCGAGCTGCGGCGCCGCCCGCTCGATGGCCAGCAGAAGCGCACTGCGGTAGCCCTCGCGCGTGAAGAAGCCGCTGATGCCCTGCGTCAGCGGCTCGCCGCTGGCGCGCCGGAAGACCTGCGCGGCACTCGGCCCGGCGGCGCCGGCAGCCGTGAAGTCGGGAACCGTGCCGGGCCGGTACTGGCGCTTGGCGCGGCTGTAGATGCGGTACTCGAGCGGGAAGCTGACCAGCATCTCGCGCACGCTGGCAACCAGGGTGTCGTCGCGCGGCAGCGTGGCCCTCGGCGCGCCCAGCGCCAGCAGGGCCTGCAGGTGGCGGTCGAGCTCGGCGCGCTGCTCGGGCGCCAGGCGGGCGTAGTTGGCGTCCCAGTCGGCGCCTATCCAGGCCTGCAGCGACCCGGCGTCGAACTGCTCCGGTTGGTGCAGCATCAGGTAGGCCTTCAGCGCCTCGTAGGCCTGCTCGAGGTTGTCGCGGCTGGCGCCGCGCAGCTGCTCCTCGAGTCGGCGCGCCACGCGGGGCGCCAGCGTCTTGGCCAGCACCCGCCGGTAGGCGATCTGCGCGCCGGCATCGAGCTTGTCGCCCTGGTACAGGCCCAGGCCGTTGAGCAGCGGCGGGGCGTCGAGGTCCAGGCCTTCGATGCGCGCGGCGTCGCGCAGCGCCGTCAGCGGCGACGGCAGCGCCGAGACGTCGGCGGTGGTCGGCGGCGGCAGCGTGGCCACCGCCTGCTTGACCGCGGGCAGCTTGAGCGCCACCTGCGCGGCATGGTCCAGGTTGCGCGCTCGGCTCACCGCCCAGCCGACGACAACCGAGACGGCGAGCACCGCCATCGCCGCCATCGCGGCGATGCGCAGGCCGTGGCGGCGCTGCTCGGCCTTCACGTTCACCGTGCCCAGGCCGCGCTCGGCGAACACCACGTCCTTCAGCAGCCGGTGCAGGAAGAAGCTCTTGCCGCGCCCCGGGGCGATGGCGGCCGAGCGCTGGTCGATGCCGAACGAGCGCCCGAGGGCGCCCATCACGCGGTCGATCGGCGAGCCTTCCTGCGTGCCGCTGGTGAAGTACAGCCCGCGGGCGCGCGGCGCTGCCTCGAGGTTGCCGCCGCCGCCGAGCACCTGTCGCAGGAAGTCGCCCAGCACCGGCGTCAGCGCCGCGAACTCCTGCGGGAAGGCGAACATCGCGCTGCGCCGCAGCACGTCGCGCTCGCCTTCCAGGCGATCGACGAGCTGGCCCACCAGGCGCTGCTGCAGGGCCCGCATCTGCGGCTCGAACGAGGCCAGCAGGTCGCCGTCGTCCTCGGGCGCGAGCGTGAAGCCCCACACCTGGTCGCGCTCGTCCTTGCCCAGCGACTCGAAGCTCTCGTTGAAGCCGCCGATCAGGTCGGCCTTGGTCACCAGCACGTAGACGGGCGGGCGCAGGCCCAGCTTGGCGTGCAGTTCGGCGAGCCGGGCCCGCAGCTTGGCCGCGTGCTCGGCCCTCTCGGTGGCGCCCTGCTGCAGCAGGTCCTGCACGTTGACCGTCAGCAGCACGCCGTTGATCGGCTGGCGCGGCCGCGTGCGCTTGAGCAGCGCGAGGAAGTTGTCCCAGGCGCTGGCATCGACGTCCTGGTCGGACTCCTGCGTGGCGTAGCGGCCAGCGGTGTCGATCAGCACCGCGTCCTGGGTGAACCACCACTCGCAGTTGCGAGTGCCGCCCACGCCCTGCACCTTGGCCTTGGCGCCGTCCCCGAGCAGGAACTGCAGCCCGGCATTCATCAGCGCCGTCGTCTTGCCCGATCCCGGCGCGCCGACGAAGACGTACCAGGGCAGCTCGTACAGGTACTGCCCGCCGCCCCACCACTTGCGCCCGCGGGCGGCCTTCAGGCGCGAGACCGCCTCGTCGAAGCGCTGCATCAGCAATTGCGCTTCCTTGTCGCTGGCCGAAGGCCCGGCGGCCAGGCCCTTCAGCAGCACCGCGTTCGTGCGCCGGCGCTTGTGCGCGCGCCAGGCGACGATGGCCAGCCAAACCCCCCAGATCAGCACCAGCAGCGCAACGCGCAGCCAGACGGGCTCGAAGGGGCGCGACTCCCCGACGGCGATCAGCGGCCCCAGGAACCAGATCAGCGCCGACAGCGCGACGAGGCCCAGGACCGCGAACAGCAGCGGGCTCAGCAGGCGCGACAACAAGCCCTTCATGTGCCGGCTCCGGCGGTCAGCAAGTGGATCATGACGACGATGCCGCGGTCAGCAGGACGATCTCGACGCGGCGGTTGCGCGCCCGGCCCTCGGCGCTGCCGTTGTCGGCCACCGGCTCGGTGTCGGCCCGGCCCTCGGCCGACAGGCGGGCCGCCGGCACGGTGGCCTGCAGCAGCGCCTTGACGCTGGCCGCGCGGTCCTTGGACAGGTGCCAGTTGGATGGGAAGCGCAGGCTGCGGATCGGCACGTTGTCGGTGTGACCGGACACCACGACCTGCCCCGGCACCTGGTTCAGGGCCGCGGCGATGCGGCCGAACAGTGCGCGCGAGGCGTCGGACACGTCGGCGCTGCCGGCCGCGAACAGGCCGTCGCCACGCAGCGTGACGATCGAGCGGTCGGCCAGGTCGCGCACCTCGAGCAGCCGGGCATCGATGTCGGTCTTCAGCAGCTGCGCCAGCCGGGGCGGCGGCGGTGCCGCCGGCGCCGGCGGCGGGGCGGGCGGTGCCGGCACGTCGATGGCCTGCAGCGCGCTGAAGGTGGCGTCGGTCTGCGCGGCGAGCGTGAGCCGCAGCACCAGGAACAGCGCCAGCAGCAGGCCGGCCAGCACCGCGCCCACCGCCCACAGCGGGATGCCGTCGGTCAGCCGCGCCTCTGCCGGCGCCGCCCCCTGCCACTGCGGCGACAGGGCCTTCTCCGCCGGGCCGGCGAGCTCGCGCAGCTTCAGCGCCAGCCGCTCGCGGATGCTGTCGAGCTGCGCGCGTCCGTTGTCGAGCACGCGGTAGCGGCCCTCGAAGCCCAGCGACAGTGCCACGTAGACCAGCTCCAGCAGGTTGCGGTGCTGCGCCGGGCTCTCGGCCAGGCGCGACAGCAGCTGGAAGACCTTCTCGCCACCCCAGGCCTCGTTGTGGAAGTGCACGAGCAGGCTCTGCGACGCCCAGGCGCCCGAGCCCCCCCAGGGCGTGCTCGACGCCGACTCGTCGAGCAGCGTGCACAGCACGTAGCGTGCGGCCACGACCTGCTCGTTGGGGAGCCCCTGCTGCCGCGCCGCGGCCTCGAAGCGCTGCACCGACTGCACCAGCGACGCGCGCAGCGCCGCCGGGTTGGGGTGGCGCACCATGGCGCGCAGCCGTGGCGCCGCCGACAGCAAGGGCGCCGCGGCCTGCACCAGGGGGTTCAGGCTGGCGGCGCCGGGCAACTCGGGCAGTGCGGCCTCGGGCGCGGGCCCCGCGCCGGCTGCGGCGCCAGGCATCGCGGCGGGCGCACCCGCCGCCGGTGCGCCCGGCCGGGCGCCGCGGCCGGCGCTCGGCTTGATCACCGTGCGATCGGCCTCGAAGGCGGCGAACGGATCCTGGGCGTCGTCGGAGTTGCTCATCGCGTGCTGCTCCTGCGCCGCGGCCTCAGCCGCGAATGGCCCAGAACTCGAGCGCCAGGCCGGGGAACTCACCGGCGATCGCCATCGCCAGGCCACCGCTGGTCTCGAGCTGCTTCCACAGCTCGTTGCCCCGCGTCTCCAGCTCGAAGTACGTGAAGCCGGCGTGGTACGGAATCTGCCGCGGCGCCACCGGCAGCGCGCGCAGCGTCACGCCCGGCAGCTGCAGGTTGACGAGGTCGCGGATGCGCTCGGCCGGGCCGATCTTGACCTGCGTCGGGAAACGCGCGCGCAGCGCCTCGCCCGGCATCTGCGCGTTGACCGCCAGCACGAACATGGCGTTGCGCAGCAGCTCCACGTCCGAGATGATGGCCACGCGGATGCCGTACTTGCGCTCCTGCAGGTCGATCGGGATCGCGGTCTGCTCCATCACCATCGACAGCGACTGCCGCAGGTCGGCCATCACGGCGCGGAAGCAGCCGGCGAGGTCGTCGTGCCGGTACTCCGGGAAGGCCACGGGGCGGCGCGCCTCGCGGAAGGTGGACAACTCGCCGGCCAATCCCAGGCACAGCTCGTACAGACGCTCGGGGTGCAGCACCGTCAGGCGCTGCAGGTGCGCGAACAACGGCTGGTGGCGGTTGACGGCCTGCAGCAGCAGGAAGTCGACGATCTCGCCGATGCCGGCGCGGCCCGGCTGGGCCAGCCGCGCACCCAGCGCCTCGCCGCGCTGGTGCAGCATGCCGTGCACCTCGCGCAGGTGGCTGTCCAGGACCACGTGCGCGGGTGCGTGCAGCATCGGCGGCACGTACTGGCTGTCCAGCAGCACGCGCCCGTCGGCGCGGCGCTCGACCACGCGGACCGCGCCCAGCGCGGTGTAGCCCTCGCCGGCATCGCGCGCCAGCATCAGGCGAAGGTTCAGGCGCCCCACCTGCACCGGCGCCTCGCGCAGGCTGGTGGCGTGCACGTCGGCGGCCTCGATGTCCGCGACCCGCCAGCGCGGCGGCATCGCCGTCTCGCCGCCCTCGACATCGCTCTCGGTCACGCCCGGCCGGGCATGCGGTGCCGCCAGCACGATGACCTGGTCGCGCGCGTCGGCCGGCACCTCGAAAGCGGGCGGAGCCGGGTCGTCGGCGGGCACCGCGAAGGCCAGCCCGTCGGGCATCACGCCGCGTGCAGCGGTGATCATCACCTTGCCCTGCAGCAGCGCGGCGTCGTCGAACTGCAGCGACGAGAAGCCCCAGGGCCAGGCCAGTCCGGCAGCGAACCGACTGTCGAGCTGCCGGGCGACGAAGCGATCCTGCTGCTGGAAGTGCTGCGGCTGGAGGAACATGCCCTCGGTCCACATCACCTTGTTGTGCCAAGTCATCGGGGCCGCGGTCCTTCCCGGGAACTCTCGCTGTGGGCGCTGTTCTTGTTGCGCGGTCGGTCGGCGGCTTGTGGGCAAGCGCCCAACACGCCGGCCGCGCCAGCGCAGGCAGTTGCTCAACGATACACGGGCGCTGGTCAGCCGTCACCGGGTGCTGTGCGGGGAGCCGGCGGCGCCTTGGAGCGTGAGTATTGCCACGCCCCTCTCTGCCTGACGCCCTTCCATTTGGGGTTGGTGCGGCACCGGGGCGGGGCGTATGATTTTGAGCTCCGGGGCATCAAGGGCTCCCGCATGGCGCCTTATGCACGTGCCCCTATCGGGGCCGGGCCGTGATGCCTGGCCGCCGGTTTGGCGGGAGGATGGTCCTGGTCGTTTCCTCGAGGTCTGCGATGAATTCTTCTGTTCGGTTCACGCGTTGGACGCTGGCACTTGCCGCGTCCCTGGCCCTGAGTCACGGCGCCCTCGCGCAGGGCGCGGTCGACATCGGGCAGAGCATCCCGACGGCCGAAGCCGTGGCCGAGGGCCTGTTCCCCGAGGACGCCTGCGAGGAGCTCAAGCGCGCCGGGTTCAAGTGCATGGGGTTCAAGCCCGCGGTGCGCTACTCGTTGCCGGCCACCTCGTTCCGCATCGGCTCGGCCGAACTGCCCGACCAGCTGAAGAAGCAGCTCGAGGTCTTCGCCGAGGTGCTCAAGGCCCGCCGCGGCAGCAACCGGGTCGTGCGCATCGAGGGCCACGCCGATGCCTCGGGCTCCACCGAGGTCAACATGTCGCTGTCGCAGCGGCGCGCCGAGGCCGTCAGGGACTACCTGGTCAGCCTGGGCGCCGACCCCGCGATGCTGGCGCCGGTGGGTGTGGGCTCCAACGCGCCGAAGAACAATCGGGATCCGTTCGCGGCCGAGAACCGGCGCGTCGAGATCGGCCGCGCAGTGCCGCCGTCCTGACGGCGAGCCCGGGTCTTCCGTCCGCCAGGGCCCGCCGCGTGCGGGCCCTGGCGCTTTCGGGCCGCCTCATGGAATCTGGTGCGTCACCTGGCCGGCGAAGTTGATGCTGATGGTGCCGGCCCACAGGCAGGTCAGCTTCGAGCTGTCGTTCAGGGCCGGCGCGCCGCACAGCAGCACCGTCGGCGCGCCGGGAACCCACGGCGCGGGGGTCGCCGGGATGCAGGGCATGGGCGTCAGCACGCCCAGCGCAGCCGCGGTGGCCGCCGCCACCATCGGGTTGGCCGGGCTGCGGCACATGCCGAAGGGCGGGATGTTGACGATCGGGATGTGGTCCAGGATGTTGGCGGCGACCATGTTGCTGGTCATCACCGTCTTCGGCGTCGGGATCAGCGAGCTCGGCGCCACGCCCTGGCTGCACTGCATCATCGCGCCCATGCAGGTCTGGTTGGCCATGGTGTCCTCCTGAGTCTTGAAGTGTGGCGCGTGCCGTTCAGTCCGCCTGCGCCTCGCGCGTCCAGACGGTCAGGGCGCTGAAGTTGTCGTGGCTGGCCTTGTGGCTGGCGGCGGCGCGCACCCTTGCCGCCAGCTCCCCGATCCAGGCCCCGGGGTTGCGCGCCGCGGCCAGCGTGGATTCGAGCACCTCGTCGTCGAGATACTCCCACAAGCCGTCAGTGCACAGCAGGAAGACATCGCCGGGCTGCACCGGGTCACCGCCGTCGTCGTCGCTGGACACCTCCAGCTGATCGGCCGCGATGCCCAGCGCCGAGCGCAGCTCGCTGCGCTTGGGGTGGGCGCGCACCTGCTCGGGGTTCAGCACGCCGGTGTCGACCAGCGCCTGGACGAGGCTGTGATCGCGCGTGCGGTCGTGCAGCCGGCCGCCACGGAACCAGTACATGCGCGAGTCGCCGGCATGCGCCCAGTGCGCGCAGTGGCCGACGAAGTCGATGACCAGGCAGACCACCGTGCTGTGCATGTCCTGGCGCGCCGTGCCGGGCACGCGCTGCGCGATCAGCACGTCGTTGGTCGCGCGAAGCAGACGGTCCAGCTCGGCCGCCTTCTCGGAAGGCTGCTCGGAGAAGCGACCGATCAGCTCCTGCACCGCCAGCCGCGACGCGATGTCGCCGCCGCCATGGCCACCAGCGCCGTCGGCCAGCACGCAGACCAGGTGGCGCTTGCTGTGCCAGTGGCCGCAGGCGTCCTCGTTGTACGTGCGGCCGCCGCGGTCCGACAGCAGGGCAACTTCCAGCGCCAGCATCCGTCGGTCCTCCAGGCTGCTCGCCGCGGCTGGTCAGCGCGGGCCGCGTTCGCCGCGCAGCCGGGCCAGCTGCTCCTCGTAGGCCTTCAGGAAGGCCTGCCCGAAGAGATCGTCGAAGTCGTCCTGCGCCTCGGTCTGCAACTGGCCGAAGAGCTCCTGGAACAGCTCCCACAGCCGCGCCTTGCGCGTGGCCGGGATCAGGCTGGCGAACGACGAACGTGCGCCGAGCTTGGCTTCCAGCTGCTGCGGGTCGAAGCGCTGCAGCACGCCTTCCAGCGCCGCGCGCATGCCCGCCATCACGCCAAGCTGGTGCGCGCGCAGGTCGTCGAAGGCGTCGCGCACGGCCGGTGCGGCGGCCATGAAGCCCGGCGACGGCGGGCCCAGCAGGTGCTGCAGCGCGACCTCGACGCTGGGCGAGAACTTCAGCGGGTTGTTCTCGCGCGCGACGATCATGGTCTGCTCGGCGCGCAACTCGCGCTTGAGCGCGGCGCGCGCGACCAGCAGCTCGACCGCGCCGCGCATCGACTCGCGCAGCAGCTCGCCGATCAGCCGCATCGCGGCCTCGTCGAGCACCGGCAGGCGCAGGCCCGGCGTGCCCAGGCCTTCGAGCAGCGCGCGGTGCAGCGCGTCGGCGTCGGTGGTCGCGGCTGCAGCGGCCGGCGCTCCTGCGCGCGGTGCAGGCGCGCCCGGCGGCGTGGCCGGCCTGGCGCCCGAGGGCGGTGCCG
>CAIKLM010000173.1 GCA_903828235.1 uncultured beta proteobacterium | reverse complement strand
CTCCATCCTGCGATCCGTACACTTTGGCATTGGGCGACCTCCCTCGTTGGTTCGGTTCCATAGACGTCGAATACCTATGAAAACGCACAACGAAGGCAGGTCGCCTACTTCATGCCTCGTGAAACATCCAGGCTAGGGGCGTGCGGCCGCCGGGGCAGCAACGCTTTGACATCGGAGTGTCCAATCCAATTTGTCGGCATTGATCCGGGCGATCAGCCGAGGCTCTTGAAGGACTCCCAGTCCGCCGCGTTACCGCCGGTATCAAAGCTATCGGCCCCATGTTGGGATCTCCCAATGCGATAGACACGACGGCGAGTCAATCCGTGCCGCGACTGCCGGGTGACACCAACGGGGCGTGACAAGCGTCACGAACTGGCCCGCACCCGTAGGTTCACTTTTCGGAACGCGGGGAGGGGCACCGGGCGAGTGGCATCCTGTTCGAAGCCGGCCGCTTCCCTTAGGTGCGCGGTGCGGCCGTGACCGGGAGCACGAAATGCAGCGACCCAGGCATGGCACCATCGACACTCCTGACGAGTGCGCATCGTGACCCCACGATCGAGAACCCTGCGGTGGAGGACCGCTTGCAAGATTTCAGAGCCACGCCGCTGGAACGTCAACGCACGAAGAGCCTGATGGACATGTTGCCCGCGAAGCTGGGCCGTGTTCTCGACGTTGGCACTCGCGACGGACACTTCGCGAGGCTGCTGGCCGACCGTGGCGCCTCGGTGGTGGCGCTGGACCTCGAGCGACCCCAGATCGATCACCCCGGAGTCGAAGCCGTGCAGGGCGACGCCACGGCGCTGGCATTCCCGGACGGCGCGTTCGACCTGGTCTTGTGCGCCGAGGTGCTGGAACACATCCCGGGCTCTGCTCTCGACAGGGCCTGCGCCGAGATCACCCGCGTTTGCGCGGGCCATGCGCTGATCGGTGTGCCCTACCGCCAAGATTTGCGCATGTGGCGGACGAGTTGTCGCAATTGCGGCAAGACATCCCCGCCGTGGGGCCATGTGAACAGCTTCGACGAGCAGCGCCTGCAGTCGCTGTTTCCGGGGCTGAGCATCGCGGCGAAAGCCTTCGTGGGCACTGCTGAGCTTGGGACCAACGTCGCTTCGGCCTGGCTGATGGATCTGGCCGGCAACCCCTACGGTACCTACGTGCAGGACGAACCCTGCGTCCACTGCGGCGCTCGCTTGACAGCGCCGGCAGGTCTCGGCCTGGGCAAGCGGGCACTGGCCAAGGCCGCATTGCTGGTCCGGGCCGCCCACAACCTGGGCCGGCAGCCGCATGCGAATTGGATCCATCTGCTCATGCGCCAGAACGGCAGCCCCGGTCGCTGATGTCTTCTGACACTACACCCAGCGCCGCCGGGTCCGCCCGAATTCTCGAAGTCTGGCAGGCCCAGGGCCCAGCGGCGGCAGCCAGCCATGCCCAGGGTGCTGGTTCGTTCATGCTGCAAACCGCGCGTGGTGACAGGCTCCTGGCCACGGACCTATTCGCAACCGAAAGCCTGTGCTACCGCATCACCGGAAACCAGTTCGAGCCAGCTTCACGAGCGGATGACCTGGGCACGCCGTCGGAACTCGACCCGCAGGCGCTCTTCGACTACCTCTACTTCCACTGCATTCCCAGCCCGCGCACAGTGTTCAAGGGCGTGCATCGACTGCCACCAGGGCACTATGCCGAGTGGACCAACGGCAAGCTGACTGTCGGACCCCACTGGCGGCCCAGGTTCACCGAACCCCGCGGCGCCGTGTCGTTCGAAGCGCTGAAGACCGAGTTTCGTCGGCTTCTGCGCGACGCCGTGGCGCGGCGGCTCGACGGCGGCACGCCGGCCTGCTTCCTGAGCGGCGGCACCGACAGTTCCACGGTGGCGGGCATGATCCGCGAGGCCACGGGCAAGCCCGCGCACACCTACTCCATCGGATTCGAGGCCGAGGGCTACGATGAGATGGCCTTCGCGCGGATCGCGGCCAAGCATTTCGGCAGCGAGCACCACGAGTACTACGTGACCCCGGCCGACCTGGTGAAGAGCATCGGCGATGTGGCAGCCTCGTACGACCAGCCCTTCGGCAACTCGTCCGCCCTGCCCGCCTACTACTGCGCGCTGCGTGCACGCCAAGACGGCGCCACGCGCATGCTGGCCGGCGATGGCGGCGACGAGCTCTTCGGCGGCAACTCGCGGTATGCCAAGCAGCGCGTATTCGGCTGGTACGGACTCGTGCCGGGGCCGCTTCGCCGCGGTCTGCTGGAACCTATCTTCAGCATGCAGGCCGTGAGCCGCACGCCGCTGCTCAAGAAGGGCGGCAGCTACATCGAGCAGGCCCGCGTGCCCATGCCCGACCGGCTGCAGATGTACAACCTGCTGTTGCGCCTGGGCCCGCAGGACGTGCTGACACCCGCGTTTCTGGCCCAGGTGAACGTGAAGGGCCCTGCGGAGCTGCAGCGCCAAGTCTGGGGCACGGCGGATACCGCCAGCGACCTCAACCGCACGCTCGCCTACGATTGGCGCTTCACGCTCGCCGAGAGTGACCTGCCCAAGGTCTGCGGCACCACAAGGCTGGCGGGCGTGGGGGTGGCCTTCCCCTTTCTCGACGACTCGCTGCTGGAGTTTTCGCTCGGCCTGCCGGCCGAGTACAAGCTCAAGGGCCTGAAGCTGCGCTGGTTCTTCAAGGAGGCCCTGCGTGGCTTCCTGCCTGACGAGATCATCACGAAGAAGAAGCAGGGCTTCGGCCTGCCCTTCGGCGTGTGGCTGACGCGTCACCCGGCATTGATGACGCTGGCTTCAGACTCGCTGCTCGGCTTTGCCACGCGCGGCGTGGTACGGCCCGAGTTCATCCGGCAGCTGCTAGACGCTCGCCTGCGTGAGCACCCGGGCTATTACGGCGAGATGGTGTGGATCCTGATGATGCTGGAGCAGTGGTTGCGGCGGCATGCGCCGCAATGGCGGCTGGCAGCGTGATCACAGCGTGGGCGCGATGCGCCGAAGAGAATCTCATGCGATCTCGTTGCGAGCCGTCCTGACTGACGAACGGACAGGGTCATGAAGTTGAACGGCACACAATTCGTCGACCGACTCTCGTCGATTCGTCTGGCTGAAGCTGCGCCCAGTTCGTCGATGATTGACGGCCGCTGCAGGAAGGCTCCGAGCCGCAGCACAACTCAAGAAGCTTTGCGTCGTGGACGGCCTGATGCTGAACTGTGCGCAAAGGCCTTTCGGCGAAACGGCGGCCTTTCGGGACCATTGGCACTGGAAGGCTGCAATTCATCGCATATCTTCCCCCCCATGAGGCCCATGTGATCGAGAGACTCAGCCGCGACGAACTGGTCGAGCGCGTCAAGCGGCACGCCGCCACGCTCGACCTCTCCGAAAACCCGTTCGCGACCGCCGCCTGGCTGAGGAATTACCTGAAGCACGTCGCGACGGCAGTCGACTGTCAGTATCTATTGGCTCAAGTGGAGGGAAGAGCTCTGATGTTGCTGCAAGCGGACGCTCGGGCACCAGCCCAGGCTAGGGCTCTGAATAACTACTACTCGTCCTTGTTCACGCCGCTCGCCGGCGACAGAGCCGAAGGAGACGCTGAGCGCGTGGTCGAAGCGCTCTCTGCGACGAGGCCAGCTCTGGCGACCGTCGACCTCTCACCACTGTCCGAAGACGACGCAGACATGGTGGAACTCGCGTTCAAGGCCAGGGGCTGGATGACGCGCCGCTACGATTGCTTCGGCAACTGGTACCTCCCCTGCGAAGGCTTGCTTTTCGAGGGCTTCATGTCGGAACGGCCATGGCGGAGAACTGTGACCAACTGGGCTCGCAAGGAAAAGAATTCGAAGACAGGCCCGATCATCCGGCTCGAGGTCGTCACCGAGCCAGATGATGTGGCCCGCGCCATCAGCGCTTACGAGCACGTCTATTCGAAGAGCTGGAAGCGTTCGGAGCCTTACCCAGGTTTTGTTCCGGGCTGGGCTGCTGAGTGCGCAGCACGAGGCTGGTTGCGACTCGGCATCGCTTGGTCAGGAGACGCGCCCATCGCCTCACAGTTCTGGTTCACGGCCCAGCGGCGCGCCTACATCTATAAGCTGGCATATGACGAAACCTACGCAAAGCTTTCAGCCGGCACCGTGCTGTCCGCCCATATGTTCCGACATGCGCTCGAAGTCGACAGGGTCATCGAGATCGACTACCTGACTGGGGATGATGCGTATAAGCGAACCTGGATGGCCCATAGGCGCCAGAGGGTGGGAGTCATCGCATGCAACCCGCGAACTTTTCGCGGAGCCATGCGGGCCGCGTATGAATGGGCCGGCGCCACGCGGCACCGGCTTTGGCCGAGTGCGCCCGCCAAGGGGCATACGACTGTCTCGGATAGGCAGGCGTAATTGGTAGACGCACCTCCTGAGATGCCCGTATAACCGACAACTCATCGCCACTGGCCTGCCTCTGCTTGCGGCACCCGCGGCGCAGGCGCTGCGCTGACGTTCAGCCCTGCGTGGCAAGGTTACGCGCCATCCGCAGGCCGAAGCGGAGGCGATCGCGGTCCCAAGGCGTGAAGCGGCGCAGCTGGAACAAGTCGGTGTGGCGGTTGGAAACACCCGGGCTCGTGGACACCGCGGCGGCGAAACCGCACTCGCGGGCCAGCGCCACGCTCTCGGGCGAGTAGTCTTCGCCCGGCTTGCCATTGGGGTAGGCAAACAGGGTGACCGGTGCACCGACGATGGACTCGAGGCGCTGTTTGCTCTGCAGGATCTCCGCACGGGCCTGCTCGCGCGGCAGGCGCGCCAGGATGGGATGGTTCACGGTGTGGGCGCCGACCTGCATGCCCATGCCGTGAAGTTCCCGCAGCTGCTCGCTGGTCATCATCAGGTCGTCGGGCAAGGCCGCGCAGGTACGCCCGGCGATGTCGTCGACCAAGGCCTGGCGCTGCAAGGGTGGCAGGTACTTGCAATGCATGATCAGGCGCTGCACGGCGCGCCGACGCGCCTCGATGTCCCTCAGTGGCAGTTCGCCCAGGTCGGGCGCCAGGTCGCGCAGGTCGAGCGTCGGGCCGGGCGCGCGCCGCACGGTCTCGATCAGCGTGTCGTTCCACATGCGGCCGCCATCGAGAAAGCCCGTCGCTACGAAGAAGGTGCAGGGCAGGCCATGGCGCTTGAGCAGCGGCCCGGCCACCGTGCGGTTGTCGGCATAGCCGTCGTCGAAGGTGATAGCGAGCGCGCGCGAGGGCAGGCGGCGCTGCTGCAGTTGCAGCGCGGCCTCGTCGAGCGGCAGCACGTTGAACCAGTCCGCCAGCCACCGGCAGATCTGCTCGAAGCCTGGCGCCGTGATCTCGCCCGGAAACAGCGGGTCGGGCTCGGGCAGCACCCGATGGAAGATGAGGATCGACAGCCGCGCGTCGGCGCCTTGGTGCGACAAGCCAGCTAGCAGAGCCTTCATGAGCAGGTTCATCGCGGCGGTCTCTGAACCGGCTTGGGCTGTGATGGGTGCGGTTGGAGGAACTGCTGGGCAGGCAGATGCGCCGCGGCTGTAGAGGGTGCAACGGGCGCTACCGGCGGCCGCGGCATCGGGCCATTGATGCCGGGCACGGCCCAACGTCCCTCACGCCAGGGAGGTTCCTGCTCCCAGGTGCGCTTGAAGATCCAGAGCCGCGCCAGCACCACGGCCGTCATGACGTTGTAGGGCAGGTCGAAGTAAGAAAGGCTAAGGAAGGCGCCGCCCACCGCGTAGCCGATCAGGGACACCTGGCACATGGCGCCGAGCGAGTCGCACCACGTTGCCGCCGGGTGCACCCGGGACTGGGCGCGCAGCCGCCCGGCGGCCCAGTAGGTACTGACGAAGATGCCGAGGAAGATGAACAGGCCAACGAAGCCGTGGTTTCCCATCACCTGGAAGTAGATGCTGTGGGCTGCGTGCACGTAGTCGGGATACGGCGAGAAGCGCTCAAACAACTCGCTGCGCGCTGCGTGGAAGCCCACGCCGAACGGATAGACCTGCGCAATGCCCCAGGCGTTCCACCAGGCACTGATGCGCCCAACGGCCGAGCGGTCCTCCTGGTAATCGTCGATGGTGGACATGCGCTGCATCCACTCGTCGGGCATGAAGGAAATCAATGCAACGCCAGCCACCAGCATCACCACGCCACCCAGCATTCGGCTCTTGCCGCGCCACCACAGCACCAGCACCATGGCTGTCATGGCCAGCAGCGCGCCTCGGGAGTGGGTGCCAAGGGCCGCTGCCGCGCACAACAGCATCGACAGCGTCATCGCGTGGCGGCCCCACTTGCTGGCCAACTGAAGCTGCAGAAAGCGCAACAACGGGATCGTCATGATCAACGACAGCGCGAACTCGTTGTTGTCCTGGATGAAGCTTCCTGGCGGACCCCAGACACGGTAGCTGCCGCCCGTGGCCACCGTGAACAGCCCTCCCTTGACTCCCAGCAGCGCCAAAGAGCCGGCCGACACCCACACCAGCAGCAGGATGTGTTCCTTGCTGTGCAGCAGGGCCAGACCGATGATGATCATCAGATAGATCTTCATCACCTTGTCCCACTGCGGGTAGTCGTACTTGGGGTCCAGGCCCATCAACCAGGACAGCGTGATCCAGACCATGAAGAGCAGCAGCCAGACCACAGGGGCTCCCTTGACCGGGTTGCTCTTGTCCTTGGTTGCAATGAATCCCAGCAGCGTGCAGGCGGCCGACATCGCCGCAACCGGGAAGTAGAAGGCAAAGCCCCACGTGAACCGGTGAGGGTTCATGATGCTGAGCCAGGTCCACAGCATGATGCCGATCCACGGCCGGCGCAGCGCGATCAGCGAGCCGAGCACGACGATGCCGACGATGATCAGGTCACGCATGGTCGGTCACCTCGGCTGCACGGCGCGGCACGACATGACTCACGATGTAGCGGAACTTGCCCGACTTCTCCGCCGGGATCTGATCAACCCGCTGCACCTGCACCTGCACGCTCGGCCCTAGCCGACGGCGGAAGCCGTCGACGATGCGCTGCTCGCCATCGACCGGGAACTGCGTGTCCGTCACCAGCAGCACGGTGGTGTGCTGCAGGTCGTCCTGGATGACCTTGAAGCCCTGCACGCCGGCCATGTCGCGCAGGATGTAGATCAGCGCCAGGCCGTGCAGCACCGTGCCGTCGGTGGCCACCACGAAGTCAGTGGTGCGGCCCTGGATCTCCTTGAGCATGGGCAGACCGCGGCCGCAACGGCAGAGCTGGTCGTCGAGCATCGCCACGTCGCCGGTGCGGTAGCGGATGAAAGGAAACTCGCTCGTGGCCAGGTGCGTGACGACGATCTCTCCCGGCTGGCCCGCCGGCACGGCCCGGCCCTCGCCGTCGACGAGTTCCACAACGATGTCTTCCGCCGTGATGTGCATGCCGCCTTCGGGGCACTGGTGGGCGATGAAGCCGGCATCGCGGCCGCCATAGCCGTTGGCCACCGGGCAGCCGAACACCTGCTGGATGGCGACGCGCTGCTCGTCGTACAGGCGTTCGCTGGTCACGAAGGCCACGCGGATGCCGAGATCGTCCATGCGCACGCCGCGCTGCCGGGCATGGCGGGCGATGTGGCTCAGCGCCGACGGATAGCCGAACAGCATGCGCGGCCGGCGGCGGCGGATGCGATCGATGAAGCCGTCGAGCATGCTCTCGCTCATCGCGAAGGCCGGCAGCAGCTCGGTGCGCATCAGCGCGTCGCGCCACTGGCGCACGCGGTCCTGCGCGCCCAGCTCGATCGGCGAGCCCCAGACCACGATTTCAGGGTCGCCAATGTCCACGCCCCACCAACGCGTGGCGCGCCACTTGGCGGCCACGTCGTGGCTCACCCGCTCGCGGCCGATGAAGAACACCAGGGGCTCGCCCGAGGAGCCGCCGGTGTTGAAGCGCGCCAGTCCTGCAGCCTGCGGGTGCTTGAGCGCTTCGGTGTGTGCCCGGATCGTGGCCTTGTCGAGGAAGGGCAGGCGCGCCAGGTCGGCCACGCCGCGCACCAGAGCCGGGTCGAAGGCCAGCCGGGCGAACAGGTTGCGGTAGTAGGGCACGGCGCGGCCCGCCTCGGAGAGCAGCGCACGCAGGCGCTGCAGCTGGTGCTCGCGCAGGCGCTCGGCGGGCCACCACTGGCTGGTCTCCATCTGCTCACGCACGGCCACCGTGCAGTGGTGCTTGAGCCGCTCTTGCAGCGGGAACACGAGGCCTGCGACCAGGCGGGTGTAGACGCTCACGCCGCCACCCCCTGCCCGCGGGCGCCACCGCGGCCGGCCACGGCCTCGGCGTACACCGCGGCCCACAACGGAGCCACCTGCTCCCAGGTGTATCGCTGCGCTTCGCGGAGGCCGTTGGCGGACAGGCGCTGCGCCAGCTCGGGTTCGGCCAGCAGGCGCAGCAGCGCCGCCGCCATGGCCTGGGCATCACCCGGCGGCACGAGCAGCGCGGTGGCACCGTCATGCACGATGAAGGGCACGCCGCCGACGGCAGTGCTGACCACCGGCACGCCGCTGGCCAGGGCCTCGAGCACCGAGTTGGGCATGTTGTCCACCAGGCTCGGGTTCAGCGCGATGCGGCTGTGGCGCAACCGCGCCGCCATCTCGTCGCGCTCCAGCCGGCCTGCGAAGTCGACGGCGGCCTCGATGCCCAGCTCTTTCGCCAGGGCCTGCAGCGCACCGGCCTCGGGCCCGGTGCCGGCGATCGTCAGCCGGGCCTCGGGGTGCACACGCCGCACCAGGGCGAAGGCGCGCAGCGCGGTGGCGTTGTCGTAGATGGGTTCCAGGTTGCGCGCCACGATCAAGCCATAGCCCCGCTCCGCCACCTCAGCCGGGCGGAAGCGCGTCGTGTCGACGATGTTGGGCACGATCTCGGCCCCGATGCCGTGGCTCGCGAAAACCTCGCGCAAGAAGCCCGACGGCACCACCAGGCGCTGGCAGCGGCGCAGGGCCCAGCCCACGATGCCGGCGCTGCGGGCCAGGAACGCGGCCGCCTCGCCGCCGCGGTAGTTGACGACCACCGGCGTGCCGCGCAGCCGCGCCACCCCTATGGCCGGCAAGGCGAACAGGTGCCACGACCAGCCGGAGTTGGCCATCAGGTGCACCACGTCGTTGCGCCCACAGCCCCGCCACAGCGCCCACAGGTAGGGCAGCAGTCGGAAGCCGGCACGCAGCAGCGGCACGCGTGCCACCCAGCTCGGCCGGTAGGCCGCGTTGGTGGCCACCTGCTCGACCACGCAGCCCTGGCCGCGCAGCAGCTCGGCGAGCTGGCGTGTCTGGTTGGCCATGCCGCCGGCCGGGGGCGGCACGGGGCCCACCAGCAGCATGCGCAGACCCCGCAGCGTGTGCATCGTGGCAGGCGGTTCAGGCCGGCTCGCGCTCATGCAGCGATTCGTACACGGCGCGGTAGCGCGCCACCGACCGCGCCCAGTTGCGCTCGTCCTCGACGAAGCGCCGGCCCTGCGCGCGCAGGACCGGCCACTCGGCGCGGCGCTCCAGCAGGGCCTCGATGCTGCCTGCCAGCGCGGCGGCATCGCCGGCCTTGAACAGCCAGCCGGTCTGGCCGTGCCGGATGAGCTCGCGGTGGCCGCCCACGTCGCTGGCCACCAGCACCCGGCCCTGTGCCATCGCCTCGAGCGGCTTCAGTGGCGTGACGAGCTCGGTCAGCCGCATGCTGTGGCGCGGGTAGGCCAGCACGTCCACCAGGTCGTAGTAGCGCTGCACCTCGCCGTGCGGCACGCGGCCCGTGAACACCACCTTGTCGGCCACGCCCAGCGCCACGGCCTGGGCCTTGAGCGCGGCATCCTGCGGGCCGCCGCCCACCAGAAGCACGCGCACCTCGGGGCGGCGCTGCAGCAGGGCCGGCAGGGCCTGCAGCAGCAGGTCCAGGCCCTCGTAGGCGTAGAAGCTGCCGATGAAGCCCACCACGTCGGCGCCCGCCAGGCCGAGCTGGGCCTTCAGGGCCTCGTCGGGCGTGTCACCCGCGGCAAAGGCGTCGATGTCGACCGCGTTGGGGATCACGGTCACGCGCTCGGCGGGGATGCCACGCGCCACGATGTCGGCACGCAGGCCCTCGCAGATGGTGAAGACATGGCGCGCCTGGCGCAGCGCATGGGTCTCGAGCCGACGGGTGAGCCGATAGCGCAGGCTGCCCTCCCGGGTGGTGCCATGGTCGACCGCGGCGTCCTCCCAGAAGGCGCGCACCTCGTACACCACCGGGATGCCGAGCTGCCGGCCCACGCGCAGCGCCGGCATTGCGTTGAGCACCGGCGAGTGGGCGTGGATAAGGTCGGGCTGCACCTGGGCGACCGCTTCGAGCAGGCGCTTGCCGGTGGCCTTCATAAGTGCCACCTCGGCCAGCCCGGGCACGCCGGGCACGCTGGCCGGCGCGGCGGGGGTGCGAAAGAAGCTCAGGCCGTCGACCGTCTCCTCGAGGCCGCTGGCCGCAGCGGTGTGCTTGGGGCTGGTGAGGTGGAAGGTCTGCCAGCCGAGCCGGCGCTGCTCGCTCAAGATGGCGGCCGTGCGGAAGGTGTAGCCGCTGTGCAGCGGGATGGAGTGATCCAGCACATGAAGCACCTTCAAGGTCATGCTGTCATCGTCTCGATGGCGGGCGTCAGGCGCTCGGCACGGCCCTCGCCGTCGACCACGTTGCGCAGGAAGGCCTCGAACATCAGCAGCGTCCACAGCGGCGCGCTGTAGTCGCTGGCCCCGCTCTGGTGCGCGCTCACCAGGTGCTCGAGGGTGCGACGCTCGAACCAGCCGGTGCCCAGCAGACGCTCGCCCAGCACGGCGTCGCGCACGCGCTGCCTCAACGGCCCGCGGAACCAGCGCGCCAGCGGCACGCTGAAGCCCATCTTCGGGCGGTACAGCACGTCGTTGGGCAGGCGCGGCTCCATGGCCTTCTTCAGCAGCAGCTTGCCCTCGTTGCCGCGGATCTTCAATCCCATGGGCAGGGTGGCCAGCCACTCCACCAGCGGGTGGTCCATCAGCGGCTCGCGCACCTCGAGGCTGTGCGCCATGCTGGCGCGATCGACCTTGGTGTTGATGTCGCCCACCAGGTAGGTCTTCAGGTCCAGGTACTGGATCAGGGCCAGGGGGTCGTCGGTGCCGGAGATCTGCCCGAAGCGGGCCGCGTGGCGGTCGAAGACCTGTTGCGCGCCGTAGCCCGCCAGCTCGCGCTTGAGCTGCGCGCTGAACAGTTGCTCGCGCAGGGTGCCGCGCAGGATGCTCACGCTGTGGAAGTAGGCCCCGACGCTGGTGCGGGCCATTCCCTGGAAGGTGGTTTTCGCGCGCAGCACGCGCGGCGCCCAGTCGGCCTTGGGGTACACGCGCCCCAGCAGGCCGAACACCGGCTGGCGGATGCCGGCCGGCAGTGCCGAGCGAAGCCGCTCCTCCATCAGGTGCATGCGGTAGCGGCGGTAGCCGGCGAAGTTCTCGTCGCCGCCGTCGCCGCTCAGCGCCACCGTCACGTGCTTGCGCGCCAGCTGACACACGCGGTAGGTGGGGATGGCGCTGCTGTCGGCGTAGGGCTCGTCGTACAGGTGGGCCAGCGTGTCGACGAGGTCGAAGTCGTCGCTCCTGACCGTCTCGACGCGGTGGTTGGTGGCGTAGCGGTCGGCCACCATCTGGGCGAAGGCGCTCTCGTTGAACTGCGGGTCGTCGAAGGCGATGCTGCAGGTGTTGACGGGCCCGCTGCTCAGGCCGGCCATGGCCTGCACCACCGCGCTGCTGTCCACGCCGCCCGAGAGGAACGCGCCCAGCGGCACCTCGGCGATCATGCGCAGGCGCACGCTCTCCTTCAGGCGCTCAGTCAGCTCGGCGCAGGCATCTTCCAGGCCGATGGGGTTGTCGAGCGTGAAGCGCACGTCCCAGTACTCGCGCGGCTCGCCCAGGCTCTGGCCGCGCTGCACCACCAGCGAATGGCCCGGCGGCAGCTTCTTCGCCTGGCGGAACACGGTGCGCGGCTCGGCCACGTAGCCCAGCGCGAAGTACTCCTCCAGCGCCAGCGGGTCGATGTCGCGCTTGAGCGCCGCGCCGCCCGGGGCCTGGTAGGCCATCAGGCTCTTGAGCTCGCTGCCGAAGAGCAGCGTGCCATCGTCGAGCAGCGCGTAGTACAGCGGCTTGACGCCCAGGCGGTCACGCGCCATGAACAGCTGCTGGCGGTTGCGGTCCCAGATGACGAAGGCGAACATGCCGCGAAGGCGCTGCACGCACTCGGCGCCCCACTGCTCCCAGGCGTGCACGATGCACTCGGTGTCGCTCTTGGTGTGGAACACGTGGCCCAGGCTCTGCAGCTCGGGGATCAGTTCCTGGTAGTTGTAGATCTCGCCGTTGAAGACGATGGCCACGCTGCCGTCTTCGTTGAACAGGGGCTGCTGGCCGGTGGCGATGTCGATGATGCTCAGGCGGCGGTGGCCGAAGCCCACGCCGGGCTCCACGTGCACGCTGCCTTCATCGGGCCCGCGGTGGTGCTGCGAGTCGTTCATGCGCTGCAGCGAAGGCACGTGCACGGCCCGGGTGCCGTGGGTGTCGAAGATGCCGGTGATGCCGCACATGCTGGAACTTCACTCCTGGCGCGGGCCCTTCAGCACCCGCTGGTACACGCTCTCATAGGCCGCCACCATGGAACCCAGGCTGAACCGCTGCTCCACCCGCTGCCGACCCGCCCGGCCCTGCGCCGCCGTGCCCCCCGAATCCCGAGCCATCTGCACCAGCCCCTCGGCCAGCGCACCGGCGTCGCCCGGGAGCACCAGTCGCCCCGTGGCGCCTGGTGCCACCAACTCGCCGTTGGCTCCCACGGCCGTGGCCAGCACGGGCAGGCCGCTGGCCATGGCCTCCAGGATGGTATTGGAGATGCCCTCGGCCAGAGACGGCAGCACGAAACAATCCAGCCCGCGCATGACATCCGGCACATCGCCCCGCTCGCCGGCAAACCAGGTCAGTTCGGCCATGCCCGCTTCGCTCAGCACGGCCTCGCATTCGCCGCGCAGCGGGCCGTCGCCCACCATCACCAGCCGCAGCCGTTCGCGAAGCATCGGCTGCCACTGCAGCGCCAGCACGAAGGCGCGCGCCAGAAGGGGCTGGGCCTTGACGGTCTGCATGCGGCCCACCGTGCCCACCAGCCACAGCGCGGGATCGTTGAAGGGGCTGCCGCTCAGCGGCGTTCGCCGGCCGTCGGGCGTGGGTCTGAAGCGCTCGGTGTCGACGCCGTTGTACACGGTGTGCAGGCGGCCGGGCGGGATGCCGATGCGCTGCGCGCTGTAGTCGGCCAGCTCGCGGCCCAGCGCGATGGTGTGCTGCACGAAGGGGCGGTAGGCCTTGCGCATCCACTGGTGCCTGCGGCTGGTGCCGTTGGGGTCTTCAGCATCGCGGCCGTGCTCGCCGTGCACACGGCCGGGCACGCCCGTCCACCAGGCCGGCAGCTGGGCCTCCAGAGCGGCCAGGTTGCGGGTGTGAACGATCGCGGGGCGAAGCTGGCGGAACAGCCGCGCCAGCGCCGGCCACTGCCTGAAACCCTGGCCGGGCGGCTTGTGCAGCGCGTGCAGGGCCACGCCGGGGGTACGGATGCGGGCGGCAAAGCCAGGGTCGATGTCGGTGAGGGACACCACAGCATGCCGCCATCGATCGGACGGCAGGTGGTTGATGAGGTTGACGACGCCGTTCTCCAGCCCCCCCACGGCGAAGCGATAGACGACGTGGCAGATCAGCGGGGCTTCGACGGGATCGGCTCCGCCGCCAGGGTTCAGAGCCGCCACACCCGGTAGCCCGCCGCCCGCAGCGACTGCTCGTCGAAGATGGCCTTCACGTCGATGAAGGCGCCGCCCTTGACGAGCTTGCGGCTGAAGTCCTCGGGCGTGAGCGCCGTGAACTCGCGGTGCGCCACCGCGGCCACGATGGCGTCGGCCCGCGGCAGCTCGGCCCAGGGCGTCAGCGGCACGCCGTACTCGTGCTGCGCCTCTTCGCTGGTGGCCTGCGGGTCGGTCACGTGCACCTCCACGCCG
>CAIKLM010000172.1 GCA_903828235.1 uncultured beta proteobacterium | reverse complement strand
GGCGCGGCCGGCGTGGCGGGGGCCGTGCCCTGGGCCAGGGCCAGCGTGGTGGTGGCGAGCAGCAGACCGGCGGGCAGCAGCGGGCGGGCGGGCAGGCGCGGGGCGCGGTGTCGGTGCGAGGGCATCCCGCGATTGTGGTTGCCGCCCGCCGCCGACCGGCGCGTGGGGCCACGCTTTGCCGTTCTTCACACGCCGCCCCGGGGCCGCGCCGCCCGGCGACAATCCGCGCCGCCATGGACGCCGGCCCCGCACCGCCCCTCACGCTGGCCGCGCTGCGCGCGCAGCTGGCGGCCTGGGGCGCCGGCCCGCAGCACGAGGCCCGCGTGCTGCGCGACTGGCTGCAGTGCCGCGACCCCGCCGCCGCGCGCCGCAAGCCCGAGCACTTCCTGCCGCTGGCGCTGCGCCAGGGCTTCGCGGCGCTGCAGGCCGATCTTGGCCGCCTGGCCCGCGTGCAGTCGCAGCACGCCGGCGCCGACGGCGCGCTGCGCCTGCTGGTGGGCCTGCACGACGGCGCCGCAGTAGAGAGCGTGCTGCTCGCGCCGACGCGCACGCCCGCGCTGTGCGTCAGCACGCAGGTGGGCTGCGCCGTCGGCTGCACCTTCTGCGCCACCGGCCGCGGCGGCCTGGAGCGGCAGCTCGGCAGCGCCGAGATCGTGGCCCAGGTGGTGCTGGCGCGGCGGCTGCGCCCGGTGAAGAAGGTGGTGTTCATGGGCATGGGCGAGCCCGCGCACAATCTGGAGGCCGTGCTCGAGGCCATCCAGTGCCTGGGCACGGAGGGCGCCATCGGCCACAAGCAGCTGGTGTTCTCCACCGTCGGCGACGCGCGCGCCTTCGAGCAGCTGCCGCGCCAGCGGGTGAAGCCGGCGCTGGCGCTGAGCCTGCACACCACCAAGCCGGCGCTGCGCGAGCAGCTGCTGCCGCGCGCGCCGCGCATCGCCCCCGCCGAGCTCGTGGCCGCCGCCGACGCCTACGCGCGCGCCACCGGCTACCCGGCGCAGATCCAGTGGACGCTGATCGAGGGCGTCAACGACGGCGACGACGAGCTCGAGGCCCTGGCCGCGCTACTGGGCGGCCGCCACGCCATGCTCAACCTGATCCCGTTCAACGAGGTCGAGGGCAGCACCTTCCGGCGCCCGCCGATCGAGCGCGCCGCGGCCATGGCGCGCTGGCTGCACCGCCGCGGCGTGCTGACCAAGCTGCGCAACTCCGACGGCCAGGACGTCGATGCCGGCTGCGGCCAGCTGCGCGCCCGCCACGCGCCCGGCACCGTGCAGCCGCTGCGGCGGCTGCGCGCCCCGGGGCTGGCGCCCACGCCCACGCCCACGCCCACGCGCGGCTGAGCACCGCACGGGCCGGCGGTTTACCCGCCAGGGCCTGCCGTTCGTGCGGCTGGGCCTGCCGTTCGCCGCACCGCCGGCCCGGCGCGCCGGGGGCGCCGCCCACAATGCGCGGCATGAAAAAGCCCCCCACCCTCCTGGCGGCGGCAGCCGGCCTCGGCGTGGCGCTGTCGGTGGCCCTGGCGCCGGTTGCGGCCGCCACCCCGGCGCTCAAGCTCGAACCCTGCCGCCTGCGCGGCGTCGAGCACGATGCGCTGTGCGGCGTGCTGCAGCGCCCGCTGAACCCGGCCCAGCCGCAGGGCCCGTCCATCGGCGTGCACGTCGCCGTGCTGCCGGCGCTGGCGCGCAACAAGAAGCCCGACCCGGTGTTCCTGCTCGCCGGCGGCCCGGGCCAGAGCGCCATCGGCCTGGCGGCCGCGGCCGAGGGCCAGTTCGCGCGGCTGCTGAACCGGCGCGACGTCGTGCTGGTCGACCAGCGCGGCGTCGGCCGCAGCGCCCCGCTGGCCTGCGACGACGACGAGCCCTCGGCACCCCTGGCCGACCGCCTCGACGACGACGGCGTGTCCCGCCTGGTGGCGCGCTGCCGCGAGGCGCTGCAGAAGCTGCCGCACGGCGACCTGCGGCAGTACACCACGACGATCGCGATGCAGGACCTCGACGCCGTGCGCGCGGCGCTGGGGGCCGAGCGCATCAACCTGATCGGCGGCAGCTACGGCACGCGCGCCGGGCTGGAGTACGCGCGGCAGTTCCCGCAGCGCGTTCGCCGCCTCGTGCTCGACGGCGTGGCCCCGCCCGACATGGCGCTGCCGGCCGCGTTCTCGCCCGACGGGCAGGCGGCGCTCGACGCGGTGTTCGCGGCCTGCGAGGCCGACGCCGGCTGCCGCGGTCGCCACCCGCAGCTGCGCGAGCGCTGGCGCGCCTTCGGCGCCACGCTGCCGAAGGCGCTGCCGGTGACGCACCCGCTGACCGGCGCGGTGGAGACGATCACCGTCACGCGCAACCTGCTGGCCGCGCAGGTGCGGCTGCCGCTGTACGCGCCGGCGCTGGCCGCGGCGCTGCCGGCGGCGATGGAACGCGCGATGCGCGGCGACCTCGGCCCGCTGCTGGCCATGAGCCTGGGCCTCTCGGCACGGCGCGAGACGCAGATGGCCATGGGCATGCACTTCAGCGTGGTCTGCGCCGAGGACCTGCCGCGCCTGGCGCAGTCGCAGGACAGCCCCGGCGCCGACTTCGGCACGCAGTTCGCCGAGCTGTACACCCGCATCTGCGCCGACTGGCCGCGCGGCGAGGTGCCGGCGGCCTTCTACACCGTGCCCGCGCTGGCCGCACCGGCGCTGGTGCTGTCGGGCGGCGCCGACCCGGTGACGCCGCCGCGCCATGGCGCACGCACCGCGCAGGCGCTGGGCGCGTCGGCGCGGCACGTGGTGGTGCCGGAGGCCGGCCACGGCGTCATGGCCCTGCCCTGCCTGCGCGACGCGCTGTTCCGCTTCATCGACGCCGACACCGACGCCGCGGCGCAGCAGGTCGATGCCGGCTGTGCCAAGGCCGTGCCGCGGCCGCCGGCCTTCGTGCCGCTTGCGCCGGCCGCGCAGCAACCGGGAGCCCCGCGATGATCCATGTGCAGCAACTCCGCAAGCGCTTCGTGCAGGGTGGCGGCCTGCCCGGGCTGCCCGGCCTGGGCGCCCTGGGCGCCTGGGGCGCCGCCAAGGCGCGGGTCGTGCAGGCCGTCGACGGCGTCGACTTCTGCGCGCCCGACGGCCGCATCACCGGGCTGCTGGGCCCCAACGGCGCGGGCAAGACGACCACGCTGCGCATGATCGCCGCGCTGCTGGTGCCCGACGAGGGCCGCATCACGGTCGACGGCATCGACGTGGGGCAGGACCCCCGCGCGGCGCTGGCGCGGCTGGGCGTGCTGTCCGACGCGCGCGGCCTGTACCCACGGCTGACGGCGCTGGAGAACATCGTCTACTACGGCCGCCTGCACGGCATGACGGCCGCCGCCGCGGCCGCGCGCGCCGCGCACCTGGCGCGCGTGCTCGACATGGAGCCGCTGCTGGACCGCCGCACCGACGGCTTCAGCCAGGGCGAGCGCATGAAGACGGCGCTGGCGCGCGCGCTGGTGCACAACCCGCCGAACATCGTGCTCGACGAGCCGACCAACGGCCTGGACGTGCTGGCCACGCGCGCGCTGCGCGAGGCGCTGCGCCGGCTGCGCGACGACGAGGGCAAGTGCATCGTCTTCTCGACGCACATCATGCAGGAGGTCGAGCGCCTGTGCGACCACGTCGTCGTCGTCGCGCACGGCCGCACGGTGGCCGACGGCACGGTGGCCGAGCTCACGCGCCGCACCGGGCAGCCCGACTTCGAGGAAGCCTTCGTCCGGCTGGCCTTCGCCGCCGACGCCCACCCAGCCGCCGGGAGCGCACCATGATCGCCGCCGCCTTCACCGTGTTCCGCAAGGAACTCGTCGACGCCCTGCGCGACCGCCGCACCCTGCTGATGGTGCTGCTGTCCAGCGTGGCGGTCGGGCCGCTGGTGCTGGTGCTGATCAGCGCGCTGGTGTCGGGCCTGGAGAAGCGGGCCGAGGCGCGCGAGGTCGTCGCGGTGGGCCTGGAGCACGCGCCCACGCTGCGCAACTTCATCGAGCGCCAGACCTTCGCGATCAAGGACGCGCCGGCCGACTTCGAGGCGGGCCTGCGCGACAACAAGTTCGGCGACCCGGTGATCGTGGTGGCACCCGGCTTCGAGGCCGCGCTCGCCCGGGGCGAGATGCCGCTGGTGGAGGTGGTCTCCAGCAGCTCCAACCAGCGCGCGCAGGCCGGTGTGCAGCGCGTGCATGCCCTGCTGCAGGGCTTCGGCACCGAGCAGGCCACGCTGCGGCTGGTGATGCGCGGTGTCAGCCCGGCGCTGCTGCGCCCGGTGGACGTGGCCGACCGCGACGTGGCCGACCGCACCGCGCGCGCCGCGCAGCTGGCCACGATGGTGCCGTTCTTCGTGATGATGGCGGTGCTGTACGGCGCGCTGACCGCGGCGCTGGACACCACGGCCGGCGAGCGCGAGCGCGGCTCGCTGGAGCCACTGCTGATGAACCCGATGCCGCACGCGGCGCTGGTGCTGGGCAAGTGGGGCGCGGTGGCCGCGGTGGGCATGCTGATCGCGCTGCTGAGCTGCCTGAGCTTCCTGCCCGGGCAGTGGCTGCTGCGCAGCGAGGCGCTGGCGGCGATGTTCCGCTTCGGCCCGATGGAGGCAGCGGCCTTCATCGCGCTGCTGCTGCCGCTGGCCGGCGCGCTCGCGGCGCTGCTGATGGCCATCGCCATCCGCAGCAAGAGCTTCAAGGAGGCGCAGGCCAGCACCACCATCGTGCTGATGGCGGTGTCGGTGCTGCCGCTGGTGACGGTGTTCAACCAGGAGGGCGTGTCGCCCTGGCACTACTGGGTGCCGGCGCTGTCGCAGACCACGCTGATGGGCCAGGTGCTCAAGGGCGAGGTGCTGGCGGCGCCACAGGTGTGGGCGTCGGTGGCCTCCAGCGTGGCGCTGTGCGCCGTCGCGCTGGTGGTGGTGAGCCGGCTGCTGCGCGCCGCGGCGCTGAAGTAGCAGCGCCGGCCTGCCCCGCTCAGGCCGCCAGGGCCGCACCCGGTGGCCTGGGTCAGGCCGCCAGGGCAGCATCCGGCGGCCTGGGTCAGGCCGCCAGGGGCATCATCCGGCGGCCGCGCGCGCGGCGGACTTCGTCCTGCCAGGGCAGTTCGTGGATCAGCCCGTGCAGCGCCAGCAGGCGCGGGCCGTCGTGCAGGCAGTGGCCCGCGCTGTCCTGCAGCTCGACGTTGGCCAGCACCACCATCGGGTCGTCCATGGCCACGACGTTAGCGCGCACTTCGCGCCATTCCCACGCCAGGCCGATGCGTCGGCCATCGACGCTCAGGCCCCACACGGCCTGGCCGCGCTGCAGGCCGGGGAACTCGTCGTCGTCCTCGACCGAGGTGCCGAAATGGCGGAACCGGTCGGCCCAGGTGCGCCAGTCATCGACCTGCGCCACCACGGCGGGCCAGGTCACGATGTGCCAACTCGGAATCGCCATCACAATCTCCATGCGGGTGCAAGCGGTGCAGCGGAGTGTTGGCTCACCGACCTGTCACGCGCAAGCTGTCAACTCTGTCAGGTGGCCGGGCAGATTCCACGGATGCGTCAACAGGACCTCATCGAGATTGGCCAGTCGGCGGACTTGCCGAGCTTCGAGCGCGGCCTGGTGCGGCTCGCGGGTGAGCTGGACTTTCCGCTGGTCTGCGGCACGCTGGTGGTCGACCCGCCGGGCCTGGACCCCTTGTTCGTCGCCTTCGGCAACGTGCCGAACGACTTCGCCGACTCGTTCGCGGATCCGGCCGACTCCCGACGCGACCCGCTGTTGCAGAAGCTCAAGCGCCTGAACGTACCGGTCATCTACGATCAGGCGACCTACGTCAACAGCGGTGCCGCCGACCTCTGGGAACAGCAGGCTCCGTTTGGTTATCGCACGGGCGTGGCCGTGGCGCTGCACTTGCCGAACCACGTGCATTTCGTGCTGGGGGTCGATCGACCGGATCCGCTGCCAACTGACGATTTGCTGCTGACTCGTCTGATGGGCGACTTGCAGCTGATGGCGGTGCATGCGCAGGACGCCGCCGTGCGGTTGCTCAAGCACGACCGGCCCCTGGCCGCCGAAGAGCAGCCCCTCACGCCGCGCGAGCGCGAAGTGCTCAGGCTCACGATGGAAGGTCTCACCGCCGTACAGATCGGCGATCGACTGATGGTTTCGGTGCCCACGGTGAACTTCCACACGCGCAACCTGCGCGAGAAGCTTGGAGCCCACACCAAGCATCAGGCGGTGCTGGTTGCACTGCGCCGAGGCCTCCTCTGACGGGGGCGCGGGCACTGCTTTGCCCCTTCGCGCGCCGGCTCCGGGGCGCTCCCTCCCCCGAAAAGCGGGTGCATTGGCGCCCAACCTATCAAGGTTGACAGTTACGTAGACGCGCCTCGCCTGCTGAAATCCGTTCCAGTGGCCGCTGTCGGCCGGTTGACTGTGCAGGAGATCGCCATGCTGGACTTCATCCTTGAGTTGTTGGGTATTCCCCGCGGCGGCGGCTGGTAACCGTGATCGGGGCCTGATCGGCCTGCGGAGCCCGCAATCGTCCCTCCAGCGCGGGGCGCGATTAGAAGAGGCGCCGCCCTTGGGCGTGGCTCATCGCCCAGGCGGCGCGGTGGCGCGCTCCAGATGCGTGAGCCAGGCCAGGGCTTCGGCGCGGCTGGCGCCGCACATGGCCGGCTGCGGCATCAGCGAGATGCAGACGCCGGGTCGTTCCGGGCGGCCGAACAGCCGGCAGCGCTCGGCCTCGTCGAGTTGCACGCAGCGCACGCCGGCCGGTTTGCCCGCGGGCATGCCCGGGATGGGCGAGCTGATCGACGGCGCCGTGCAGCAGGCGCCGCAGGCGGGGCGGCAGTGCATGCGGCGATCCTAGGGCCATCCGCCGGGCGGCGGTCGCGCCCATCGGGCCCCGCACCGCAAGCCAGCACGCTGCCACCGGCGCGAGGGGCTTCGTAAAATCCGCGGATGCAGCACCCCCAGGCATTCGACGTCATCGTCGTCGGCGGCGGCCACGCCGGCACCGAGGCCGCCCTGGCCGCCGCCCGCATGGGCTGCGCCACGCTGCTGCTGACCCACAACATCGAGACGCTGGGGCAGATGAGCTGCAACCCCAGCATCGGCGGCATCGGCAAGGGCCACCTCGTCAAGGAGGTCGACGCCCTGGGCGGCGCGATGGCCGAGGCCACCGACGAGGCCGGCATCCAGTTCCGCATCCTCAACGGCAGCAAGGGCCCGGCCGTGCGCGCCACGCGCGCGCAGGCCGACCGGGTGCTCTACAAGGCGGCCATCCGCAGGCGGCTGGAGAACCAGCCCGGGCTGTGGCTGTTCCAGCAGGCGGTCGACGACCTGATGGTGGAAGGCGACCGCGTGGTCGGCGCCGTCACGCAGATCGGCCTGCGCTTCCGCGCCCGCGCCGTGGTGCTCACGGCCGGCACCTTCCTCGACGGGCGCATCCACGTCGGCCTGCAGAACTACAGCGCCGGCCGCGCCGGCGACCCGCCGGCGGTGAGCCTTTCGGCGCGGCTGAAGGAGCTGAAGCTGCCGCAGGGCCGGCTGAAGACCGGCACGCCGCCGCGCATCGACGGCCGCTCGATCGACTTCTCCAGGCTGCAGGAGCAGCCCGGCGACCTGGACCCCGTGCCGGTGTTCAGCTTTCTCGGGCACGCCGGGCAGCACCCGCGGCAGGTGCCCTGCTGGATCACGCACACCCACGCCGGCACGCACGAGATCATCCGCAGCGGCTTCGACCGCAGCCCCATGTTCACCGGCGTGATCGAGGGCGTGGGCCCGCGCTACTGCCCGAGCATCGAGGACAAGGTCAACCGCTTCGCCGACAAGGACAGCCACCAGATCTTCCTGGAGCCCGAGGGCCTGACGACCCACGAGTTCTACCCCAACGGCATCAGCACCAGCCTGCCGTTCGACGTGCAGCTGGCCGCCGTGCGCTCGCTGCCCGGGCTGGAGCAGGCGCACATCCTGCGGCCCGGCTACGCCATCGAGTACGACTACTTCGACCCGCGCTCGCTGAAGCCCACGTTCGAGACGCAGGCCATCCGCGGCCTGTTCTTCGCCGGGCAGATCAACGGCACCACGGGCTACGAGGAGGCCGCGGCGCAGGGCCTGTTCGCGGGCGCCAATGCGGCGCTGCAGGTGCAGGGCCGCGAGCCGCTGGCGCTGCGGCGCGACCAGGCCTACCTCGGCGTGCTGGCGGATGACCTCGTCACCAAGGGCGTGACCGAGCCCTACCGCATGTTCACCAGCCGGGCGGAGTTCCGGCTGCAGCTGCGCGAGGACAACGCCGACCTGCGCCTGACCGAACTCGGCCACGAGATCGGCCTGGTGGACGAGCGCCGCTGGGCGGCCTTCCAGACCAAGCGCGAGCGCCTGGAGCGCGAGCTGCAGCGCCTGCGCAGCGTGTGGGTGCGCCCGGCCGCGCTGCCGGCCGAGGCCGCCGAGCGGCTGCTGGGCAAGGCGCTGGAGCGCGAGTACGCCCTGGCCGACCTGCTGCGCCGCCCTGGCGTGGGCTTCGACGCCGTGGCCGAGGCGGCCGCCCTGGCCGGCCACCCGCAGGCTGTTTCACGTGAAACACTGCGGGCCGAGTGGGGCCGCGAAGCCGCCGACACGGTGATCGATCAGGTGGAAGTCGCCACCAAGTACGCCGGCTACATCGAGAAGCAGCAGGACGAGGTCGAGCGCAGCGCCGCGCACGAACAGACGCCGCTGCCGGCGGACCTGGACTACACCCAGGTGCACGCCCTGAGCTTCGAGGTGCGGCAGAAGCTGCAGCGCCACCGGCCGGCCACGCTGGGGCAGGCCTCGCGCATCTCGGGCGTGACGCCGGCGGCCATCTCGCTGCTGCTGGTGCACCTGAAGAAGAAGCGGCTGGGCAGCTTCGCCACGCCGGTCGCGGCGGCCGCTGGCCCGGGCGTCGCGCCGCAGGACCACGCCACCCCCGCGTGACGGCCGACACCGCCCCCGACGGGCAGCGCCTCGACGCCCTGTCCGCAGCGCTCGGCCTGCCCATCAGCACCCCGCAGCGCGCGGGGCTCGTGGCCTACGTCGACCTGCTGGCGCGCTGGAACGCCACCTACAACCTGACGGCCGTGCGCGAGCGCGAGGCCGTCTGGGCCCAGCACATCGCCGACTGCCTGGCCGTGCTGCCGGCGCTCGACCGCCACCTTGCCGGGGGCGGCACCCGGCGCGTGCTCGACGTCGGCAGCGGCGGGGGCCTGCCGGGCGTGGTGCTGGCGCTGATGCGGCCGGCGCTGGACGTGACCTGCGTCGACACCGTCGGCAAGAAGGCCGCCTTCGTGCGCCAGGTCGCCGGCGCGCTGGCCCTGCCCAACCTGCACGCAGTGCACGGCCGGGTCGAGGCGCTGCGCGCCCCGCCCTTCGAACTCGTCACCTCGCGCGCCTTCGCCTCGCTCGCCGACTTCGTGCGCCTCACGCGGCCCCTGCTGGCCCCGGGGGGCAGCTGGCTGGCCATGAAGGGCAAGCTCCCGGCCGACGAAATCGCCGCCCTGCCCGCCGACGTGCCGGTGTTTCACGTGGAACCGATCGGCGTGCCCGGGCTCGATGCCGAACGCTGCCTCGTCTGGATCAAGCCCAAGACCCCATGAACCGCACCACCTCGCTCCTGGCCGCCCTGGCCGCCCTGGCCGCCCTGGCCCTCACGGCCCTCGCGGCCCTCACGACCTTCACCGCCGCCCACGCCGCCGAGCCGCCCGCCGCGCCGCCGCCGTTGCAGCCGCTGCCCAGCCTGGACGTGCCCTCCTACATGGGCACCTGGTACCAGGTCGCCTGGTTTCCCAACCGCTTCCAGAAGCAGTGCGTCAGCGACACGCAGGCCCAGTACCGGCAGCGCGACGACGGGCGCATCGAGGTGCTCAACCGCTGCCGCCTGGCCGACGGCCGGCTGGATGAGGCCTCCGGCATCGCCCGCCCGGCCGGCTCCACGCTGCGCGACCAGCGCCTGAGCCCGGCCACGCTGGAGGTGAGCTTCCTGCCGGCGCTGCTGCGCTGGATCCCGGCCTGGGGCAGCTACTGGGTGGTGGCGCTGGCCGACGACGGCCGCTACGCCGTGGTCAGCGAGCCACAGCGACAGTACCTGTGGGTGCTGGCGCGCGCACCGCGCCTGTCGGCCGACGACGAGGCGACGATACGATCGCTGCTCACCCGCCAGGGCTTCGACCTCAGCCGCTGGCAGGCCCACCCCCACCGGCCCTGACGCGGCAACGGCCGCCCCAGCCCGAACTCCCGGACTCGCCCCATGTTCGGCATCGCCGACTTCGGCGCCTTCTGCGCCGCCATCCTGCTGTTCCTGGCCCTGCCGGGCCCGGGCACCTTCGCGCTGCTCACGGCCACCGGCAAGGGCGGCCGCCGCGGCGGCGCCGCCGCCACGCTGGGCCTTCTGGTCGGCGACCAGGTGCTGCTGTGGCTGGCCGTGGCCGGCGTGGCGGCACTGCTGGCCGCCCACCCCGCGGTGTTCAAGGCCGTGCAGTACGCCGGCGCCGCCTACCTGGCCTGGATCGGCCTGAAGCTCATCTTCGCGCGCGACGGCGAGGCCGCGCCCATCCGCATGGACGCCGGGCGCTACGGGCGCCAGGCCTTCCTGATCACCTTGCTCAACCCCAAGGCCATCGTGTTCTACATGGCCTTCTTCCCGCTGTTCATCGACCCAGCCACGCACCAGGGCCTGCCCACCTTCGCCGCCATGGCCGTCACCATCGCCGCGATCAGCGCCGCCTACTGCCTGGCGCTGGTGTGGCTGGCCGACGCCGTGAGCGCGCAGGTGCGTGCCCACCGCCGCCTGGCCGCCGCGCTGCAGCGCCTGGCGGGCCTGGCGCTGGTCGGCTTCGGCTTGAAGCTCGCCGCGCCCTGACCCGCCGCCACCCCATGCGCATCTTCTGCATCGCCAACCAGAAAGGCGGCGTCGGCAAGACGACCACCACCGTCAACCTCGCCGCGGGCTTGGCGCAGCTGGGGCACCGCGTGCTGCTGGTCGACCTCGACCCGCAGGGCAACGCCACCATGGGCTCGGGCATCGACAAGCGTGCGCTCGAGGCCAGCGTGTACGACGTGCTGCTCGGCGCGACTGGCATCGCCGAGGCGCGCCAGCCCAGCCCGCACGGCGGCTACCACGTGCTGGGCGCCAACCGCGAGCTCGCCGGCGCCGAGGTGGAGCTGGTGCCGCTGGAGCAGCGCGAGCGCCGCCTCAAGGCCGCGCTGGCCGCCGTGAAGGCCGAGTACGACTTCGTGCTGATCGACTGCCCGCCGTCCCTGAGCCTGCTCACGCTCAACGGCCTGTGCTCGGCGCACGGCGTGATCGTGCCCATGCAGTGCGAGTACTTCGCGCTCGAGGGCCTGTCGGACCTCGTCAACACCATCAAGCAGGTGCACGCCAACCTCAACCGCGAGCTCGAGATCATCGGCCTGCTGCGCGTGATGTTCGACCCGCGCATCACGCTGCAGCAGCAGGTGTCCGACCAGCTGAAGGCGCACTTCGGCGACAAGGTCTTCGACACCGTGATCCCGCGCAACGTGCGCCTGGCCGAAGCGCCGAGCTACGGCCAGCCCGGCGTGACCTTCGACCCCGCCAGCAAAGGCGCGCAGGCCTTCGTCGCCTTCGCGCGCGAGATGGCGGCGCGGCTGGGGCACAAGCCCGCGGCCTGACGCCCCCGCGAAGCACCCGATGACGCTGCCGGCCGCGCTGCTGTCGCGCGTGGAGGACGCCGGCCTCAACGCCAGCGCGCCGCCGGGCCAGTGGTGGATCGACGGCTGGCTGGTGCGCACCCTGCCCGGCAAGGCCCGCCGCGCGCGCTGCGTGAACGCGCTGATGCCGGGCGCGCTGCCGCTGGACGAACGCATCGCCGCCGCCGAGGCCGCCTGCGCGCGCACCGGGGTGCCGCTGATCTTCCGCATCACCCCGTTCACGCAGCCGGCCGACCTGCCCGCCGCGCTGCAGGCCCGCGGCTTCGCGCCGGTGGACCCGACCCGCGTGCTGGTGGCGACCACCCTGCCCGCCGAGGCGCCGCCCCCGGTGCCCGCCGGCCTGCGGCTGGAGCCGCTGGACGGCGAGGCCTTCGCCGAGGCCGTGGGCGCGCTGCGCGGCTCGCCACCCGAGCACCGCCGCAGCCACGCCCTGCGCCTGGCGCACTCGCCCGTGCCCTACCGCGGCCTGGTGCTGCGGCGGCCGGGCGACGGCACCGTCATGGCCTGCGGCCAGGTGGCCACCGAGGCCCCGCTGGCCGGGCTGTACGACGTCTTCACCCACCCCGAGGCCCGCAACCAGGGCCTGGCACGGCTGCTGTGTGCGCACCTGCTTTCGCTGGGCGCCAGCCTGGGCGCGACGATGGCCTACCTGCAGGTGGATGCCGCCAATGATCCGGCGCTGGCGGTGTACCGCCGGCTGGGCTTCGTCGACGGCTACGGCTACGAGTACCTCGAGCGCCCCGGCGCCTGAGCGGGCCGGGGGCCGCCGGGGCTACAGGCCCAGGCCCTCGTCCAGCCCCAGGTGCACGTTCATGGCCTGCACGGCGGCACCGCTGGCTCCCTTGCCCAGGTTGTCCAGCCGCGCCACCAGCAGCGCCTGCGTGGCGTTGGCGAACACGAACAGGTCGGCGCGGTTGGTGTCGTTGCAGGCCTGCACGTCCAGGAAGCCCGCCTCCAACGTGGCCGCGTCGCGCAGCGGCATCACGCGCACGAAGCGCTCGCCGGCGTAGCGCGCCGCCAGCGCCGCGTGCACGGCCTCGGGCGTGGTGCCCAGCGCCTGCGTGTGCAGCGGCACCGTCACCGCCAGCCCCTTGTAGAAGCTGGCCACCACGGGCAAGAAGATCGGCGGCGTGCCCAGGCCCGTGTGCGCCATCATCTCGGGCAGGTGCTTGTGCGCCAGGCTCAGCGCGTAGGGCCGCGGCGACGTGAGCGCCTGCTCCATCGGCTGAGCCTGGTATTGCTCGATCATCTTCTTGCCGCCGCCCGAGTAGCCGGTGATGGACGTGGCGCTCAGCGGCGTCGCCGCCGGCACCAGGCCGGCATCCACCAGCGGCCGCAGCAGCAGGATGAAGGCACTGGCGTGGCAGCCCGGGTTGGCGATGCGCTGGGTGCGGCGCAGGGCCTCGCGCTGGCCGGCGCACAGCTCGGGCAGCCCGAACACCCAGCCCGGCGCCGTGCGGTGCGCGGTGCTGGCGTCGATCAGGCAGGTGCGTGGGTTCTCCACCAGCGCCACGGCCTCGCGCGCCGCGGAGTCGGGCAGGCACAGGAAGGCCACGTCGGCGGCGTTGAGCAGCCGCGCGCGCTCGGCGGCGTCCTTGCGCTTGTCGGCGTCGATCTTCAGCAGCTCGACGTCGCGGCGCCCGGCCAGCACCTCGTGGATGCGCAGGCCGGTCGTGCCCTCCTGGCCGTCGACGAACACGGTGAACGCCATCGCTGCCCCTTCCGCTCGCGGCCCCGGGCCGCTCATGATGCAATGCCATACAGGATAACCCCATGACCCTCACCACGCGCGTGCTCGTGCTGCCCGGCTGGCAGGATTCCGGCCCCGACCACTGGCAGAGCCGATGGGAGCGCGCCCACGGCTTCGTGCGCGTGCAGCAAGACAACTGGATGACGCCGCGCCGCGGCGACTGGCTGGCGCGCCTGGACGAGGCCCTGCTCGCCGAGCCCGCGCCCGTGCTGCTGGCCGCGCACAGCCTGGGCTGCCAGCTGGTGGCGGCCTGGGCCGCGCACTCGCGCCACGCGGCGCGCGTGGCCGGCGCGCTGCTGGTGGCGCCGCCCGACACCGAACGCGAGGACACCCCCGGCGCCATCGCCGGCGCCTGGCGCCGCATCGAGCGCGGCCGGCTGCCCTTCGCCGCCACGGTGGTGGCCAGCGGCGACGACCCGTACTGCGCGATCGAGCGCGCCCGCGAGATGGCCGGCCACTGGGGCGCCCGCTTCGTGGAGGTCGGCGTACGCGGCCACGTCAACGCCGACAGCGGCCTGGGCGACTGGCCCGAGGGCCTGGCGCTGCTGCGGGCACTGGAGATCCCGTGACGCGCCCGCAGCGCGCCTACGCGCTGGCGGTCATCGTGGCCCTGGGGCTGATGGCGCTGGTGCACTCCTGGGGTTACGGGCCGCTGTACGTGCTTGGCGTGGCGGCGGCCGCGGCACTGGCCATCGTGTTCCTGCCCCGCTGGATCATCGCCCTGGGCGAACAGGCCAGCGACGGCCTGCACGCCCAGGTGTGGAAGCGCGCCGAGGGCCGCCACCACGCCTTCGGCGGCGTGACCTTCGACATCGTCGACGACGGCCGCCACGTCTGGATGCACGGCGACGCGCTCAAGCGCGTGCTCGCCCGCCCCGAGGCCGACGACGTGCTGGCCGCGCGCATCAGCGGCAAGTGGAGGATCGACGAGCGCCAGCGCCTTTGGCTGCGCGTGGACGCCGTGGTCGAGCACCTGGCCCGCTTCCCCGGCCGCATGGACCCCCGCGTGCAGAAGCTGCGCCGCTGGCTGGAGCGCGACGTGCTCTACCCCGCCGGGCGCCGCCACGCACGCTGAGACAATCCGCCGCCATGGTCACCAAGAAACGCTCGGGCCTGGGCCTCGGCCTCGAGGCCCTGCTCGGCCCCACGGCCTCCGAAACGCCCGCCGCCGAGGGCCCGCCGTCGGTGCTGCCGCTGTCGGCGCTGCGACCCGGCGCCTATCAGCCGCGCACGCGCATGGACGAAGGCTCGCTGTACGAGCTGGCGCAGAGCATCCGCAGCCAGGGCGTGATGCAGCCCATCCTGGTGCGGCCGGTGGCGGAGCCCGGGCACTACGAGATCATCGCCGGCGAGCGCCGCTTCCGCGCCGCGCAGCTGGCCGGGCTCGACGAGGTGCCGGTGCTCGTCAAGCCGGTGGCCGACGAGGCCGCGGCGGTGATGGCGCTGATCGAGAACATCCAGCGCGAGAACCTCAACCCGCTCGAAGAGGCGCAGGGCCTGCAGCGCCTGGTGCGCGACTTCGGGCTCACGCACGAGCAGGCGGCGCAGGCCGTGGGCCGCTCGCGCAGCGCCGCCAGCAACCTGCTGCGCCTGCTGAACCTGGCCGAAGCGGTGCAGCAGATGCTGATGGCCGGCGACATCGAGATGGGCCACGCACGCGCCCTGCTGGCGCTGCCCGCGGCCGAGCAGGTGATGGCGGCGCAGGCCGTGGTCGCCCGCAAGCTGAACGTGCGCGAGGCCGAGCGGCTGGTGGCGCGCCAGGCGCAGGCGGCGCAGGCCCAGGCCGCGCCGGCCAAACCCCGGGCCGGCGACAAGCCGCGCGACATCGCCCGCCTCGAGGAACGCCTGTCCGACGCGCTGACGGCGCCGGTGGAGATCCGCCTGCGCAAGGGCCGCGCCGGGCACGGCGAGATCGCCATCCCCTTCGGCAGCCTCGACGAACTCGACGCCCTGCTCGACAAGCTCGGCGTCACCGAGCGCTGACCGGCGCGCCGACCCTGCGGGCACCGGGTGAACCCGCCGCTGCCGCGGGTGCGGCTCTTGCTATCCTGACCGGTTAACCCGCTCCCTGCATCGAAACCCGGAGAACCCCGACCATGCCCAGCAACCTGACGCCCCAGCTGCTCGCCGCCGCGCTGATCGCCACCGCCGCCACCGCGGCGCAAGCCCAGCCCGCCGTCATCTACGACATGGGCGGCAAGTTCGACAAGAGCTTCAACCAGGCCGCGTTCGACGGCGCCGAGCGCTGGAAGAAGCAGACGGGCAAGAACTACCTCGAGTTCGAGATCAGCAACCCCACGCAGCGCGAGCAGGCCAAGCGCCGCATGGCCGAGCGCGGCGCCAACCCCATCGTGGCCATCGGCTTCAGCCAGGGCTCCAGCCTGGAGAAGGTGGCCAAGGACTTCCCCAAGCTGCAGTTCGCCATCATCGACAGCGTCGTCAACCTGCCCAACGTGCAGAGCATCGTCTTCAAGGAGCACGAGGGCAGCTTCCTCGTGGGCATGATGGCCGCGATGGCCAGCAAGACCGGCAAGGTCGGCTTCGTGGGCGGCATGGACATCCCGCTGATCCGCAAGTTCCAGTGCGGCTTCGAGCAGGGCGCGAAGTTCGTCAACCCCAAGGCCGAGGTCGTGGCCAACATGACCGGCACCACTCCCGCGGCCTGGAACGACCCAGCCCGCGGCGGCGAGCTCGCCAAGGCGCAGTTCGCGGCGGGCGTGGACGTGATCTTCGCCGCCGCCGGCGGCACCGGCCTGGGCGTGTACCAGGCGGCCAAGGACAACGGCCGCCTGGCCATCGGCGTGGACAGCAACCAGAACCACCTGCACCCGGGCACCATGCTCACCAGCATGGTCAAGCGCGTGGACGTGGCCGTGCACGAGGCCTTCAAGGGTGTGAAGCCGGGCGTGTCGTCGCTGGGCCTGAAGGAAGGCGGCGTCGACGTGGCGCTGGACGAGCACAACGCCAAGCTCGTGACCGCCGAGATGCGCAAGCGCGTGGACGCCGCGCGCGCCGACATCGTCAGCGGCAAGGTCAAGGTCATCGATTTCATGGTCAACAACGCCTGCAGGTAGGCCCCCCCCGTAGCGGCTGCGCCGCTCCCCCCCAGGGGGGCGCCGCCGGCGGCCCGGCAGAGCCGGTTCCGCGGCGGCCGCTTGGTGAACGCTCGGCGCGTTGCGCCTTCGCTCGGAAGAACCCTCCGCTCCGTGGCTTGACCCGATGTCCTCCCCGCCCGCGGTGGCGATGCGCCACATCGACAAGCGCTTCGGCGCCGTGCACGCCAACCGCGACGTGAACCTCACGGTCGCGGCCGGCACCGTGCACGGCATCGTCGGCGAGAACGGCGCCGGCAAGAGCACGCTGATGAGCATCCTCTACGGCTTCTACGAGGCCGACGGGGGCGAGATCGCCATCGACGGGCAGCCGGCGCGCATCCGCGGCTCGCGCGAGGCCATCGCGCTGGGCATCGGCATGGTGCACCAGCACTTCATGCTGGTGGACACGCTCTCGGCGCTGGACAACGTGATGCTCGGCGCCGAGCCCGGATGGAGCCTGCCCGAGGCGCGCGCGCAGGTGCGCACGCGGCTGCAGGCGCTGATGCACGAGACCGGGCTGGCGGTGGCGCTGGACGCGCCGGTGCACGAGCTGCCGGTGGGCGAGCGCCAGCGGCTGGAGATCCTCAAGGCCCTGTTCCGCGGCGCCCGCATCCTCATCCTCGACGAGCCCACCGCCGTGCTCACGCCGGCCGAGACCGAGCAGCTGTTCGACACGCTGCGCGGCCTGCGCGCGCGCGGCAACACGGTGCTGCTGATCACGCACAAGCTCAAGGAGATCATGGCCCTGTGCGACGCCGTCACGGTGATGCGCGGCGGCCGCGTGGTGCTGGACTGCGCCATCGGCGAGACCTCCATCGACGGCCTGGCCGAGGCCATGGTGGGCCGCCGCGTGAACATCGGCCGCGACGGCGCGGCCCCGCGCGAGCCCGGCCCGGTGCTGCTGCGCGCCTCGAACCTGCGCTGGGCCGACGAGCTCGGCGTGCCGCGGCTGGCCGACGTGTCGCTGGCGCTGCACGCCGGAGAGATCGTCGGCATCGCCGGCGTGTCCGGCAACGGCCAGGGCGAGCTGCTCGACGCGCTGTCGGGCCTGCGGGTGCCGCAGGCCGGCACGCTGGAGCTCGGCGGCCGGCGCTTCGAGCCCGCGCACTGGCTGGACCCGCGCACCGCGCGCGCGCTGCACGTGGCCCACGTGCCCGAGGACCGCCACCGGCGCGGCCTGGTGCTGCCCTTCGACGCCTGGGAGTCGGCCGCGCTGGGCTACCACGACGCGCCGCGCTACACCACCCGCGCGCTGCTGGCCTGGATGCGCCGCCGCGCCATGCGCGAGGACTGCGCCGCGATGATGGAGCGCTACGACGTGCGCCCGCGCGACCCGCTGCTGCGCAGCAGCAAGTTCAGCGGCGGCAACCAGCAGAAGCTGGTGCTCGCGCGCGAGGCCCACGCCGGCTCGGGCGGCGAGCGGCCGCCGCAGGTGCTGCTGGTGGGTCAGCCCACGCGCGGCGTCGACATCGGCGCCATCGAGTTCATCCACGGCCGCCTGCGCGCGCTGCGCGACGCCGGCGGCGCCGTGCTGGTGGTGTCCTCCGAGCTCGACGAGATCCTGGCGCTGTCCGACCGCGTCGTCGTCATGAACGCCGGCCGCGTGGCCGGCGAGCTGCCGATCGCGCAGTGCAGCGAGGCGGCGCTGGGCCGCCTGATGGGGGGTGCGCATTGAGCCAGCCCATCGAGTTGCCGCGCTGGATGGACGTGGCCGTGCTGCCGGCCGTCAACCTGGCCATCGCGCTGGCGGTGGCCGGCGGCGTGACGCTGCTGGTGGGCTTCGACCCCGCGCAGGTGCTCGCGCTGCTGGCCAAGGGCGCCTTCGGCTCGCCGTCCGGCATCAGCTACACGCTGTACTACGCCACCACCTTCGTGTTCACGGGGCTGGCGGTGGCCATCGCGTTCCACGGCGGCCTGTTCAACATCGGCGGCGAGGGCCAGGCCATCATGGGCGGGCTGGGCGCGGGGCTGGCGGCGCTGGCGCTGGGCGCCCACCTGCCGGCGGTGCTGATGCTGCCGCTGATGGTGCTGGCCGCCGCGGCCTTCGGCGGCGCCTGGGGCGCGGTGCCGGGGGCGCTGCAGGCCTGGCGCGGCAGCCACACGGTCATCACGACCATCATGTTCAACTTCATCGCGTCGGCGCTGCTGGCCTACCTGCTGGTGGGCGTGCTGAAGGAGCCCGGCAACATGACGCCGGAGAGCCGCGCCTTCGACGCGAGCGCCAAGATGCCCGGCGTGCACGAGCTGCTGGGCGCCCTGGGCATCGAGTGGCCGCGCACGCCGCTGAACCTGACGGTGTTCATCGCCGCCGCCGCCGCCTGGCTTTCGTGGCTGGTGCTCTGGAGGAGCCGCGGCGGCTACGCGCTGCGCGCCGTGGGCTTCTCGCCCGGCGCGGCCGTGTACGCCGGCATCCGGCCGCAGCGGCTGGTGGTGGGCAGCATGGCCGCAGCCGGCGCGCTCGGCGGCCTGGTGGGCGTCAACGAGATCGCCGGCGTGCACGGCCGGCTGCTGCCCGACTTCGTGGCCGGCGCGGGCTTTGCCGGCATCGCCGTCAGCCTGATCGGCCGCAACCACCCGGGCGGCATCGTGCTGGCGGCGCTGCTGTTCGGCGCGCTGTACCAGGGCGGCAGCGAGCTGGCCTTCGAGATCAGCGGCTTCAGCCGCGACATGGTGTTCATGCTGCAGGGCCTGATCGTGCTGTTCGCGGGGGCCATGGCGCAGGTGGCGGCGCCCGCGCTGTTCCGGCTGTACCGCGCGGCGGGTGGGGGACGGGCCGAGCGCCGGGCGCCGGCCACGCCGACCGAGGGGCAAGACCATCGTGGATGAGGTGTTCATCGGCACGGTGGTGGCCAGCACGCTGCGCGTGAGCGTGCCGCTGATCCTGTGCGCGCTGGCCGGCGTGCTGTGCGAGCGCGCCGGCGTCATCGACCTCGGCCTGGAGGGCAAGATGCTGGCCACCGCCTTCGCCACCGCGGCGGTGGGCGTGGCCACCGGCAGCCTGGCGCTGGCGCTGCTGGCGGCGGTGGCGGTGGGGCTGGCGCTGTCGATGCTGCACGGCTACGCCTGCGTCAGCCACCGCGGCGACCAGGTCGTGCTGGGCATGGCCATCACGATGACGGCGGCGGGCCTCACGGTGGTGCTGGGCATCGCGTGGTTCTCGCTGGGCGGCCAGACGCCGCCGGTGCCCGAGGGCGTGCGCCTGGACGGCTGGCTCGGCGGCCTGGGCGAGGCGCTGAAGGCCCTGCCCGTGGTGGGCACCACGCTGGCGCTGGCCTTCACGGGCCACAACGCCATGGTCTACGGCGCGCTGGCGCTGGTGGTGGCGGTGTGGTGGCTGCTGTACCGCACGCGCTTCGGGCTGCGGCTGCGCGCCGCGGGCGAGAACCCGGCCATGGTCGACGCCGCCGGCGTCAGCGTGAAGGCGCTGCGCTACCAGGCGCTGGCGCTCAACGGCGTGCTGGCCTCGCTGGCCGGCGCCTACCTGGTGCTGGCGCAGAACCCGAGCTTCATTCCCCACATGACGGCCGGCCGCGGCTACATGGCGCTGGCGGCACTGATCTTCGGCAAGTGGCACCCGGTGGGCGCGCTGTGGGCCTGCCTCTTGTTCGGATTTCTCGATGCCATCAGCATCCGGCTGCAGGGCGCCGCGCTGCCCGCCTTCCTGGGCGGCGGCCAGGTGCCCGTGCAGGCCATCCAGGCCATGCCCTACGTGCTGACGGTGGTGCTGCTGGCCGGCTTCATCGGCAGCGCGGTGGCGCCGAAGGCGCTGGGCGTGCCGTACGTCAAGGAACGCTGAGGAAGGCTCCCCTCGCTGGCTCACGCTGACGGCACAGGGCCAACAGGCATGGGGCCGGAGGCCGTCACGCGGGTTTCACGGTTTGGCTGCACGCTCACGGCACGACAGCGGTCTGTGCAAGACAGAGCGCCCCAGCCGACCCGGCCCCCGTTGCCAGCCCATGTCCATGCCCAGTCCCTTGTTTGCGCCGAGCCCGTTGGCGGCATTGCCGCGACAACCGTCGACCTTGGCATTCGTAGAGCCCGGCACAGAGATCACCGGGGAGGCCGCCAAGGGCGCAGCGATGCTTCTCGGAAGCGGGTTGTTGTTCCTTGCCCAAGCTGTAATGCAGCTTTCGCGACTGCCGCAGCGTTCGCAGCAGCCTTCCGCCACGCTCCTCGAACAGCCAAGATCCTGCGGCATTGCCGAGACTGCCGGTGCCTATCTCTTCAACCTGCAGCGCGACGGACTCGATCAGGCGCTGCGCAGCATCCCACCGCGCACCTTCTCGTGGCAACTGCCGTCCGGGCACACCGTGGAAGTGCGGCAGGGCGTGGGCAAGCAAGGGCTGACATACGACCTCAGCCTGCGGGATGCCCACGGCAAGGAATATCGTTTTCGCCATGTCCGTGCCGAAGTCAACGAGAAGGGCGTCAAGATCCCCGTCGGGCATGTCGTTCTGCGCTCGGGCGATCGCCCGATGGGCGAGCTCGACGTCGCGTTGCGGGCTGACACCTCCGGGCTCAACGAAGTCACGCTCAGGTACACCGGCACGGAAGGCCAAGCCTACACCGTCAAGCTCAAGACACAACCCTGCAATCCCGACCTGGTCGGCGGCGGCGTGCTGCGCCAGAACGTCGGCAGCTCGCACGACGCCCGCTACTGGGGCGAGGCCCACCTGGCGAAATCAGCCCGCTCGCGCGGCGGCAACCTACGCCAGGGTCTGACGGATCTGCTGATGCAGGTGCGGCCCTCGGCCAATGGGACCTACCGCAACCACGGCTCGGCATCGCTGGACCTGCTGGCCCGACCGCTTGAGTTGCTGCGCGGGGCGGGTGCCAGCTTCTCCGGCCTGCGCGACATCCAGGACCGCTACGCCCGCTTGCCGAGGCTCCCGAACGGCTACCCGGTCGACGTCCGAGCCCTCAGTGCGCTTCGCCGGGAGGCCTGGTCGTGGCTGCAAGGCGCGTTGCAGCAAGCCGTAGACGACGGCCGCATCAGCCCCGAAGCGTTGGTCAATCGCTTCGGCCTGAATTACGGGCTGCGCGGGGTGTCACTCGTCACCCCCGGCAAGACGCCGAAGTCCTCGCCCACCGTCAGCCCTTACGCCGCCGGCACAGGCATCGGCACGCCTTACGGCCGGGTCGTCTGGGAGGGCATGGGTCCTGATGGCGTCGCCCGCGTCCGCACGCGAACGGCGAGCTACGATGTGCCGGGCTCCGTCGACGTTCGCAGCCGCGATGCGGTGCGAGCGTGGGTGCTGCGCTCCGTCGAGCGTGGCCACATCAGAGCCGAGCACCTGTACGGCGCTAGCCAGGCGCCATACCTCGAGGGCGAACGCATCGGCACCCCGTACGGCGACCTTCGCTTCCGCCCGGGCCGCGGCGGCCAAGCCGAGGTCGCCGGCCGCGACCGCGCGTGGCGCATCAAGCCGGGTGTCGATCTGCGCAACCGCGATGCGGTTCGCGCCTGGGTCATCCGCGCCATCGAGCACGGTCAGATTGATCGCGGCCAGCTACTGGCCAGCATCTCGGAGGCAAGCGCGACCCCCGCCACCGACTCCGCCCTGCCGACCAGGATCAAGGTTCACTGGCGCGTGCTGCAACAGAGCATCCGCGCACAGGGCTGGGAGGCACACCAGCTTCCCGACGGCAGGCTGTTTCTGTGGCGCGTCGCCGGCACGACGCGCCTGGAGGAGGTGGCCCACAAGGTGGCCGAAGCCCTTGAAGTGCCGAAACGAAGCTTGCAGGTTGGGAAGGGGGCTCTGCCCATCGCCGGCAGATCGGTGGCGGGACATGTGCTGGAGGCGCGTGTATTCGAGCGCTGAAGGTGCTCGCCGGCCTCGGGGTCAAGTCACGGCCTCCGGCCCAGGGGTCACTGACGATGGGGATGCCCTGGGGGCTACCCTTCGGCGAGAAATCGCGCTTGTCAGCCGGGAGGATGAAGTGTCCGTGAGTGGGATCGGTGGGTACCACCCTTGGCCCGTTGGGTCGGTGACACCACGACGGCCAGACGACACGGCAGCCCAGCGCCGATCACGCGTCCTGCCGGGCCGCCTGATTCTCCGCCTCGACCTCATCCTCGGACAGGGGCGGTAACTTCTTCAGCCGCTCGATCAACTGGGCTTCGATCGCGATCATCGAATTCCCGTTGTTGCTTGCTCGCTGCTCGTGGCGCTCGGCGGCCTTGCTCCGCCCAGCGGGTCGGAGCCCCTGCCTGGGACTGCAGGATGCCCGCGCTGCCTTCTGGCCCTCGGACTCCACCACGAGATGCGCAGCACCGATGAAGACGAGGCCAGACGGCGAATGGCCGAACGCCCCAAGAGCCGCGATGCCAAGCATGGAGCGCAGCCACGGCCCGCGTCCCTGGCACAGTTGCTGGCGGGCGCAGCGCCAGCAGAGACAATGGGGCCATGGGCGCCCGCCGCCAAACCTCCGTGCCGACCGGTGCCTTCGTCGCCCTGATGCTGTCGTGGGCAGCCCTGGCCGGCTGCAGCACCCGCGCCGTCTACCAGGCGGTGCAGGGCTGGCAGCAGCAAGAGTGCCGCAAGATCGCAGACGCCGCCGAGCGGCAGCGCTGCCTGGCCAGCACGGCCGGCAGCTATGACGACTACCGCCGCGCGCGCGAGGCCGCGCAGGGCAGGTAGAGCCCGCCATGAGCGACGCACTCGCCGACAGCACCCGCGACGCCCTGCTCGCCGCCGCGCGCGCCGTGCGCGCCCGCGCCCACGCGCCCTACTCGCGCTTCGCGGTGGGCGCCGCGGTGCTCGACGAGCAGGGCCGCATCCACACCGGCTGCAACGTCGAGAACGCCGCCTACCCGCAGGGCTGGTGCGCCGAGACCTCGGCCATCGCCGCGATGGTGGCCGCCGGCGGCCGCCGCATCACGGCGGTGGCGGTGTGCGCGGTGGCCGACGAGCCCGTCACGCCCTGCGGCGGCTGCCGGCAGCGGATCCGCGAGTTCGCCGACGACGACTGCCCCATCCTCGTGGCCGACGAGCACGCGTTGCGGGCCCGCTTCACACTCGGGCAACTGCTGCCGTGCAGCTTCGGCCCCACCCATTTGCCGCGCTGAGCGCGTGAGAGGCCATCCCATGCCCCGGCCTGTGCCCCTGCAAGCCCTGCAACGCCACCCGCGCGCCACGCTGGCGCTGGCGGCGCTGGCCATGGTGGGCGGCTACGCGTGGCTGATCCCCTGGCACGCCCGGCACGGCGACCCCGTGCCCGACTGGACGCTGGCGCTGGACCTGCTCGTCGTGCTGCCGCTGCTGGCCTGGTGGCTGCAGCCGGCGCCACGCGGCCGCGGTGCGCTGTTCGCCGCGCTGGCCGTGGCGCTGGCCGGCATCTGGGTCGGCGCCTGGCTGCTGCCGGAAGAGAACAAGATCGTCTGGCGCTGGCTCGAGCCGCTGCGCTGGGCCGTGGTCGGCGCGCTGTTGGCGCTGCAGCTGCTGGTGATGGCGTCGGCGCTGCGGCAGCTGGTGACCGTGCTGCGCCTGCGCCGCCACGCCGCCGCGCCCGGCCCGCTCGAGTCCGAACTGCACGCGCTGCTGGCCGCGCAGGGCGAGCGCCTGGGCCGCCTCACCGGCCGCCCGCTGGGCGCGGCGCTGCCCTGGCTGCAGCTGGAAGCCCGCATGTGGCTGTACGCGCTGGCGCCGCGCCGCCTGCTGGACACGCCGCCACCCGCGGGCGAGCAGGCCTTCTACGTGCACCGCCAGGGCCAGAACCTGTCCAACCAGATGGGCTTCGTGGTGCTGGTGGGCGTGGAGATCCCCGTGCTGCACGTGCTGCTGCACCTGTGGGCCGGGCCGCTGGTGGCCAGCGTGGTGACGACGCTCAGCGTCTGGGGCTGGCTGTTCCTGTGGGCCGACGCGCGCGCCACGCGCTGGCGGGCCGTGGGCCTGGACGCCACCGCGCTGCGCCTGCGCCACGGGCTCGTCACCGACCTCGCCGTGCCGCGCGAGGCCATCGTGGCCGCCAGGCCGCACCGCGGCGCCACGCCGGCGCGCGCCACGGGCCGGCTGCGCTGCGCGGGCCAGGGCCGCGCCAACCTGCAGCTCGTGCTGCGGCCCGGCACGCGGCTGGCCACGCTCACCGGCGAGCGCGAGGTGCGCGAGATCTTCCTCGGCATCGACGAACCCGAGCGCCTGCTGCGCGCGCTGAACCTTCCCGGAGACCCTGCCGCATGAACCCGTCCGACCTGGCCGCCGCCGTCGACACCAGCGCCGGGCTCCTGCGCGCCCGCCTGGGCGAGCGCCGCCCGCGCATCGCCGTGCTGCTGGGCAGCGGCTGGGGGCCCTTTGCCGACGCGGTGACGGACGCCGTGACCGTGCCCTATGCGGAACTGCCCGCCTTCCCGCGCCTGGCCATCGGAGGGCACGCGGGCCTGCTGAAGGCCGGCCGCATCGGCCGCCAGGAACTCATCGTGCTCGCCGGCCGCAAGCACACCTACGAGACCGGCGAGCCCGACGGCATGAAGGGCGTCATCCGCACGCTGGCCGCGCTGGGCGTGGAGCTGCTGGTGCAGACCAACGCCGCCGGCAGCCTGGACCACGCCATGCCGCCCGGCACGGTGATGCTGGTCGAGGACCACATCAACCTCGTGCAGCGCAGCCCGCTGGTGGGCGAGCCCGGCGACGGCCGCTTCGTCGACATGGGCACGGCCTACGACGCCACGCTGCGCCTGCAGGCGCAGGCCGCCGCGGTGGCCGCCACCGGCCACGCGCTGCCGGTGGGCGTGTACGCCTGGGTGCTGGGGCCGCAGTTCGAGACGCCGGCCGAGATCCGCATGCTGCAGCGCCTGGGCGCGCAGGCCGTGGGCATGAGCACGGTGCCCGAGACCATCCTGGCGCGCCACGCCGGCCTGAAGGTGCTGGCGCTGTCGCTGATGACGAACATGGCCGCCGGCCTGAGCGCCGAGACGCTGAGCCACGGCCACACCATGGCCACCGCGCAGGCCGCCAGCGAGCGCGCCGTGGCGCTGCTGGCCGCCGTGGTGCAGGGGCTGGAGGCGGCGGCATGACGGCCGCACCGGACGACCTCGCGGCCACGGCGCGCACCGCGCTGGCCTGCCTGGACCTGACCAGCCTTGCCGACGGCCACGACACGGCCGGCGGCGAGGCCGAGGTCGAGGCCCTGTGCGCCCGCGCCATCGGCCCCGCCGGCCGCGGCGCCACCGCGGCGGTGTGCGTGTGGCCGCGGCTGGCGGCCTTTGCCCGCGCGCGGCTGCCGGCCGGCATCGCGGTGGCGGCGGTGGCCAACTTCCCCGACGGCGGCCGCGACATCGACCGCGCCGTGCGCGACACCCGCGCCATCGTCGACGCCGGGGCGCAGGAGGTCGACGTGGTGCTGCCCTACCGCGACCTCGCCGCCGCGCCCGCGCTGCTGGCCGCCGTGCGCCGCGCCTGCGAGGGCCTGGTGCTCAAGGTCATCTTGGAGACCGGCGAGCTGCCCGACGAGGCCGCCATCGACCTGGCCTGCCGCATCGCGCTGGACGCCGGGGCCGACTTCCTGAAAACCAGCACCGGCAAGCGGCCCGTCAGCGCCACGCCGGCCGCGGCCGCGCGGCTGCTCGCCGCCATCGCCGGCGACGACCGCGCGCGCCACCGCGTCGGCTTCAAGCCCGCCGGCGGCATCCGCACCGTGGCCGACGCCGCCGTCTACATCGGGCTGACGGCGCAGGCCCTGGGCGCCGGGGCCGTTGGCCCGCGCCGCTTCCGCATCGGCGCCAGCGGCCTGCTGGCCGACATCGAGGCCGTGCTCGAGGGCACGCACCGCCATGAACCCGGCACCGGGCCGGGCACCCCCTACTGAACCCCCTGCTGCCATGAACCCGTTCCGCACCACCACCCTGGCGCTGGCCACCGCGGCCGCGCTGCTCGCCGGCTGCGCCACCGCCCCCGCGCCGCGCGAGCCCGTCCCGCTGCGCGTGATCGCCTTCAACGACCTGCACGGCCACCTGCAGACCGCCGCGCTGAACCTGCCCCACCCCAACCCCGCCAACCCCGCGCAGCCCCTGCGCGTGAACGTGGGCGGCACGGCCGAGCTGGCGGGCCTGGTGAAGGCCCTGCGCGCCGGCGCGCCGCACAGCGTGGTGGTCAGCAGCGGCGACGCCATCGGCGGCACGCCGCTGATCAGCGCACTGTTCTTCCACGAGGCCACCATCGACGTGATGAACCGCATCGGCGTCGACGTGGCCACCGTGGGCAACCACGAGTTCGACGCCGGCGCCGCCGAGCTGCAGCGGGTGCTGGCCGGCGGCTGCCGGGCGCCGCAGCCGGGCGACACCGCCATCTCGTGCGCGCTGGGCCGCCACGAGGGCGCGAAGTTCCCCTCGGTGGTGGCCAACGTCAACAGGGCCGACGGCTCGCCGCTGATGCCGCGCTCGCTCGTCCGCAGCTACGGCGGCGTCAAGGTCGGCTTCATCGGCGCCGTCACGCGCAGCACGCCCGGCATCGTCGTGCCCTCGGGCGTGGCGGGGCTGCGCTTCACCGACGAGGCCGACGCCATCAACGCCGAGGCCGCGCGGCTGCAGGCGCAGGGCGTGCAGGCCATCGTCGCCACCATCCACGAGGGCGGCTTCAACGACGCCGCGCAGATGGAGTGGAACAGCAGCGCCTGCCCGGGCCGCCGCGGCGCCATCTTCGACATCGAGAAGCGCCTGTCCGCTGCCGTCGACGTGGTGCTGTCGGCGCACACGCACCAGGGCTACGCCTGCCTCGTGGGCGGCCGGCCGGTGATGCAGGCGCTGAGCTTCGGCCGCGGCGTCAGCGTGGTCGACCTCGTGCTCGACCCCGCCACCGGCGACGTCGACCGCAGCCGGACCGTGCTGCGCAACCTGCCGGTGTTCAACGGCCGCACCGAGGCCGCGCACCGCGAGCTCGTCATCGGCCAGGAGCCGGCGCCCTTCGCGGCGGCGCTGCGCGCCGCGCAGCCCGACGCCGACGTGGCCGCGCGCGTGGCCGCCTACGCCGAGCGCGCCCGGCCGCTGGCCGAGCGCGTGGTGGGCCGCATCGGCGGCTCCTTCGACACCGGGGCCAACCGCGGCAGCAGCAGCGCCGGCCGGCTGATCGCCGACGCGCAGCACGCCGCCACGCGCGCGCCCGACCGCGGCGGCGCCCGCTTCGCGCTGATGAACCCCGGCGGCGTGCGCGCGCCGCTGCCCTGCCGCGGCACCCCGCCCTGCGAGGTGACCTTCGGCGACGTGTTCACCATGCAGCCCTTCGGCAACAGCCTGGTCGTGATGACGCTCACCGGCGCCGAGATCCGGCAGATGCTCGAGGACCAGCAGCGCCCGGGGCGCGAGCAGCCCAGCTTCCTGCTGCCGTCGAAGTCGCTGAGCTACCGCTGGGTGGCCCGGGCCCCGTACGGCCAGCGCGTGCAGGACCTGCGCATCGACGGCCAGCCGGTGGACCCCGCCGCCGCCATCCGCTTCACCGTCAACAGCTTCATGGCCGACGGCGGCGACGGCCTGAGCCTGCTGCGCCAGGGCCGCGACCGCCTGGGCGGCGAGCTCGACATCGACGCGCTGGTGAGCTTCCTCAAGACCACGCCCAGCCCCAGCCCCGACGACCGCATCGTCGTCGTCAACGACTGACCGTGTCGCGCCCGCCCGCCGAGATCATCCGCACCAAGCGCGACGGCGGCGCGCTGGCCGACGCCGACATCGGCGCCTTCGTCCGCGGCCTCGTCGACGGCGGCTGGAGCGACGCGCAGGCCGCGGCGCTGGCCATGGCCATCGTCTGGCGCGGCATGACGCCGTCCGAGACGGCGGCGCTGACGCGGGCCATGACGCACTCGGGCCGCGTGCTGGACTGGGCCGCGGCGCGGCTGGGCAAGCCGGCGCTGGACAAGCACAGCACCGGCGGCGTCGGCGACAAGCTCAGCCTGATGCTGGCGCCGATGCTGGCCGCCTGCGGCGCCGTGGTGCCGATGATCAGCGGCCGCGGCCTGGGCCACACCGGCGGCACGCTCGACAAGCTCGAGGCGCTGCCGGGCCTGGACGTGAACCAAGGCGACGCCGGCTTCGAACGCGTGCTGCGCGCGGCCGGCTGCGCCATCGTCAGCGCCGGGCCCACGCTGGCGCCGGCCGACCGGCGGCTCTACGCCATCCGCGACCTCACCGCCACGGTGGAGAGCGTGCCCCTGATCACCGCCAGCATCCTGAGCAAGAAGCTCGCGGCGGGGCTCGACGCGCTGGTGCTGGACGTGAAGTGCGGCAGCGGCGCCTTCATGCGCGACGAGGCCGATGCGCGCGCGCTGGCCGACAGCCTGGTGCGGGTGGCCGGCGAGGCCGGGCTGCGCGCCCGCGCGCTCGTCACCGGGCACGACGGCGTGCTGGGTACCACGGCCGGCAACGCGCTGGAGCTGCGCGAGGCCGTCGACTTCCTCACCGGGCGCATCGGCCCCGGGGCCGACGAGCCGGTGCAGCGCGCGGTGACGATGGCGCTGGGCGCCGAACTGCTGCAGATGGCCGGCCTGGCCGCCGACGGCGACGACGCGCGGGCGCGGCTGCAGCGGGCGCTGGCCGGCGGCGCGGCCGCCGAGCACCTGGCGCGCATGGTGCGCGCGATGGGCGGGCCGCCGGACGTGCTGGCCGATGCCCGGCTGCCGGTGGCGCCGGTGCAGCGGCCGGTGCCCGCGCCGCGC
>CAIKLM010000171.1 GCA_903828235.1 uncultured beta proteobacterium | reverse complement strand
GCGGCTCGCGGCGCCGCCGCCTGACGCGTGGTGCGTGCCTGCGGCGCCCGCTGGGCGCGCGGGGCGCGGGCCTGGCGCGGTGCCGGAGCCTGGGCCATCACCACCACCACCTGACCCGCCTGGAAGCGGCTGCCAGGGCGCACGCCGTTCCAGCGCGCCACCTGCACGGCGCTGACGCGGTGGCGGCGGGCCACCGAGGCCACCGTCTCGCCGCCGCTGCCGATGCGCACCTCGATGCGTCGCTGGCCGCGCGACTCCGGCGCGAAGCTGAGCTGGCCGTGCTCGGCCACGTGCGCCGCGACGTCGTCTTCCTGGCTGGGCGGGCGCGACACCAGCAGCGTCGAGCCCGCGCGCACCAGCATGCGCGGCGGAATGCGGTTGACTTCCCGAAGCTCGTCCTCGGGCATGCCGACCTCGCGCGCCACCTCGACGGGACGCATGGTGCGCGGCGCCTGCCAGGCCGTCCAGCTGGCCAGCGGGCCCCGGGCAGCGGCCAAGCGGTCGCGGAAGGGCTCGGCGCGTTCCCAGGGCAGCAGCACCTCGGGCGTGCCCGCGGCCAGGATCACGGGTTTGTCGAACTGCGGGTTCAGCGCACGGAACTCCGCCAGGGAGACCTCGGCCAGCTCGGCGGCCAGGCCGACGTCGATGTCGCGGTCGATGCGCACGCGGGCGAAGAAGGGGTGGTTCTCGAGCGGCGGCAGCACCAGGCCCAGCCGCTGGGCGTCGAGCACGATGTTCTTCACGGCCTGCAGCTTGGGCACGTAGTCGCGTGTCTCCAGCGGCATGTTCAGGCTCTGGTAGTCGACGGGCCGGCGGCGGCGCTCGTTGCTGGCGATCGCGCGCGCGACGTTGCCCTGGCCCCAGTTGTAGGCCGCGAGCGCGAGGTGCCAGTCGCCGAAGCGGGCGTGCAGCCGCTGCAGGTAGTCGAGCGCGGCGCCGGTCGAGGCCATCACGGCGCGCCGGTCGTCGCGGAACAGGTTCTGGCGCAGTTCGAAGTCGCGCCCGGTGGCGGGCATGAACTGCCACATGCCGGAGGCGCGCACGCGCGACAAGGCCTGCGGGTTGAAGGCGCTCTCGATGAAGGGCAGCAGCGCCAGTTCGGCGGGCAGGCCGCGGCGCTCGACCTCCTCGACCACGTGGTACAGGTAGAGGCTGCCGCGCTCGATCATGCGCGCCACGTAGTCGTCCCGGCGGGCGTAGTACTGCTCCCAGCGTTCCACGCGGGGCCCGGTGAGGTCGGGGATGGCCATGCGGCCGCGGATGCGGTCCCACAGGCTGGAGCGGTCGCCCTCGATGAGCGGCGGCTCCAGCGGATCGGGCATGGGCGGCAGCGGCAGCACCGCCGGGGCCGGTAACTCCGCGGGCGCAGGGGCGGCCGCGGGGGCGGGCGGCACGGGCTGGGCGGCGGCCACCTCGGCACGGCCGGCCTCGGGTGCCGGTGCGGCCGCAGGGGCTGGCGCAGAGGCTGGCGCGGGCTCGGCGGCCGGTGCCGTCGGCAGCGCCGCGCAGCCCGCCAGGGCCAGCGCAGCCAGCAGCACGCCCAGGGCACGCCAGGGCTTCATCGAAAGCGGTTTTTCCATTCGCGCAGGGCCGCCAGCACGGACACGGGTTCGTCGTTCGCCGCGCCTTCGCGCCGCGCCGCCGCAGCGACCACGGGCTCGCCGCAGCGCAGGAAGGGGTTGATGCGTCGCTCCAGCGCCAGGGTGGACGGCAGGGTGGGCTGGCCCGCCGCGCGCAGGGCCTCGCAGTGCCGCGCATGCGCGGCGATGTCGCCGTTGGCCGGCTCCACCGCCGCGGCGAAGCGCAGGTTGGACAGCGTGTACTCGTGTGTGCAGCACACGCGGGTGTCGTCTGGCAGGGCCGCGAGCGCCGCGAGCGAGGCCGCCATCTGCGCCGGCGTGCCCTCGAACAGGCGGCCGCAGCCGGCGGAGAACAACGTGTCGCCGCAGAACAGCAGCGGCGCGGCCGCGGCGCCCCGCTGCGCGTACGCGATGTGCCCGGCCGTGTGCCCGGGCACGTCGATCACCGCCAGGCGCAGGCCCAGGAGCTCGAGGGTGTCGCCGCCCCGCAGCGGGACGAAGGGCTCGGGGATGCGCTCGCGCGCCGGCCCGTGCACCACGCCGCCGCCTTCGGCGAGCAGGCCGCGCAACGCGTCGATGCCGCCGACGTGGTCGGGGTGGTGGTGCGTCACTAGAATGCCCGCGAGCTGCAGCCCACGGGTGCGGAGCGCCTCGATCACGGGTGCCGCATCGCCGGGGTCCACGACGAAGGCGCGAGCCTCGTCATGCACCATCCAGATGTAGTTGTCGGCGAAGGCGGGCAGCGCAAGCAGGTTCATGACGCGAGAGCAGTTGATTATAGAGTTGGGGTCCTGGCTGAAGTCCCCGCCGGGCGAGGTGCTGCTGGCCTGGGAGCAGCAGCGCATGGACGAGGCCGTGGCCGACGTCTTCGGCTACCACGCCGTGCAGCTGGGCCTGCCGGCGCTCGATGCCTTGCGCAACAACCGCATGCCCCACCGCTGGGTGGCCAGCGACGCCCCGCCTGCCGGCGCGGCCATCGCCACCGCGCTGCACTGCGAGTACGACGCGCTGCCGTTCCCGTCGGCCAGCGTCGACCTGCTGGTGCTGCCGCACACGCTGGAGCTGGCGCGCGACCCGCACGAGACGCTGCGCGAGGTCGAGCGCGTCCTCGTGCCCGAGGGCCGCGTCGTCATCACCGGCCTCAACCCGGCCAGCCTGTGGGGCCTGCGCCAGCGGGCCGGCCGCGCGCGCCGGGGGCTCGGGCTGGGCGGCCGCGAGCCGCTGTACCTGCCCAGCAGCGGCGAGTTCATCGGCTACTGGCGGCTGCGCGACTGGCTTCGGCTGCTGAGCTTCGAGGTCGAGGCCGGCCAGTTCGGCTGCTGGCGCCCGCCCCTGAAGAGCGCGGCCTGGCTGCAGCGCTGGGACTGGATGGAGGGCGTCGGCGAGCACTGGTGGCCGGTGCTGGGCGCCGTTTACCAGGTGGTGGCTGTCAAGCGCGTGCGCGGCATGCGCCTGGTCGGCCTGCTGAAGACGGCGCGGCGCCGCAGCGCTGGCGCCACCGCCGTGGTGGCCAACCGCCAGCGGGTGCTGGCCGAGACCGATTCCCGATGAACGACGACAGCAGCCCCGAGATCGTGATCTACGCCGATGGCGCCTGCCGCGGCAACCCCGGCCCCGGTGGCTGGGGCGCATGGCTCAGGAGCGGCGAGCACGAGCGCGAGCTCTTCGGGGGCGAGCGGCAGACCACCAACAACCGCATGGAGCTGACCGCCGTGATCGAGGCGCTGACTGCGCTGAAGCGACCCTCGCGCGTGACGATCTACACCGACAGCAGCTACGTGAAGGACGGCATCACGAGCTGGATCCGCGGCTGGAAGGCGCGCGGCTGGCGCACGGCCGATGGCAAGCCGGTCAAGAACATCGAGCTGTGGCAGCGGCTCGATGCCCTGAACGCCGGCCACCGCGTGCAGTGGCGCTGGGTGAAGGGCCACGCCGGTGATCCCGGCAACGAGCGGGCCGACCGGCTGGCCAACCGCGGCGTCGACTCGGTGGGCTGAACACGGCGGGCGGGCCCGGCAGCCGCTACGATCGGCGGTTTGTTCCTGTCTGCGGGCCGGCGTGCGACGGTGCCCCGCGCGGCGCTCCGCCGAGGGCGGGACCATGGCAGCGGCCTGACCCTGTGGCCGCGCGAACACTGCGAAAGAACGGCGTTGAAGAAGATCCAAACCGTGGTGGCCGTGCTCGGCCTGGCGCTGGCAGCGGGCGCGGCCTGGTGGTGGCAGCAGCCGCGCCCGAACACCGCCACGCCGCCGCAGGCCGGCGCACCGGGCGCACCGGGCGGCGCAGGACCGGGCCCGACCGCACCCGGTGCCGCGCGAGCGCCAGGTGGTGGCGGGCCAGGCGGCCCCGGTGGCCCGGCGGCGGTCGAGGTGGCGCGCGCCCGGGTGCTCACGCTCACCGACGACGTGCAGGCCGTGGGCTCGCTGCGCTCGGTGCAGAGCGTGATGGTGCGCCCCGAGGTCAGCGGCCGCATCGCGAAGCTGGGTTTCACCGAGGGTGCCCGCGTGCGCCGCGGCCAGCTGCTGGTGCAGCTCGACGACACGCTGCAGCAAGCGCAGCTGAAGCAGGCCGAAGCGCAGGCCAGCATCGCGCGGACCAACCTGCAGCGCAGCCGCGAGCTGCTGGCGCAGAACTTCGTCAGCGCCAGCGCGGTGGACCAGAACGCCGCGGCGCTGCAGGTGGCCGAGGCCCAGGTGGCGCTGGCCCAGGCCCAGGCCCAGCGCATGCGCGTGCTGGCGCCCTTCGACGGCACGACGGGCCTGAAGCTGGTGAACGAGGGCGACTACGTGCGCGACGGCGCCGACATCGTGCCCCTCGAAGACCTGAACGCGCTGACGGTGCGCTTTGCGCTGCCCGAGCGATACGCCGACCGCGTGCGCCCCGGCCAGCCCGTGGAGCTGACGGTGGACGCGATCCCCGGCCGCAGCTTCAAGGGCCGCGTGCAGGCCCTGGATGCGCAGGTCGACGCCAACGGCCGCGCGCTGCAGGTGCTGGCCCAGGTGGCCAACCCCGGCGCGGTGCTGCGCCCCGGCATGTTCGCGCGGTCGCGCGTGGTGTTCGCGGTTCGCGAGGGGGCCGTGGTCGTGCCGGAAGAGGCGCTGGTGCCCGTGGGTGCCCGGCAGTTCCTGTTCAAGGTGGTCGACGGGCCCAACGGGCAGAAGGTGTCGCAGCGCCTGGAGGCCCGCATCGGGCTGCGCATGCCGGGGCAGGTGGAGATCACCCAGGGTCTGGCCGCCGGCGACACCGTGGTCACCGCCGGCCACGGCCGCCTGCTGCGCGGCGATGCGCTGCCGGTGCGGGTGATCGACCTGGCCAACCCCGGCGCGCGCGGCGCCGGCGGCGCGGGCAAGCCCGCGGCCGGCCCCGCCCCGGCGGCGG
>CAIKLM010000170.1 GCA_903828235.1 uncultured beta proteobacterium | reverse complement strand
CGCTGGCCTGGCCGGCAGCGGCGGCGGGTGACGCGCCCGAGCCTGCGCAGGTGCTGCGCGGCGCCGAGGTGCAGGCGCTGCTGCTGCGCAGCCTGGCGCTGGCCCTGGACGCCGCCGCGTCTGGCGAGCCGGCCCCGCCCGCGCTGGACCGCGCCGCCGCTGCCGCGCTGCTGCGGCCCCTGTGGAAGCGGGTGAGGCGCGGCGCGCGCGACATCGCCGCCGCCGAGCCCGATGACCTGCACACGCTGCGCAAGCGCGCCAAGCGCCTGCGCTACCTGCTGGAGGCGCTGGCCTCGCTGCTGCCGCCGAAGCGGCTGCGGCGCACGATGGCGGCGCTGAAGCCGGCGCTCGACCGCCTGGGCGAGCTCAACGACCTGCACACCGCGCGCACGCGATTGGCCGCCCATCCCGAGCCGGCGCCACCGTTGTGGTTCGCGCTCGGGCTGCTGGCCGAGCGCCACCGCCACGGGCTGCCGGTGGCGCAGCGCGCGCTGGCTGCCGTGTTCGAGGCGCCGCCGCCCTGGCGCTGATCAGCGCGGGCTCGCGCGCAGCGCGTCGTCCAGGCTCTGGACGATGTGCTCGGCGCCGATCAGCGCCTCGAAGCCGCTGCGCCGCATCAGCGACAGCGGCTGCGGGTTGACGTTGGCCAGCACCAGCGCCACCGGGCGGCGCTGCAGCGTGCGCCACAGCTGCTCCAGCGCGTCCAGGCCAGTGGTGTCCATGGACACCAGGCGCTGCATGTCGAGCACCAGCGCCCGCGTGCCCGCCGGCAGTTGCTCGGGCAGCGCCTCGATCTTGCCCACGGCGCCGAAGAACAGCGCGCCGTAGAGCTCGATCACGGCCACGCCCTCGGGCAGCGGCGCCTCGGCGCTGGGCGGGCGCGGCGTGGCGCTGAACAGCCGGCCCATGCGCCAGATGAAGAACAGGCACGCCAGCACCAGGCCCACCTCGACCGCCACCGTGAGGTCGAAGACGACGGTGAGCACGAAGGTCGTGAGCATCAGCGTGCGGTAGGTCGGCGCGAACTGCCGCAGGCGCCGGAACTGGTGGCCCTCGAACATGTTCCAGGCCACGAACAGCAGGATGGCCGACAGCGCCGCCAGCGGCACGTGACCGGCCAGTGGCGCGGCCACCAGCAGCACGAGCAGCAGCACGCCCGCGTGCACCATGCCGGCCACCGGCGTGGCCGCGCCGGCGCGCACGTTGGTCACGGTGCGCGCGATGGTGCCCGTGGCCGGCATGCCGCCGAAGAAGGGCGTGACCATGTTGGCCACGCCCTGGGCCATCAGCTCCTGGTTGGGGTCGTGGCGCCGGTGCTCGCCGAGGCCGTCGGCCACGCGCGCGCACAGCAGCGACTCGACGGCGCCCAGCAGCGCGATGGTGATGATGGGGATGGTGAGCTGCTGCAGGCTGCCCCACGACAGCGGCGGCAGCTCGAGCTGCGGCAGGCCGCGGGGCAGCTCGCCGAAGCGGCTGCCGATGGTCTCCACGGGCAGCGGCAGCAGCGCCACCAGCACGGTGGCCAGCACCAACACGACGATGGCTCCCGGCACGCGCGCCAGCGGCGGCCAGCGCGCGCCCAGCCGCGGCCACAGCCCCAGCAGCAGCAGGCAGCCCGCCGTGAGCCCGGCCGCGGCGGGGTTGACCTGCCCGAGATGCCGCCCCAGCGTGGCCAGCTGCGCGAAGAACTCGGCCGGCATCCGGGCGATGGGCAGGCCCAGCGCATCGCGCAGCTGCGACAGCGCGATCAGCACCGCGATGCCGCTGGTGAAGCCGATGACGATGCTCACCGGGATGTAGCGGATCAGCACCCCCAGGCGCAGCAGCCCCATCGCCAGCATCAGCGCGCCGGCGGCGAAGGTGCTGACGAGCAGCCCGGTGAGCCCGTGCTTGTCGACGATGCCGTAGACGATGACGATGAAGGCTCCGGCGGGCCCGCCGATCTGGACCTGGCTGCCGCCCAGCGCGCTGATCAGGAAGCCGGCGACGATGGCCGTGACGAGACCCTGCGCGGGCTCCAGGCCGCTGGCGATGCCGAAGGCCAGGGCCAGCGGCAGCGCCACGATGCCCACCGTGATGCCGGCGCCGAGGTCGCGCGCGAAGCGGCCGCGGTCGTAGCCCCGCAGCGCGTCGAGCAGCCGCGGGCGGAAGGGGTGCAGGGGCACGGGGCCGGGCATGGTGGCGGTGCGGATTCTGCGCGCCGGGGCCTGCGCGGGCCTGACGGGGCTCAAGCTGGGCGAAGATCGAGGCAGCGCCACCTTCGACGCCCTGCCATGAACCCCTTTTCGTGGGCCCTCGTCGGGCCCGGCCGCATCGCCCACAAGTTCGCCGAGGCCGTGCAGCGCTCGCCCGGCCAGCAGCTGGTGCGCGTGCAGGGGCGCGACGCCGGGCGCGCCGCCGCCTTCGCGCAGCGCTGGGCGCGGCCCGACCGCCCCGCGCCGCGCGCCGGCACCGACCTGGCCGAGCTGCTGGCCGACCCCGCCGTCGACGCCGTCTACGTGGCCACGCCGCACGCGCAGCACGTGCAGGCCATCGAGGCCTGCCTGCGCGCCGGCAAACCCGTGCTGTGCGAGAAGCCGCTGGTGGCCACGGCCGCGCAGGCCGAGCGCGTCGTGGCGCTGGCGCGCGAGCGCGGCGTGTTCCTGATGGAGGCGATGTGGACGCGCTTCCTGCCGCTGTACGGCGCGCTGCGCGAGCGGCTGGCCGGGCCCGACGGCATCGGCGAGGTTGGCGCCGTGCGCGCGAGCTTCGGCTACGCCTGGGACTACGAGCCCGAGGGCCGCCAGTGGAACCCGGCCGCGGCCGGCGGCGCGCTGCTGGACATCGGCATCTACCTGTTCACGCTCACGCGCTGGGCGCTGGAGCGCGAGCCCGGCACCTGCCCCGAGCCAGTGCGCTCGCAGGTCGCCGGCCTGCGGGCCCCCAGCGGCGTGGACCGGCGCGTCTGGGCGACGCTGGCCTTCGAGGGCGGCGCCGTCGCGCAGCTGTTCTGTGCGCTCGACGTCGAGGGCGACAACGCCGGCCACCTGCTGGGCACGCGCGGCAGCGTCACGATCGACAACCCCTTCTGGGGCGCCACGCGCGCGCGGCTGCACCGGCCGCACCGCGCGGCCGAGGTGCTGGAGCGCCCGTTCGAGATCAACGGCTTCGAGTACCAGCTGCGCGAGGCCGAGCGCTGCATCCGCGCCGGCCTGGCCGAGAGCCCGCAGATGCCGCTGGCGGAATCGCTGGCGCTGGCGCGCTGGCTCGACGCCGCGCGGCGCGATGTAGGCGTGCGCTACCCGTTCGACGAGGCTTGAGCGCGGCCCCGGCGCGGCGGCCTCAGGAACGCTGGCCGACGCGCTGCCGCACCTGCGTCAGGTCGGCCCCCTTGGGCGCCAGCTCCAGGTAGGTGCCGTAGGCCTTGACCGCCTTGTCCTTGTCGCCGGCGGCCCACAGGGCGTCGCCCAGGTTCAGGTAGGCCACCGCGCGCGAGGGATCCATCGCGATGGCGTTGGCGAACCAGCGCGCCGCCTCGGGGTAGCGCTGCTGCCGGTGGTAGATGAAGCCCAGGTTGTTGGCCGCCAGCGCGAAGTCCGGCCGCAGGCGCAGCGCCTCGGTGAACTGGGCCTCAGCCTGCTCGTACTGCTTCTCGCGGTACAGCTGCAGCCCGCGGTCGTTGGCGCGCTGGGCCTGCTGGCGCAGCGACGTGGCGGCGGCCTGCGGCACCACGATCCTCTGGTCGCGGCCCTGCAGGTCGCGCACGATGACGGGCGCGGCCTCGGCCATCGCCTGCGCCGCGGCCGAGGCGGACGGCGCAGGGGGCCGCGCGGCGTCGAGCCGGCTGTTCATGGCGATGACGTCGCTGGGCAGCTGGCTGCTGCCGGCGTTGAGGAACTCGGTCTCCACGGGCAGCTCGAACACGAAGTCGCCGCCCTCCGAGCCGGGCAGGCTGCCGAAGGCCGGCGTCTGCCGCGACACGGCCGCGACGGCCGGCGCCACGTAGGCGGCCAGCTCGGTGGCGGTGAGGATGCCATCGCCGTTGAGGTCGCCGCGGCCGGCCAGGCCCTGCAGCAGCGTCCAGGTGAAGATCGAGTGCCCGTTGGGCCCGCCGTCGGCCACCAGCTGGTCGGCGCCGCCGGCGGTGAGCATCTGCCGGCCCAGCCGACGCGCGTTGTCGCGCAGGAACCGGTTGCCGGCGGCGCCGCGCGTGAGCCCGAGGCCGCTGTAGCACGCGTCCATCACGAAGAACACGTGCTTGGCGGCCACGCTCTCGGCGATGTTCTGCAGGTCGCTCATCGGGATGGCGTCGCTGGCGAACTGGTTCGGATCGGACTCCACCGGGATCACGTAGCCCAGCTCGCGCCCCGAACTGAGCTGGCGCGTCGCGCCATGGCCTGCGAAGAACACGAACAGGCGGTCGTTGCGCTGCATGCCGCCGTGCGAGAGCGTGTCGTGGAAGGCCGCCAGGATGCGCGCACGCGTGGCCTGGCCGTTCTCCAGCGTCACCACGTTCTCGGGCGCGAAGCCGAACTTCTGCACCAGCACGTCGCGCACGGCGCGGGCGTCGCGCACGGCGTACTGCAGCTTCGGCCAGCGGGCGTAGTCGTCGATGCCCACCACGATGGCCCAGGACTTGCCGTAGTGGCCCGCGGTGAGCACCGGCGCGGTGGCCGCGCCGGCCGGGCGCGGCACCGAGAAGCCGGTGCCGTCCCAGCCGGCGAACTGGTAGCCCTCGGCCACCAGCTGCGACAGCACCGCCGGCAGCGCCTTGACCGTGCGCTCGTGGATGTCGTGGAACAGCACGATGCCCCGGCCCTCGCGCGCCACCGTGCGCAGCACGCGCTGCGCGATCGAGGCCGGCACCGGGTCGGCCCAGTCCAGCGAGTCGATGTTCCACATCGTCGAGCGCAGGTGGGCTGCGCCCAGCATCTGCAGGCCTTCGGCGTTGCGCGCGCCGTACGGGAAGCGGAACAGCGGCGAGCGCCGCTTGTCCACGGCCTTGAGCAGCTCGTCGGTGCCCATGATCTCGGCCTTGAGCGCGTCGCCGCCCAGCCGCGACAGCTGGGCGTGCGTGAGGCTGTGGTTGGCCAGCGCGTGGCCCTCGGCCAGCAGCTGCCGGCTGACCTCGGCCCGCCGGCCCAGCCTGGGCGTGCCGTCGGGTGCGACGCTGCCCAGGTTGCTGCCCACCTGGAAGAACACCGCCGGCGCGCCGAACTGGCGCAGGATGGCCGCGATCTCCGGCGTGTAGGTGCCGTGCGGGCCGTCGTCGAAGGTGAGGACGATGGTCTTGGGCGGCAGGCTGCGCCCGAACCACTCGCCGTCCTCCTCGGCCTGCGGCTTCAGGCCCTTGGCGACGTAGGGCACGACGAAGCCGAAGTCCTTGAGGATGCGGTCACGGTCGTGCAGCGTGCGCAGCCGCGCGACGTAGTCGTCCCAGCGCTCGCGCTTGAGCTCGATGGCGCGGCTGCCGAAGCGGCCGAAGACCTGGCGCAGTTCCTTCTCGTAGTTGCGCTCGATCTCCGCCAGCGCCTCCAGGTCGTCGGCGATGCGCCGGTGCAGCTTGATGGCCGGCAGCGAGCCGTCGCGGGCCAGCGACTCCTGCAGCTTGCGCAGCAGCTCGCGGAACGCCAGCCGGTCGGCGTCGAACAGGCCGGGGTCGCTCTCGACGTAGTCCAGCAGGGCGGCGATGGCGGCCAGCCGGGCGGCGTCGGCGGCAGCTCCGCCGGACAGCAGCGCCGCGAGCTCGTCCGTCTTGGCCAGGCTGTCGTGGAACAGCATCAGGCCGATCTGGTTGGCGCGCTCGCGCTCGGCCGCCGTGAGGGCCGAGTCGCCCTCGACGAGCACGATGACGCGTCGATAGGCCGTGAGGATGCGCTCGGCAAGCTCGGGCACGGCGGCGTATCGGGCGTCGGGCTGCGCCGGGGCCGACGCGGCGACGGCAGGCGCGTCGGGCGATGCCGGACCGGCTGCGCCCGGCGCGCGCACCCACAGCCAGGCGGCCAGCGCGACGGCCACGGCGGCCACGGCGCCCCCGGCGGCCGCGGCAACGGTGTGGTGGCGCTTCTCGGTCACGTCGGCGGCTCGCGGTGAGGCTCCGGCCCTAGCGCACGCGCTGGCCCGGCTGCGCGCCGGCCCAGGGCTCCAGCACGTAGACGCCGGGCTCGGCCTTCTCGTCGGCGTGGCTGGCGGCCAGCACCATGCCCTCGCTGACGCCGAACTTCATCTTGCGCGGCGCCAGGTTGGCCACCACCACCGTCAGCCGGCCGGCCAGCTGCTCGGGCTTGTAGTGCGCGGCGATGCCGCTGAACACCGTGCGGTGGCGGCCTTCGCCCACGTCGAGCGTCAGACGCAGCAGCTTGGTGCTGCCCTCCACGGCTTCGGCGGCCACGATGCGGGCGATGCGCAGGTCGATCTTCGCGAAGTCGCCGATGGCGATCTCGTCGGCGATGGCCTCGCCGCCGGGCAGCGGGGCGGCGGGCACGGCCGGCGCGGCGGGCGGCTCGAACAGCGCCTCCACGCGGGCCGGGTCCACCCGCTGCATCAGGTGCTGCCACGCGCCGACCGTGTGCGCCCCCATCGAGCGCTGCGCGTCGGCCCACTGCAGCGGCGGCACCTGCAGGAAGGCCTCCACCTTGGCGGCCAGCGCCGGCAGCACCGGCTTGAGGTAGATCGTCAGCACGCGGAAGGCCTCCAGGCACACCGTGCAGGCGTCGTGCAGGGCCGCGTCCATGCCGGGCTGCCGGGCCAGTTCCCAGGGCTTCACGCGGTCGACGTACTCGTTGACGCGGTCGGCCAGCAGCATCACCTCGCGCAGCGCCTTGCCGTACTCGCGGCTGTCGAAGAGCTGGAACACCGGCTCGGCGTGCGCGCGCAGGCCGTCGAGCAGCGCGCGGCCCTCGACGCCGACGTCGGCGCTGAGCCGGCCCCCGAAGCGCTTGCCAACGAAGCCCGCGGCGCGGCTGGCGATGTTCACGTACTTGCCGACCAGATCGCTGTTGACGCGGGCGACGAAGTCCTCGGGGTTGAAGTCGAGGTCCTCGACGCGCGCGTTGAGCTTGGCGCAGATGTAGTAGCGCAGCCACTCGGCGTCCAGGCCCAGCTCGAGCCAGCGCGCGGGGCTGATGCCGGTGCCGCGGCTCTTGCTCATCTTCTCGCCGCTGACGGTGAGGTGGCCGTGCACGTACACGAAGTCCGGCACCTTGCGGCCGCTGAACTTGAGCATGGCCGGCCAGAACAGCGTGTGGAAGGTGACGATGTCCTTGCCGATGAAGTGCACCTGCTCCAGCGCCGGGTCGGCCAGGTAGGCCTCGAAGTCGATGCCCAGCGACTGCAGCAGGGCCTGCAGCGAGGCCAGGTAGCCCACGGGCGCGTCGAGCCAGACGTAGAAGTACTTGCCGGGCGCGTCGGGGATCTCGATGCCGAAGTACGGCGCCTCGCGGCTGATGTCCCAGTCGCCCAGGGTGGCGCGGCCGGACTCGTCGCGCGCGAACCACTCGCGCACCTTGTTGGCCACCTCGGGCTGCAGGCGGCCGTCCTGCGTCCACGCCTCGAGGAACTCGACGCAACGCGGGTCGCTGAGCCTGAAGAAGAAGTGCTCGCTGGTGCGCAGCACGGGCGTGGCGCCGCTGAGCGCGCTGTAGGGGTTTTTCAGCTCGGTGGGCTGGTAGACGGCGCCGCAGGCCTCGCAGTTGTCGCCGTACTGGTCCTTGGCGCCACACTTGGGGCACTCGCCCTTGACGAAGCGGTCGGCCAGGAACATGCCCTTGGCGGGATCGAAGAACTGCTCGATGGCGCGCGACTCGATGAGTCCGGCCTCGCGCAGCGCCAGGTAGATGCTGCGGGCCAGCGCGTGGTTCTCGGGCGCGTCGGTGCTGTGCCAGTGGTCGAAGGCGATGTGGAAGCCGTCGAGCATGGGCTTGCGGGTGGCCGCCACCGCGGCCACGAACTGCTGCGGCGTCTGGCCGGCCTTCTCGGCGGCGATCATGATCGGCGCGCCGTGGGTGTCGTCGGCGCAGACGAAGCGCACCTCGTGCCCGCGCAGGCGCTGCAGCCGCACCCAGGTGTCGGCCTGGATGTATTCCATGATGTGGCCGATGTGGAACGGGCCGTTGGCGTAGGGCAGGGCGGTGGTGACGAACAGGCGGCGGGTCATGGTGGAATTCTAGGATTGGGGTCGATCAGTCCCCGAGCCCATCGCCCGAAGCCGAGGTCCTGCCATGCACCCCATCGTCGCCGCCGCCCTTCTGCTGGCCCTGGCCTCCCAGGCCGCCTGGGCCGACCCCGACGCGTTGCGCCGCTGCCGCGCGCTGGCCGACGACGCCGCAAGGCTGGCCTGCTACGACGCCATCGCCACGCGGGCAGCGGCTGCGGCTGCCGCTCCCGGCGCGGCGCCCGCTCCCGCCGGCGGCCCGTCGGCGGCGCGCTTCGGGCTGCCCGAGGAGCCGTCGCCGGTCGATCGCATCGAGAGCCGCATCGCGGGGCGCTTCGAGGGGTGGGGGCCGCGCGACCGCATCCGGCTCGCCAACGGACAGGTCTGGCAGGTCGCCGACGACAGCCGCGGCGCCTACTGGCTCGACAGCCCGCGCGTCGTGGTGCGCCGGGGCGCCCTGGGCAGCTTCCTGCTGGAGATCGAGGGCGTGCGCGCGCTCGTGCGCGTGCGCCGCATCGAGTGAGCGCCACCCGCGCTGCCGTCAGGGGCGGGCGGGATGGCTAGACTCTCGCCGAGTTCCGATGGCCTGTCCCCCCTGAGCATGAGCACCCTCTCCGAAGCCGCCCTGCAAGCCGCCCTGGCCGGCGTGATCGACCCCGCCACCGGCCAGCCGCTGGTGGGCCCGAAGGCGCTCAGGAACCTGCGCATCGCCGGCGGCGAGGTGGCCTTCGACGTCGAGATCGGCTACCCCGCGCGCAGCCGCCACGCCGAGATGCGCGAGGCCCTGGCCGCGGCGGCGTGCACGGTGCCCGGCGTCACCGCGGCGCGGCCCGAGATCGTCACGCGCATCGTCTCGCACGCCGTGCAGCGCGGCGTGCAGCTGCTGGCGGGCGTGAAGAACGTGGTTGCCGTGGCCTCGGGCAAGGGCGGCGTGGGCAAGAGCACCACCACCGTCAACCTGGCGCTGGCGCTGGCCGCCGAGGGCGCGCGCGTGGGCATCCTCGACGCCGACATCTACGGCCCCAGCCAGCCCACCATGCTGGGGCTGGCCGGGCCCGACCACCGCCCCGAAAGCGAGGACGGCAAGACCATGAAGCCGCTGGCCGCGCACGGCGTGCAGGTCATGAGCATCGGCTTCATGGTCGAGCCCGACCAGGCCATGATCTGGCGCGGCCCCATGGCCACGCAGGCCCTGGACCAGCTGCTGCGCCAGACCAACTGGGCCGACCTCGACTACCTGCTCGTCGACATGCCGCCCGGCACCGGCGACATCGCGCTGACGCTGTCGCAGCGCGTGCCGCTGACCGGGGCCGTCATCGTGACGACGCCGCAGGACATCGCGCTCATCGACGCCCGCAAGGGCCTGAAGATGTTCGAGAAGGTCGGCGTGCCCATTCTGGGCATCGTCGAGAACATGGCGGTGTACTGCTGCCCCAACTGCGGCCACACCGAGCACGTCTTCGGGGCCGACGGCGGCAGGCGCATGGCCGAGCAGTACGGCGTCGAGCACCTGGGCTCGCTGCCGCTGGCGCTGAGCATCCGCGAGCAGGCCGACAACGGCCGGCCCACGGTGGTGGCCGAGCCGGCCGGCGAGATCGCGGCCCTTTACAAGGCCGTGGCGCGCCGGGTGGCGGTGAGCATCGCGCAGAAGGCGCGCGACTACTCGGCCCGCTTCCCCACCATCACGGTGTCGAAAGACAGCTGAGCCGCGGCCGCGGGCCGGGCTCGCGGGTTCCGGAGATCAGTGATAACCCTGTGGGGTTGCCCGAGGACAACCCTGGGGCATGTCTGACCTGCGAAGATGGGTTTCTGTCCAAGACAAAAACAGACAACCCATGCTCCAGGCCCTGAAGCCCCTGGTCGCCGTCGGTGCCGACGATGCCCCCGCGCTCGGTGCGCCCGGGCGCCGGTCGCTGAGCTATGGCGAGTTGCGCGCGCTGATCGGGCGCACCCTGGCCGCCCTCAACGGCGCCGGCATCGGCCGCAACGACGCGGTGGCCATCGTGCTGCCGAACGGCCCGGAGATGGCGGCCTGCTACATGGCCTGCGCCAGCGGCGTGACCAGCGCGCCGCTGAACCCGGCCTACCGGGCCGACGAATTCGAGTTCTACCTGGCCGACCTGCAGGCCCGGGCGCTGATCGTCGAGCGCGGCAGCGCCTCGCCGGCCGTCGAGGTGGCCCGCAAGCTGGGCGTGCGCCTGATCGAGCTGGTGCCGCGCGCCGAGGGCGGCGCCGGCGACTTCGACCTCGACCTGCCCGCCGGCACGCCCGCCGCGCAGGGCGGCGACGCCCAGCCGGGCGACGTGTCGATGGTGCTGCACACCTCGGGCACGACCTCGCGGCCCAAGATCGTGCCGCTGACGCAGGCCAACCTGGCCGCCTCGGCCCAGAACATCGCGGCCACGCTGCAGTTCAGCGCGCGCGACCGCGGGCTGAACATCATGCCGCTGTTCCACATCCACGGCCTGATCGCCGGGGTGCTGGCGCCGCTGTCCGCGGGTTCGTTCGTGTTCTGCACGCCGGGCTTCAACGCGCTGAAGTTCTTCGGCTGGATGGACGAGGCCGCGCCCACCTGGTTCACGGCGGTGCCCACGATGCACCAGGCCATCCTGTCGCGGGCTTCCAAGAGCCCGGACGTGATCGCGCGGCACCCGCTGCGCTTCATGCGCTCGTCGAGCTCGAGCATGCCGCCGCAGGTGATTGCCGAGGCCGAGGCGGTGTTCGGCGCGCCGCTGGTCGAGTCCTACGGCATGACCGAGGCCACCCACCAGATGGCCAGCAACCCGCTGCCCCCGCGCGCGCGCAAGCCGGGCACCGTGGGCGTGGCCGCCGGCCCCGAGGTGGCCATCATGGGCGACGACGGCGCCATCCTGCCGCGCGGCGGCGTGGGCGAGATCGTCATCCGCGGCGCCAACGTCACGCCCGGCTATCTGAACAGCGACAAGGCCAACGCCGAGGCCTTCGTGAACGGCTGGTTCCGCACCGGCGACCAAGGCCAGATGGACGCCGAGGGCTACCTCAGCATCACCGGGCGCCTGAAAGAGATCATCAACCGCGGCGGCGAAAAGGTCAGCCCGCGCGAGGTCGACGAGATCCTGATGGACCACCCGGCCGTGGCCCAGGTGGTGTGCTTCGGCATGCCCCACCCCAAGCTTGGCGAAGAGGTGGCCGCCGTGGTGGTGCTGCGCGAGGGCGCGCAGGCCGCCGAGCGCGAGTTGCAGGCCTTCGTCGCCACCCGCGCCGCCGAGTTCAAGGTGCCCAAGAAGATCCTGTTCATGGACGAGATTCCCAAGGGCGCCACCGGCAAGCTGCAGCGCATCGGCCTGGCGGCCAAGCTCGGCCTGGCCTGACGCCCCGCCCGGCGCCCGCCCAGCCCGCACCCATTTCCATTCCCACTTCCAAGCCCGGAGTTCCCGCTAGCGCAAGACCCGCCGTACCCATCACCGCCGCCCCACCGCCTGACCAGGTGGTGCCACGCAGTTGATCCATGTGACTTCCCTCTGAATCTAGGAGACGACATGAGCTGTAACGCACCTCGCAAGACCGGCATCGCCAGAACCTCCCCGACCCTCGCGTCGAAGGTGATGCGCATGACCATCCCCGTCCTCGCCGCCGCGGCGCTGTGGGCCGCGGCCCCGGCCGCCAAGGCCTGGGAGCCAACCAAGCCGATCGAGTTCGTGGTGCCCGCAGGCACCGGCGGCGGCGCCGACCAGATGGCGCGCTTCCTCCAGGGCGTGGTGGCCAAGCACTCGCTGAGCAAGCAGCCCATCGTGGTGGTCAACCGCTCGGGCGGCGCCGGCGCCGAGGGCTTCCTCGACGTCAAGAACGACAAGGGCAACGGTCACAAGATCGTCATCACGCTGTCGAACCTGTTCACGACGCCGCTGGCCACGGGCGTGCCCTTCAACTGGCGCGACCTGACCCCCGTGCAGATGCTGGCGCTGGACCAGTTCGTGCTGTGGGTCAACGCGGAGTCGCCGCACCAGACGGCCAAGGCCTACCTCGACGCCGTGAAGGCCGGCTCCGATCGCGCCATGAAGATGGCCGGCACCGGCAGCAAGCAGGAAGACCAGATCATCACGGTGATGGTCGAGAAGGTCGCCGGCAAGAAGATCACCTACATCCCCTACAAGGGCGGCGGCGACGTGGCGGTGCAGCTGGTGGGCAAGCACGTCGACAGCACGGTGAACAACCCCATCGAGGCCGAGAGCCACTGGCGCGCCGGCAAGCTGCGGCCGCTGTGCGTGTTCGACAGCAAGCCCATGCCGTACAGCGCCAAGCTCACGGCCACCATGGCCTGGAAGGACATCCCCACCTGCGCCAGCGCCGGCCTGCCCGCCGAGTACCTGATGCTGCGCGGCATCTTCATGCCGCCGGGCGTCACGCCCGCCCAGGTGAAGTTCTACCAGGACCTGTTCGCCAAGGTGCGCGCACTGCCGGAGTGGAAGGAGTTCATGGAGAAGGGCGCCTTCAACCAGACGGCGCTCAGCGGCCAGGCCTTCTTCGACTGGCTGGGCCGCAACGAGCAGCAGCACCGCGTGCTGATGCGCGAAGCCGGCTTCCTGGCCCAGTGAGCGGTCCCATGGACGACGGCTCCCCCGAGATCGACGTCCGCGGGCCCGAGCTCGCGGTGGCCGCGCTGCTGCTGGGGGTGGGCGGCCTCGTCGTGGCCGACAGCCTGCGCGTCGGCGTGGGCTGGGCCGACGACGGTCCGCTGTCCGGCACCTTCCCGTTCTACGTGGGGGTGGTGCTCATCGCCAGCGCTGCGTGGGTGGTGCTGGGCCAGGTGCTGCGCTGGCGCGCCGGCACGACCGAAGGTTTCTGCACGCGGGCGCAGGCCGGCCTCGTGTGGGCCATGCTCTGGCCCATCGTGGCGTACGTCGGCGCGGTGCAGGTGCTGGGCATCTACGTCGCGTCGGCGCTGCTGATCGGCTACTTCATGGCACGCCACGGGCGCTACCGCTGGACGCTCACCGTGCCGGTGGCGGTGGGCGTGCCGCTGGTGTTCTTCGTCGTGTTCGAGCGCTGGTTCCTGGTGCCGCTGGCCAAGGGGCCGCTGGAGCGGCTGCTGGGCCTCTGAACCGTCCGGTCCTTCCACCTTCCTTCGAAAGCGCTCGATGCAAGAACTCGCGAACCTCGCGAACGGCTTCGCCGTGGCCGCGACGCTGCCCAACCTGGGCTTCATGCTGATCGGCATCACGCTCGGGGTGCTGATCGGCGTGCTGCCCGGCCTGGGCGGCGCCAACGGCATCGCCATCCTGCTGCCGCTGACCTTCGGCATGAACCCCACCTCGGCGATCATCATGCTGAGCTGCATCTACTGGGGGGCGCTGTTCGGCGGGGCCATCACCTCGATCCTGTTCAACATCCCGGGCGAGCCCTGGAGCGTGGCCACCACCTTCGACGGCCATCCGATGGCGCAGCAGGGCAAGGCGGCGCAGGCGCTGACGGCGGCCTTCACCAGCAGCTTCGTCGGCGCACTGCTGGCGGTGGTGCTGATCACGTTGCTGGCGCCGCTGCTGGCGCAGTTCGCGCTCAAGTTCGGGCCGGCGGAGTTCTTCGCCGTGCAGCTGCTCACCTTCTGCAGTTTCGTGGGCATGAGCAAGGAGCCGGCCGCCAAGGTGCTGGCCGCCATGATGCTGGGCTTCGCGCTGGCCGCGGTGGGCATGGACAACGTCACCGGCCAGCTGCGCATGACCTTCGGCCACACCGAGCTGCTCAAGGGCTTCGACTTCCTGATCGCGGTGATTGGCCTGTTCGGCATCGGCGAGATCCTGCTGACCATGGAGGAGGGGCTGGCCTTCAAGGGCAAGAGCGCCAAGATCCGTTTCGGCGAGGTGCTGGAGACCTGGAAGCAGATGCTGCGCTACTGGAAGACCTTCCTGCGCAGCACGGCCGTCGGCTGCTGGATGGGCATCACGCCCGGCGGCGCCACCCCGGCGAGCTTCATGAGCTACGGCATGGCGCGCCGCTTCAGCAAGAACCCCCAGGGCTTCGGCAAGGGCGACGTCGAGGGCGTGATCGCGCCCGAGACCGCGGCCCACGCGGCCGGCACGAGCGCGCTGCTGCCCATGCTCACGCTGGGCATCCCGGGCTCGCCCACGGCGGCCGTGCTGCTGGGCGGCCTGCTGATCTGGGGCCTGCAGCCCGGGCCCATGCTCTTCGTCGAGCAAAAGGACTTCGTCTGGGGCCTGATCGCCAGCATGTACCTGGGCAACATCGTCGGCCTCATCGTCGTGCTGACCACCGTGCCGTGGTGGGCGGCCATCCTGCGCATCCCGTTCGCGGTGATCGCGCCGGTGATCATCGTCATCTGCGCCATCGGCGCGTACACGGTCAACAGCTCCATGTTCGACGTCTGGAGCATGCTGGTGTTCGGCGTGCTGGGCTACCTCTTCAAGAAGCTCAAGTACCCGCTGGCGCCGCTGGTCCTGGCCCTGGTGCTGGGCGACATGGCCGAGGGCAGCTTCCGCCAGGCCATGCTGCTGTCGCAGGGGTCGCTGTCGATCTTCTGGAGCAACGGCCTGGTGGGCAGCATCTTCGGGCTGGCCATGCTGCTGCTGGTGTGGCCGCTGTGGGGCAAGGCCAAGGAACTGCTGCGCGCCCGCGAGCGGGCGGCCGGCGGATGATCGCGGCCATGGAGCAACCGACATCATGAGATTCACGATCGTGGGCGCCGGCGCCATCGGCGGCTACCTGGGCACGCGGCTGGCGCTGGCCGGCGAGGACGTCACGTTCATCGCGCGGCGGCGCAACCTGGAGGCCATCAACGCCGAAGGCTTCCGCCTCGTGCTGGAAGACGGCACGCAGGAGCACGCCCGGAACGTGCGCGCGGTGGAGCGCATGGCCGATGCCGGCCCGCAGGACGTGGTGCTGCTGACGCTGAAGGCGCACCAGCTGCGCGAGGTGGTGGCCGAGCTGCCGGCGCTGTACGGCCCCGACACGGTGGTCGTGAGCATGGTCAACGGCGTGCCCTGGTGGTACTTCCACGCGCTGGGCGGCCCGCACGAGGGCCGCGCCGTCACGCGCGTGGATCCCGACGGCGCCATCGCCCGGGCCATCCCGCCCGAGCGCGTGATCGGCAGCGTCGTCTACCCGGCCGCCGAACTGGTGGCGCCGGGGCTGGTGAAGCTCGTGGAGGGCAACCGCTTCACCGTGGGCGAGCCCAGCAACGAGCGCACGCCGCGCGTGGAGGCGCTGAGCCAGGCGCTCATGAGGGCGGGCTTCAAGGCGCCGGTGTCGCGCGACATCCGCAGCGAGCTGTGGATCAAGCTCTGGGGCAACCTGAGCTTCAACCCGATCAGCGCCCTGACGCACGCCACGCTGGAGGGCATCTGCCGCTTCGCGCCCACGCGCGAGCTGGCGCGGCGCATGATGGCCGAGGGGCAGGCCGTGGCCGAGGCCCTGGGCGTGCGCTTCAAGATCACGCTGGAGCAGCGCCTGGCCGGCGCCGAGGCCGTGGGTGCGCACAAGACCAGCATGCTGCAGGACGTCGAGGCCGGCCGCGCGCTGGAGCTCGAGGCGCTGGTGGGCGCCGTCATCGAGCTGGGCCAGATCGCCGGCGTCGCCACCCCCACCATCGAGGCCGTGTACGCGGCCACCAAGCTGCTGGAACACAGCGTGCTGCAGGTGCGCGGGCGCCTGGCCATCCAGCCCGGCTGAAGGCGCGGGGCGCCTGGCGCCCTCAGCGCGGCGCCAGGCGGGCCAGGTCCTCGGGCGTGTCGGCGTCGGCGAAGGCCCCCGGGTCGTCGAACGCGACCTCGGCAGCGCCCTGGGCCCTGGCGAAGCGCTGCACGCCCCGTTCGCCGCGTGCCAGCGCCGCTGCCAGCGCCGGGGCCAGCGTGCGGTGCATCAGCGCGAACACCGGCTGCGGCCCGTCGGCCGTGGCGGCGATGGCCAGCGGCGGCGCCCCCGGGCCCGCCAGCGGCGGGGCCAGCCGCGCCGCCAGGTCGGCGGGCAGCAGCGGGCTGTCGCAAGGCACGCTCAGCAGCCATTCGGTGGGCGAACGGCCCAGCGCGGCCAGCCAGCCCGCCAGCGGGCCGGGCAGGGTGTCGTCGGCATCGGGCCACAGCGGCAGGCCGAAGCCCGCGTACAGCGCCGCCTGCCGGTTGACGTTGAGCGCGACGGCGCCCACCTGCGGTGCCAGCCGGTCGATCACGTGCGCCAGCAGTGGCCGGCCGGCCCAGGGCACGAGCGCCTTCTCGACGCCGCCCATGCGCGTGGCGCGGCCGCCGCACAGCACGAGGCCGGTGATCGCCTCGCGCCGCGGCGCGGCGCTCATCGCGCGGCCGGGTGGGCCAGGTCGCGCAGCAGCGTCGGGCCGGCGTGGCGCTCGACCTCGGCCATCAGCGGCCTGAAGAAGCCCGCGGGGGCGAGCATCTCCAGCAGGACGAACATCGGCGCCACGAACAAGCCGACGAGGTCGTCGACGAAGGCCGGCTTGCGCCCCTCGTAGTAGTGGCCCACGAACTGGATCACCCAGCCCACCGCGAAGAAGCCCAGGCCCCAGGCCCACCAGCGGCCCTCGACCGCGTGCGCCAGCACCGCCAGCGCCAGCCACACCACGCTGGTCACCAGGCCCAGGGCCGGTACGCCGCGGCTGAGCGTCCAGGCGATGACCAGCACCAGCAGCAGCCAGGCCGGCGACAGTGCCAGACCCGCGAGCTCGAAGCCCGGGCGCGACAGCAGCACCAGGCTGCCGAACATGATCATCGGCACGCCGATGAAGTGCGTCGCGATGTTGCGGCGGTCGCGGTGGTACTCGGCGTACTGGGCAAGCAGCGTCGGCGCGGGGCGGAAGGGGCTGGCCATGGCGGGGTACTCCTCGCGGCCGCAGCCGCTGTGCAGGCCCCGCACTCTAGCGCGCGGGGGCGGCTCCTAGAATCCGCGGCAACACCCCGGGGGAGCGTCTTGAGCATCAAGAGCGACAAGTGGATCCGCCGCATGGCGGAGCAGCACGGCATGATCGAGCCCTTCGAGCCGGGCCAGGTCCGCCAGGCCGCCGACGGCCGCAGGATCGTGAGCTACGGCACCAGCAGCTACGGCTACGACATCCGCTGCGCGCCCGAGTTCAAGGTCTTCACCAACATCCACAGCACGGTGGTCGACCCGAAGAACTTCGACGAGAAGAGCTTCGTCGACATCGAGGCCCCCGTGTGCATCATCCCGCCGAACAGCTTCGCGCTGGCGCGCACGGTCGAGTACTTCCGCATCCCGCGCAACGTGCTGACCATCTGCCTGGGCAAGAGCACCTACGCCCGCTGCGGCATCATCGTCAACGTCACGCCCTTCGAGCCCGAGTGGGAGGGCTTCGTGACGCTGGAGTTCAGCAACACCACCCCGCTGCCAGCCAAGATCTACGCCGGCGAGGGCTGCGCCCAGGTGCTGTTCTTCGAGAGCGACGAGGTCTGCGAGACCAGCTACCGGGACCGCGGCGGCAAGTACCAGGGCCAGCGCGGCGTGACGCTGCCCAAGACCTGACGGCGCTGGGCCGCACTGCCGGAGTGGGGGTGTTTTCCGGCCGCTTTTCGGGCGTTCGGCCGGCGGCGTCGCGCTCAGACTGGCACTCCATCGCCGGCGCCCTTCGCCGGCAGCCGAGGTCGCCGATGCACGCTCCCGCCCCCTTCCCGCAGTTTCCCGGCATGGTTCCGGCGCCCCTGGTGCCGCTGGTGGCGCCGGTGCGGCTGGAACAACTGCGCGAGCTGAGCACCTGGATGGCGCTGGACGGCCAGCGCGTGAGCCTGCAGCGGCTGTGCATCGACCGCGTCTATGCCCTGGAGCTGCTGTCCCGCGCCCACGCCAGCGACCTGGAGCCGCTGCGCGAACTGGCGGTGAGCCTGTTCTCGGCCTTCGAGCGCACCAGGGACACCGCGGCGCACTAAGGCCGCACGCTCCACAATGCCGGGCCTGAGGAGGGCCCCGGCGTGAAGTGGGAAGGACACGAGACCAGCCGCAACGTCGAGGACCGGCGCGGCGCACCGGGCGGTGGCCGCACGCCGCGCCTGGGCGGCGGCCGCGGCATCGGCCTGGGCACCATCGTCATCGCGCTGGTGGCGGGCTGGCTGTTCGGCATCAACCCCATGACGGTGCTGGGCCTGCTGTCGGGCGGCGGCGGCGCCGCGCCTGCCGTGCAGCAGGCGCCCGCCAGCGCCGGCCCCCCCAGCGACCGCGGCGGGCTGTTCGTCTCCACCGTGCTGCGCGACACCGAAGTCGTGTGGAACCAGCAGTTCCAGGCCACCGGCAAGCGCTACGAGGAGCCCAAGCTGGTGCTGTTCCGCGGCGCCACGCCCACGGCCTGCGGCACGGGCCAGAGCGCGATGGGGCCGTTCTACTGCCCCGGCGACAGCAAGGTCTACATCGACCTCGACTTCTTCGGCACGCTGGCCAATCGCCTGGGGGCCCCGGGCGATTTCGCGCAGGCCTACGTCGTGGCGCACGAGGTCGGCCACCACATCCAGAACCTCATGGGTATCACGGCCAAGGTCGACGCGATGCGCGGCCGTGTCTCGCAGGCCCAGATGAACGCGCTGAGCGTGCGCGTGGAACTGCAGGCCGACTGCCTGGCGGGCGTCTGGGCCCATCACTCGCAGCGCGGCAAGGGCTGGCTGGAGCGCGGCGACATCGAGGAGGCCCTGCGCGCGGCGGCGCAGATCGGCGACGACACGCTGCAGCGCGCCAGCCAGGGCCGCGTGGTGCCCGAGACCTTCACGCACGGCAGCGCCGAGCAGCGCATGACCTGGTTCAAGCGCGGGCTCGACGGCGGCCGCATCGACGGCTGCAACACCTTCGACAGCCGCTGAGCAGCCGCCCACATGGCGGCTTTGTGGCCTAATCCGGGGTTTTGCCGAATCCACCCGCCATCACCCGGAGCCACCGCACCATGGGCAACAAGATCGTCACCGAAGCCGACCGCAAGGCCACGCCGCGCCCCATCGCGCCCAAGGGCGTGACCGTCACCACCATCCGCGGCCAGCGCGTGAGCCTGGAGCGCGGCTCGCACACGCGCAGCAAGAAGAACACCGGCAAGCGCGCCAAGAGCGGCGGTTGAACGAGCCCCCAAGCTCGCTCCCGCTCGCTACCCCCCGAGGGGGCCGCCCCGCAGCGGCCCGGCAGAGCCGGATCCGCGCGGGTAGCTTGGCCGATTCCTGCACCGGGCAGCCATGCTGCGCATCACCGAACTCCGCCTGCCGCTCGACCACCCCGAGCCCGCGCTGCGCGAGGCGGTGCGGGCCCGGCTGAAGCTGCCCGACGCGGCGCTGGTCGACGTCCACGTCTTCCGCCGCGGCTACGACGCACGGCGCAAGTCCGACATCCAGCTCGTCTACACGCTCGACGTCGCGCTCGCGCCCGGCGTCGACGAGGCCACCCTGCTGGCGCGCGCCGCCGGTGACCCTCACCTGCGGCCCGCGCCCGACACCACGTACCGTTTTGTCGGCCACGCGGCGCCGGGCTCGCGCGCCGGGCACCGGCGGCCCGTGGTCGTGGGCTTCGGCCCCTGCGGCCTGTTCGCGGCGCTGATCCTGGCCCAGATGGGCCTGGAGCCGCTGGTGCTGGAGCGCGGCAAGGACGTGCGCCGCCGTACGCAGGACACCTGGGGCCTGTGGCGACGCGGCGTGCTCGACCCCGCGAGCAACGTGCAGTTCGGCGAGGGCGGCGCCGGCACCTTCAGCGACGGCAAGCTCTGGAGCCAGATCTCCGACCCGCGCCACCTCACGCGCAAGGTGCTCGTCGAGTTCGTGAAGGCCGGCGCGCCAGAGGAGATCCTCTACGTCAGCAAGCCGCACATCGGCACCTTCCGGCTCGTCAGCATGATCGAGAAGATGCGGGCCGAGATCGAGCGCCTGGGCGGCAGCATCCGCTTCGAGCAGCAGCTGACCGACCTGCACATCGAGGACGGCGTGCTGCGCGGCATCACGCTGGCCAGCGGAGAGCAGCTCGACGCCGATCACCTGGTGCTGGCGCTGGGCCACAGCGCGCGCGACACCTTCGCCATGCTGCAGCGCCGCGGCGTGTTCCTGGAGGCCAAGCCGTTCTCGGTGGGCTTCCGCGTCGAGCACCCGCAGGGCCTCATCGACCGCGCCCGCTTCGGCGCCCGGGCCGGCCACCCGCTGCTGGGCGCGGCCGACTACAAGCTGGTGCACCACGCCCGCAACGGCCGCAGCGTCTACAGCTTCTGCATGTGCCCGGGCGGCACCGTGGTGGCCGCCACGTCCGAGGCCGGTCGCGTGGTCACCAACGGCATGAGCCAGTACAGCCGCGCCGAGCGCAACGCCAACGCCGGCATCGTGGTGGGCATCAACCCCGACGACTACCGCCAGGCGCCGGGCACCGGGCCCGTGGACCCGCTCGACGGCATCGCCTTCCAGCGCTTCTGGGAAAGCCGCGCCTTCCAGCTGGGCGAGGGCGGCTACAAGGCGCCGGGGCAACTGCTGGGCGACTTCGTCAAGCGCCAGCGCTCGCGCGTGCTGGGCGAGGTGGAGCCCTCCTACCGGCCCGGCGTCACGCTCACCGACCTGGCCGACCCCGCCCAACCCAGCCTGCCGGTCTATGTGCTCGACGCCATCCGCGAGGCACTGCCCGCCTTCGAGCGGCAGATCGCCGGCTTCTCGCGTGCCGACGCCGTGCTCACGGGCGTGGAGACGCGCACCTCGTCGCCGCTGCGCATCCGCCGCGGGCCCGACCACCAGAGCGTCAACGTGCGTGGCCTGTACCCGGCCGGCGAAGGCGCGGGGTACGCGGGCGGCATCATGTCCGCCGGGGTCGACGGCATCGAGGTCGCCGAGGCCCTGGGCCGGGTGCTGCTGGGCGAAGCCGCCGCCATGGCCGCCCGGGCTTGATGGCCGTCAAGGCGCGGGCCACGGCCGCGCCGCCCAATGCCGGCATCGCCCAGCACACTGAGAGAGTCGGCACGATGCAAGACCAAGGCTACAAGATCCTCACCACGCAGGTCAGCCAGCGGCTGGCCGAACTGCGCGGCAGCACCCCGGGCGTCATGAAGGCCTTCGGCGAGCTGGGCCGCGCGGCCACGGCACCGGGGGCGCTCGACGCCAAGACCAAGGAACTCATCGCGCTCGCGCTCGGCGTGGCGGCGCGCTGCGATCCCTGCATCGGCTTCCACACCCAGGCCCTGGCGAAGCTGGGCGCGACGCGGCAGGAGGTCGACGAGACGCTGGGGGTGGCCACCTACATGGGCGGCGGCCCGTCGCTGATGTACGCCGCCAGCGCGGTGGCGGCCTTCGACGAGGCCGTCGCGGCGCGGGCCTCAGCGGCTGCCTGAGGCTGGCGGCCTGACCATGGGCCAGCCGCGTCGTGCCCACTCGCTCATTCCCCCGTGCACGTAGCGTACGTGGCCGTAGCCGTGGCGGCGCAGCGCCTTCAGCGTGCGGCCGCTGCGGTTCTGCGTGTTGCAGATCAGCAGCACCGGCCTCGCCGGGTCGGTGGGCAGTTCGTCGATGCGGCGCTGCAACTGGCTCATGGGCAGCAGCAGGGCCCCGGCTGCCACGCCGGTGGCGTGCTCGTCGCTCTCGCGGATGTCCACGAGCAGCGCCTGCCCGCTCTCGTGCAGCCGCCGTGCCTCGTCGAGCGTGGCCACGTCGGCCGACGACGCGGGCTCGGAGCAGGCCACTTGAGGGGAGACCCCGGCCGCGAGCAGCAACAACGCAGCGCGGCGGAGCCGCGACGGCCCGTGCTTCGACGCATCGGAAGGCTTCATGGAATATCAGTCTATATTGATATGAAGATCCCATCGCGTCCGGGCGCCCTCGGAGCGACCACGCTTCCATGACGCCGGCCCCTTTCGACGTCCGTCTGGCCCGTGGGCTGGGCTTGCTGCTGGTGGCCTGCCAGTTCGGCCTGATGGCGATGCTGGTGGTGATGGGCGCCCTGGGCCTGAAGCCGTGGCCGTCATGGCCCGTGCTGGCCCTGGCCGCTGTGCTGGCGGCGGCCGGTGCGGCGCTGGGCCTGGCCGCGATGGCGGCCAACCGGCCGGGCAACTTCAACATCCATCCGGCGCCACGCGAGGGCGCTCACCTGGTGGTGCACGGTCCCTACCGCCGGATCCGCCACCCCATGTACGCCGCGGTGCTGTTGATGACGGCCGCGGCGGCCGTGCTGGCGGCCAGCCTGCCGGCCGCCGCCGCCTGGGCCGCCTTGCTGGCCGTGCTGCTGGCGAAGTCGGGGCTGGAGGAGCGCTGGCTCGCCGCCCACCACGCCGGCTATGCGGCCTACTGCCGGCGCACGCACCGACTGCTGCCAGGGCTGTACTAGTGCCACGCGGCCACAATGCGAGGTTTTCGCCCCGGCGAACCGCATGTCCCCGGCCTGGCCCTTCATCACCGACCCCTTCTTCTACGCGCTGGCCGTGCCGGCCGTGCTGATCACGGGGCTGTCCAAGAGCGGCTTCGCCAGCGGTTTCGGTGCGCTGGCCACGCCCCTGCTGGCGCTCGCCGTGCCGGCGCCGCAGGCGGCGGCGGTGATGCTGCCGTTGCTCATCGCCATGGATGCCACTGGCGTGCAGCAGATGTGGCGACACCGCGACCGCGCGCTGGTGCGGCGGCTCGTGCCCTGGGGCGTGCTGGGCATCGTCATCGGCACGCTGCTGTTCGGCGTGCTGAGCGACCGGGCCGTGGCCGGCGTGCTGGGCGCGCTGACGCTGCTGTTCCTGGCGCAGCGGCTGCTGTTCCCGATCCGTCGCGACGGCCGGCCGCCGCCGGCCTGGGCGGCGCCGCTGTGCAGCGCGACCTCGGGCTTCACCAGCTTCGTGGCGCACGCGGGCGGGCCACCGCTCATGGCCTACGTGCTGCCGCTGAAGCTGGCGCCGATGGTGGCCAGTGCCACCATGGCCGCCTACTTCACGGCCATCAACCTGGTGAAGCTGGTGCCGTACGCGGCACTGGGCCTGATGGACCTGCGCAACCTGGCGACCTCGCTGCTGCTGCTGCCGCTGGCGCCGGTGGGCGTGTGGCTGGGCGTGCGCCTGGTCGAGCGCACCGATCCGACGTGGTTCTACCGCCTGGCCTACCTGGGCATGGCGGTGGCGGGCGTCAAGCTGCTGTGGGACGGCCTCGGCGGCTGAGCGCCCTTAGCATCGGCGCGATGGACGCCACCGACGACAGCTTCACCCAGGTCATCCTCGAGACGGGCCCCGATGGCCGCGCGCGCTTCGTCGAGCGAACCGTGCCGCTCGCCGAGGGCACGCCGATGTCGCGCCTGAGCGCGCTCATGCCCAGCGGCGGCCTGCAACTGCGGCGCAGCCCGGCGGGCTTTTCCAGCAGCATGCACTGCACCATGCACCCGCAGTGGCTGTTCGTGCTGGAGGGCCGCATGGAGATCGGCTTGCCCGACGGCAGCGTGCGCGTGTTCGGCCCCGGCCAGCACTTCTACTCGGCCGACACGCTGCCCGAGGGTGCGACCTTCGACCCCGCGGTGCACGGCCACCGCAGCCGCGCGCTCGATGGGCAGCCGCTGGTGACGGCCTTCGTGCGCGGCTAGCCGATACGGCCCAGCAGCAGGTACTCCATGAGCGCCTTCTGCACGTGCATGCGGTTCTCGGCCTCGTCCCAGACCACGCTCTGAGGGCCGTCGATCACCTCGGCGGTGACCTCCTCGCCGCGGTGCGCCGGCAGGCAGTGCATGAACAGCGCGTCGGGCTGCGCCAGGGCCATCATCTCCTCGTCGACGCACCAGTCGACGAAGGCCTTGCGGCGCTCCTCGTTCTCGGCCTCGTAGCCCATGCTCGTCCACACGTCGGTGGTGACGAGGTGGGCGCCCTCGCAGGCCTGCATCGGGTGGTCGAAGACCTTGAAGCAGCCGGTGTCGCGGATGCCGGCCACGGCGGGGTCGACCTCGTAGCCGCTGGGCGTGCTCACGTGCACCGTGAAGCCCAGGATCTCGGCCGCCTGCAGCCAGGTGTTGGCCATGTTGTTGCCGTCGCCCACCCAGGCCACCACCTTGCCGGCGATGGAGCCGCGGTGCTCGATGTACGTGAAGATGTCGGCCAGGATCTGGCACGGGTGGTACTCGTTCGTGAGCCCGTTGATCACCGGCACGCGCGAGTGCGCCGCGAAGCGCTCGAGCTTGCTCTGCTCGTAAGTGCGGATCATCACCAGGTCGACCATGCGGCTGATGACGCGGGCGCTGTCCTCCACGGGCTCGGCGCGGCCGAGCTGGCTGTCGCCCGTGGTGAGGTGCACGACGGAGCCGCCCATCTGGTACATGCCGGCCTCGAAGCTCACGCGGGTGCGCGTGCTGGCCTTCTCGAAGATCATCGCCAGCGTGCGATCGACCAGCGGCGTGTAGCGCTCGTAGTTCTTGAAGCGCGTCTTGATGATGCGCGCGCGCTCCAGCAGGTAGGCGTACTCCTCGGCGCGCAAGTCCTTGAACTGCAGGTAGTGCCGGATCAGCGAGTGGCCGGGCTTCATCGGCAGGCTCATCCGTGGGCGAGGAAGTCGCGCACCAGCGGCACGAGGATCTCGGCCACCTGGCGCGCCTCGTCGGCGCTCATCACCAGCGGCGGCACCAGGCGGATGACACTGTCGGCGGTGACGCTGATCATCAGCCCGGCCTCGGCCGCGCGCCCCAGCAGCACGCCGCAGGGGCGGTCGAGCTCCAGGCCGATCATCAGGCCGGCGCCGCGCAGGTCCTTGACGGTGCCCGCGGCGATCTCGGCTGCCAGGCCCTGGCGCAGCGCGCCCGTGAGCACCTCGCCCACGGCGGCGGCGTTGGCCAGGATGCCGTCTTCTTCCATGATGCGCAGCGTCTCCACGCCGGCGCGCATGGCCAGCGGGTTGCCGCCGAAGGTGGTGCCGTGGTTGCCCGGGCCCAGCACGTTGACGGCCCGCGGGCCGACGACGATGGCACCCACCGGCACGCCCGAGCCCAGCCCCTTGGCCAGCGGCATCACGTCGGGCAGGACGCCGGCCCACTGGTGCGCGAACCACTTGCCGGTGCGGCCGATGCCGCACTGCACCTCGTCGAGCATCAGCAGCCAGCCGCGCTCGTCGCAGATGCGGCGCAGGCCCTGCAGGTACTCCCAGCGCGCGGGGTTGATGCCGCCCTCGCCCTGGATGGTCTCCAGGAACACGGCCACCACGTTGGGGTTTGTCGCGGCCACCTGCTCGACCGCGTCGAGGTCGTTCAGGGGCACGCGCACGAAGCCCTCGACCAGGGGCTCGAAGCCCTTCTGCACCTTCGGGTTGCCGGTGGCCGACAGCGTGGCGATGCTGCGGCCGTGGAAGGCGCGCTCGTAGACGATGATCTCGGGGCGGTCGATGCCCTTGTCATGGCCGAACTTGCGCGCGATCTTCAGCGCGCCCTCGTTGGCCTCCAGGCCCGAATTGCAGAAGAAGGCTGCGCTCAGGCCCGACAGCTCGCACAGCTTGGCGGCCAGCTGCTCCTGCAGCGGGATCTGGTAGTAGTTGCAGCAGTGGATCAACCGCGCGACCTGGTCCTGCAGCGCCGGCACCAGCTTGGGGTGGGCGTGGCCCAGCGTGTTGACCGCGATGCCGCCCAGCGCGTCGAGGTAGCGCCGGCCCTCGGTGTCCCAGACCCAGCAGCCTCGGCCGTGCGACAACGCCATCGGCAGTCGGCCGTAGGTGTTCATCACGTGGGGCATGGGCCGGGTGACCGCGGGCTCGGGGGCGTTCATCGCGTGGCGCTCCTGGGTGGATGAGCAGCCCATTCTAGGTGGCCCCCCGCGAAGGGGCAGCCCGCCGCGATGCCGATGTTGCATCGCAGCAGGCAAGGCACAATGCGAGGCCACAGCCGGCGGCCTCGACGGCCTGCACGGTTCGCGATGACTTTCCAGAAGCCCCGTCAGTTCCACATCCACGGCCTCACGCTCGAGGGCCGCAGCTTCCGCCCCAGCGACTGGGCCGAGCGCCTGGCCGGCGCGATGAGCAGCTTCCGCCCCGGCGGCGGTGGCGGCATCGGCGCCTACATCGGCTACTCCCCGTACTGCGTGCCTCAGGTGGTGGACGGCGTGAAGTGCGTGCTGGTCAACGAGGCGCTGCGCGATATCGAGCCCATGGCCTGGGAGTTCGTCATGAACTTCGCGCGCGACAACCAGTTGCGGGTCAGCGAGTTCACGCCGCCCTGAGCGCTGCGCGAGGACGACAAAAAGGGCCCTCGGGGGGCCCTTCGTCGGCGAGAGGCGGGTGCCTCAGGCGGCCAGAGCGAGCGCCTTGACCTTGGCGGCCAGGCGGCTCTTCAGGCGGGCGGCCTTGTTCTTGTGAAACACGCCCTTGTCGGCCACCGAGTCGATCACGCTCTGCGCCAGCTTGAAGCTGTCGCCGGCCTTGGCCTTGTCACCGCCCAGAACGGCCTTCTGCACGTTCTTGACGACGGTGCGGAAGCGCGAACGCAGCGACGTGTTGGCGGCGTTGATCTTCGTGTCCTGGCGCACGCGCTTGCGACCCGAGGCGATGCGGACGGTCTTCTTCTTGGCTTTGGACGAGGTGGCCATGAACGGTGTTGAGGTTGGCGGTATGCAAAGACTGTCGATGGTAGCACGGCCCTGGGATTGCGTCCAGGCGGGCGGCCCGCGGTGTCTATACTCGCCCGTTTGCTCCGCACTCCCCTGGTGAACCTCCTCCGGGCCGCCGCCTCCGTCTCGCTGCTGACCCTGCTGTCGCGGGTGACGGGGCTCGTGCGGGAGCAGATCATTGCCGCCACCTTCGGTGCCGGCGCCTTGACCGACGCGTTCAACGTCGCGTTCCGCATCCCCAACCTGTTCCGCCGGCTGTTCGCCGAAGGCGCGTTCTCGCAGGCCTTCGTGCCGCTGCTGGCCGCCACGCGCGAGCGCGACGGCGACGCCGTCACGCACTCGCTGGTCAACGCCGTGGGCACGGTGCTGGCCTGGGCGCTGCTCGTGACCTGCGCGCTCGGGGTGATTGGTGCGCCGGTGCTGGTGTGGCTGATGGGCTCGGGCCTGGAGCGCTTCGACACCGCCGTGGTGATGACGCGCTGGATGTTCCCGTACATCGGCTTCATGTCGCTGGTGGCGCTGGCCGCGGGCGTGCTCAACACCTGGAAGCGCTTCGCCGTGCCCGCCGCCACGCCCGTGCTGCTGAACCTCAGCATGATCGGCGCCGCCTGGTGGGGCGCGCCGTGGTTCGAGCGCCAGGGGCTGGAGCCCATCCACGCGCTGGCCGGTGGCGTCATGCTGGGCGGGCTGCTGCAGCTCGGCGCGATGCTGATCGCGCTGTCGAGGCTGGGCATGCTGCCGCGCATCGCGCTGGCGCCGGCGGGCATCGCCGCCGCTTGGCACCACCCGGGCGTGCGCCAGGTGCTGCGGCAGATGGCCCCGGCGCTGCTGGGTGTGTCGGTGGCGCAGATCTCGCTACTGATCAACACGCAGATCGCCTCGCACGTGGCCGTGGGCGCGGTGTCGTGGCTGACCTATGCCGACCGCCTGATGGAGTTCCCGACCGCGCTGCTGGGCGTGGCCCTGGGCGTGGTGCTGCTGCCTCAGCTGTCGGCGGCGCAGGCCCGCGAGGACGGCGCGGCGTTCTCCGCGATGCTCGACTGGGGGCTGCGCCTGGTGCTGCTGCTGGCGCTGCCCTGCGCGCTGGCGCTGCTGCTATTTCCGCAGGCGCTCGTGGCCGTGCTCTACCACTACGGCCGCTTCGACGCCGAGGACGTGCAGATGACGGTGCTGGCCCTGCAGGGCTACGGCGTGGGGCTGCTGGGCCTCATCGCCATCAAGGTGCTGGCCCCGGCCTTCTATGCGCGCCAGGACATCCGCACGCCGGTGAAGATCGCCATCGGCGTGCTGGTCGCCACGCAGCTGCTCAACCTGGTGCTGGTGCCCTGGCTGGGGCATGCGGGGCTGGCGCTGTCCATCGGCCTGGGCGCCTGGGTGAACGCAGGGCTGCTGCTGGCGGGGCTGCTCCGGCGCGGGGCCTACCGGCCGGAGCCTGGCTGGGCCCGCTTCGCGCTGCAGGTGCTGCTGGCCAACGTGGCGCTGGGCCTGGCGCTGGCCTGGGCGGCCGGCGCCGTCGACTGGATCGGCCTGCAGGCCCAGTGGGGCCGGCGCGCCGGCGCCGTGGCGGCCGTGCTGGGCGGCGTGGCCCTGCTGTACGGGCTGCTGCTGCTGGCGCTGGGCCTGCGCCCGCGCCACTTCCTGCGCCGGGCCTGACCTACACTGCCGCGACGCCCACCCACCATGCAGCTGCCCCTAGCCCACGACGTGACGCCCCTGGCGTACTTCGCCTCGCTGGTGGCCAGCGACGAGGGCTTCCCGCTGCTGGAGGCGGCCGTCTCGCTGGCCCAGGACGACGACCCGGCGCTCGACGTGCAGGGCGTGCTGGCCGAGGTCGACGCCCTCGCGCAGCGCCTGAGGGCGCGCCTGCCGGCGGACGCCGCGCCCCTGCAGCGCCTGCGTCTGCTCAACCGCTACTTCTTCAACGAGCTGGGCTTCGGCGGCAACGTCAACGACTACCACGACCGCCGCAACAGCCTCATCCCGGCCGTGCTGGCCACGCGCCGCGGCATCCCCATCTCGCTGGCCGTGCTGTACCAGGAGATCGGTGCGCAGGCCGGGCTCACGGTGCGGGGCATCTCGTTCCCGGGGCACTTCCTGGTGAAGGTGTCGCTGCCGCGCGGCGAGGTGATCATCGACCCCTTCAGCGGCCAGTCGCTCGCACGCGAGGAGCTTGAGGACCGCCTCGCTCCCTTCCGCCGCCGCCTGGGCGACGACGACGAGCTGCCGCTGGGCCTGTTCCTGGTGGCCGCGGCGCCGCGCGACACCATCGCCCGCATGCTGCGCAACCTCAAGGAGATCCATCGCACGCACGCCGACTGGCGCCGGCTCGAGCGCGTGCTGGCGCGCCTGGTGATCCTGCTGCCCGAGGCCTGGACGGAACGGCGCGACCACGCGCTGGTGCTGGCCGAGCTCGGTGCCCGGCGCGAGGCCGCCGCGGCGCTGTCGATCTATCTTTCGCGATGCCCCGATGCCGACGACGCCCCCGCACTGGCGCGCCACCTCGCGGCCTGGCAGTCCGCCTCCTGATCCCCGCATGAAGCAGATTCCCCTGGCCATAGGCCCCGAGTCGCGCCCCAGCTTTGCCAACTTCGTGCCCGGCGCCAACGCGGCGGCGTTGCAGCACCTGGCCAGCCTGTCGCTGCCCTCGGCCCCGGTGTACCTGTGGGGCCCGGCGGCCAGCGGCAAGACCCACCTCATGCAGGCGCTGGTCGCGCGCTGCCAGGCCGCGGGCCAGACGGCCGCCTGGTTCGACGCCGCCGACCCCGAGCCCTGGACGCTGCAGCCGCACTGGGCCCTGGTGGTGGTGGATCGCTGCGAGTTGCTGGCCGCCGGCGCGCAGCACGCGGCCTTCGCGCTGTTCGAGGCCGCCTCGGCCCAGGGCGTGCAGTGGCTGGCCGCCGGCCGCCTGCCGCCGGTGGACCTGCCGCTTCGCGACGACCTGCGCACGCGCCTGGGCTGGGGCCACGTCTTCGCGCTCGAGCCGCTGGCCGACCGCGAGACGCGCGCCGCGCTGCGCCGCGAGGCCGATCACCGCGGCATCTTCCTGCCCGACGAGGTCATGGACTACCTGCTTGCACGCTTCCCCCGCGACCTCGGCCACCTCATGCTGGCCCTGGAACGCCTCGACGAGTTCGGCCTCGCCAAGGGCCGCCGCATCACGCTGCCGCTGGTGCGGCAGATGCTGGCGGAAGAAGGGCTGCCGGAGGCCGGGGCATGACGGCCGCCGCGCTCGCGCTGTTCGACCTCGATGGCACCCTGCTGCCGCGGGACAGCGACCACGCCTTCGGCGAGTTCCTCGTGCAGCGCGGCTGGGCGTCGGACGACGTGTTCCGCCGCGCCAACGACCGCTTCTACGCCGACTACCTGGAAGGCCGCCTCGACATGGCCGCCTACGTCGACTTCGCCACGTCGGCCTGGCGCGGCCGGCCCGCGGCCGAGCAGCAGCAGGTGCTGGCCGATTTCGTCGACGAGGTGGTGCGGCCCATGCTGCACCCGGCGGCGCTCGAGCTCGTGCAGCGCCACCGCGACGCCGGCGAGCGGCTGGCGCTGGTGACGGCCACCAACGAGTTCGTCACGCGGCCCATCGCGGCGCTGTTCGGCATCGAGGAGCTGATCGCCACCGAACTGGAGCGCGATGACGCCGGCCGCGTCACCGGCCGCATCGCCGGCACGCCCTCGTTCCGCGAGGGCAAGATCGTGCGTGTGCAGACTTGGCTGCGCGGCCTGGGCATGACACTGGCCGACGTGCCGCGCTGCACCTTCTACAGCGACTCCACGAACGACCTTCCACTGCTGGAGGCCGTCAGCCATCCGGTGGCCACCAACCCCGGCGCCGGCCTGGCGCGCATCGCGGCCGAGCGTGGCTGGCCCGTCATCCACCTGTTCACATGATCAAGAAGCTCATCCAGCGGCTGTTCGGCGCGGGCGACGCGCCTGCCGCACCCGCGGCCCCGGCCGTGCCGGTGATCCCGCTCGGCGCACGCGCGGAGATCGCGGCCGCCGAGCACCGCATCGACCCCCGGCTGCTCGACGCCAATGCCGTGCGCGTGGTGCGCACGCTCAAGGACGCCGGCTACGAGGCCTACGTCGTGGGCGGCGCCGTGCGCGACCTGCTCGTGGGCCTGCGCCCCAAGGACTTCGACGTCGCCACCGACGCCACGCCCGAGCAGGTCAAGGCGCTGTTCCGCCGCGCCTTCATCATCGGCCGGCGCTTCCGCCTGGTGCACGTGGTGTTCGGCCGCGGCCGCGAGCACGAGACCATCGAGGTGAGCACCTTCCGCGCCTACCTGGACGCCACGGCGGCCGAGCAGGTGGCGGGCAACGAGAAGTCGAGCAAGGCGCAGATCGCCGACAAGCAGCACGTCGTCGACGCCGAGGGCCGCGTGCTGCGCGACAACGTCTGGGGCCCGCAGATCGAGGACGCCGCGCGCCGCGACTTCACGATCAACGCGATGTACTTCGACCCGGTGACGCAGACCGTGGTCGACTACCACGGCGGGCTGGCCGACGCCCGCGGCCGCGTGCTGCGCATGATCGGCGACCCCGCCACGCGCTACCGCGAGGACCCGGTGCGCATCCTGCGCGTGGTGCGCTTCGCGGCCAAGCTGGGCTTCGGCCTGGACAAGGCCACGGAGGCCCCGGTGCGCGGCATGGTGCCGCTGCTGGCTAACGTGCCGATCTCGCGCCTGTTCGACGAGATGATCAAGCTGCTGCAGACGGGCCACGCGCTGGCCAGCCTGGAACAGCTGAGGCGCTTCGGCCTGGTGGGGGGTGGCACGGCGATCTTCCCGGTGCTGGAGGCGGCCCTGTCGGGCGGCAGCGCGGCGCGCGAAACCTTCGTGCGCTTGGCGCTGGAAGACACCGACCGTCGCGTGGCCGAGGGCCGTGCGGTGGCGCCGAGCTTCCTGCTGGCCTGCCTGCTGTGGCACGACGTGCAGGACCGCTGGACGGCCATCAAGGCCCAGGGCGAGGCGGCGTTCCCGGCGCTGCAGCAGGCCGTTGACGCGGTGTTCGACGCGCGCATCGGCGACATCTCCGGCCGCGGCAAGCTGGCGGCCGACATGCGCGAGATCTGGCTGATGCAGCCGCGCTTCGAGCGCCGCACGGCCAGCAGCGCGGCAGCCCTGGTGGCGCAGCCGCGCTTCCGCGCCGGCTACGACTTCCTGCGCCTGCGCGCCGACTCGGGCGAGGCCGGCAGCGACCTCGCCGACTGGTGGGAGGACTTCCACCTCGGCAACGACGACGAGCGCGAGGCCCTGCTGGCCGACGTGAAGCCGGCCAGCGGGCCGGCGCGCGTGCGCCGCGCCACGCCGGCGGTGGCGGCCCCCGGCGACGATGTCGACGATCGCGACGACGCGCCCGCGGCCGGCGACGACGGGCG
>CAIKLM010000169.1 GCA_903828235.1 uncultured beta proteobacterium | reverse complement strand
GGCGGCCGGGCCGCCTCGCGGGCGGCGCGCGCCGCGGCGCGGCCGGCTTCCTTCTTGGCCTCGACGATGGCGCGGCGGCGTTCCACCTCCACGCGCGCGGCTTCCTTGTGCTCGGGCGCGATCTCGCCGGCCGGCTGGCCGTCGAGGTCGAAGCGTGTCTCGGCGGCCAGCAGGGCGCGCAGGTAGGCGCTGCCCGTGGTGTGGCGGTGCAGGAACAGCGACAGCGCCTTCTTCGTGAACACGCCGGGCGCGCGCTGCTGGATGTCGGCCTGGATGCGCAGCTTCACGGGCTTGACGACGCCGGGCCCGAACAGCGCCGGGAAGTGCTCGGCCAGCAGCCGCGCGCTGTCGGCGAGCGAAGGCTCGGCGCGCGGCGCCTGGGCAGCCGGCGCGGCCGCCGGGCCGTCGCCTGCGTCGAGGGGCGTCGCCGCCACCGGCTCGGCGGTCGGCTCGGTAGTCGGCTCGGCGGTCGGCTCGGCAACCGGCTCCGTTGCGGGCTCGGCGACCGGCTGCGCGGCCGGTTCGCTCAAGGCGCTGCCCATGGGCTCTTCAGGAGGCGGGGCGCTCGGCTCCGCAACCGGCTCGGCTTCGGCCTGCGCGACGGTCGGCGCATCGGCGCCGGGCGCCGTCTCGGCGGCGTTCGTGGGCGTGGGGTCCGCCGGGGTGGGAGTGGGGTCGTGCATGGCGCGCGGGGGTGGAGGGCCGCGTATTCTCGACCCATGCGCGACTTTGCCGCCGGCCCCGGGGCCGGCGCTCCCTTGGACGTGGCCGTCGTCGGCGCCGGCATCGCCGGCCTGGCGGCGGCCTGGATGCTGTCGCGGCGTCACCGCGTCACGCTGTACGAGCGGCTGCCGGCCCTGGGCTTCACGGCTGCCAGCGTGGCCGTGCACGGCCAGCGCGCCGACGTGCCGCTGCGCGTGTTCTACCCCGGCTACTACCCGCTGCTGACCCGGCTGTACGCGACGCTGGGCGTGGCCAGCGAGCCCGTGAGCTACGCCACCACCTTCAGCGGTGCCGACGGCGAGCCCTACTTCCGCTGGCGCAACCTGCGCTGGGGCAGCCGCAGCTGGCCGCTGGTGGCCCCGCACGACCTGCTCGGCGCCCGCGCCCGCCGCATCGCCTTCGGGGCGCTGGCGCTGCAGCGCCGGCTGCGCGCGGCGGCCGCTGTTGGCGCGCTGGACGGCGCCACCATCGGTGAGTTCGTCGAGGCCGAGCGCATCGACCGCGACTGCACCGAGGGCCTGCTGTGGCCGGCGCTGGCCACCATCGCCACCTGCACCACCGCCGACGCGCGCGCCGTGCCCGCGGCCGTGGTGGCCGGCTACTGGGGCGCGGGCCTGGCGCGCGACAGCGTGCGCCGCGCCGTCCACGGCGCCGACGAGGTGGCGGCGCGCCTGGTGGCGCCGCTGGCGCGCGTGGTCTGCGACGCCGGCGTCGAGCGCGTCGAGGCCGCCGAGGGCGGCGTGCGGCTGCACCGCCGCGGCGGCGTCGAGGAGCGCTTCGACCACGTCGTGCTGGCCACCCACGCCGCGCAGGCGCTGCAGCTGTGGCCCGGCGCGCCGGCCGACGAGGCGGCGCTGCTGGCGCGATTCCGCACGCGCGCGCTGACCGTGCTGATGCACCGCGACGAGCGGCTGATGCCGCGCCGCCGCCGCCACTGGAGCCCCGTGCACGCGCACGTCGACCCCGCGGCCGAGCGGCCCGAAAGCACGATCTGGCTCAACGCCGTGCAGCCGTCGCTGCGCCAGGCGCCGCCGCTGTTCCAGACCGTGCAGCCGCAGCGCGCGCCGCGCGACGGCACCGTGCTGGCCGAGGCGCGCTTCGAGCGGCCGCTGGTCAGCCTGGACAGCCAGGCCGCGCTGGCCGCGCTGCGCGCCACCTGGCAGCGCACCGCGGCGCAGCGGCGCGTCTGGGTGGCCGGCAGCTACGCCGAGACCGGCGTGCCGCTGCTCGAGAGCGCGGTGCGCTCGGCGCTGTCGGTGGCCGCCGCGCTGGGCGTGGCCTCGCCGCTGAGCAGCGCGTAGCCCAGCCCGGCGGCGCGACAGGGGCCGATCAGCGCCGCCGTCAGCGCCGGGCGCCGCCAGTCCGGGTGCCACAGCGTGCGCGCCACGCGCGGCCCCTGCGCCCGCACGTGCCGCGCGAAGCCGCCGAGCACGGCGTCGTCCAGCGCCACCGACTGCACGTCGACGAAGCCGGCCGCGCGCAGCCGCGCCCGCTGCGCCGGCAGCGGCAGCAGCTCCGACAGCGGCACCTGCGTCAGCACCGCGGCGCCGCGCAGCACGCCGCGCAGCAGGCTGCGCCAGCCGCCGCGGGCCGGCGGCTCCAGCGTCAGGTCGTTCAGCGCCAGGCGGCCGCCGGGCCGCAGTCGCGCGTGCGCCGCCCGCAACAGGGGGCCGCGCGGGCTGAAGTGGTAGGCGGCGTCGACGCAGACGATGCGGTCGTAGCGGCGGCGCGGCAGCCGCAGCGAGGCCAGCTGCATCGCGTCGGCGCACAGCACCTGCACCTGCGTGCCGGCCGGCGGCGGCTGGCGCTCCAGCAGCGTGCGCGCGGCGGCCGCCAGCGCCGGATCGCGCTCGACGCCGCAGACCTCGGCGGCGCCGAACTCGCGAGCCCACAGCAGCAGCTCGTCGCCGGCGCCGCAGCCCAGGCTCAGCACGCGGTCGCCGGGCCGGATGCCCGCGGCCCGGCCGACGGCGCGCGCCAGCGCCTCGCAGGCGCGGGCGTAGTCGCCATCGCTGGAGCCCTCGCCGTCCAGCCACAGGCCCAGGCTGCCCCAGGTGCCGGCGCGGCCCCCGCGGTGCAGCAGTGCGCGTTCGGCGGATGGCATCGCGGCAGGGCTCAGCGTCTCAGCGGTACAGCCGCGCCAGCTGCTCGGGGCTGGCGCCGCGCCAGTAGCGCCAGCGCAGCCGCCACATCAGCACGATGGTGCGCCACACGCCGTGCGACAGCCAGCGCCGCCCCGAGGTGGCCACGCGCTCGCGCAGGCAGGCCGGCGCGCCGGCGGCGGGCAGCGCCTTCAGGCGGCGGCAGAGCTCGACGTCCTCCATCAGCGGCTGCTCGGCATAACCGCCAAGCTGCTCGAACAGCGGTCGCCGCACGAAGATCGCCTGGTCGCCGGTGGCGATGCCGCTCAGGCGCGAGCGCAGGTTCATCAGCGCGGCGATCACGGGGAACATCGCGCTGTCGCCGCCGGCGTCGCCCACGATGCGCACGTCGAAGCGGCCCCAGTGCGCGCCGCTGTCCAGCGCCTGCCAAACCAGGCGGTCGGCGCCTGGCGGCAGCCGCGTGTCGGCGTGCAGGAACAGCAGCACCTCGCCGCGCGCCGCGGCGGCGCCGGCGTTCATCTGGCGCGCGCGGCCGCGCGGCGCGGCGATCACGCGGTCGGCGCCCGCGGCGGCCAGGGCCGGCGTGCCGTCGGTGCTGCCGCCGTCGGCCACGATCACCTCGTGGC
>CAIKLM010000168.1 GCA_903828235.1 uncultured beta proteobacterium | reverse complement strand
CGCGGCCGGGCCGCGGCGCCGGCGCACGCTGGCTGTGGGCCGTGCTGGCGGTGCCCGTGGTCGCGGCTGCGTTCTGGCTGGGCACGCCGAAGCCCGACCCGCAGGCCGAGCTGGCTTCCATCCGCGTCGCCTTTGCCGGCGGCGGCCTGCCAGAGGCGAAGCTGCGCGAGCTGCACGCGCGCCGGCAGGCCCTGGTGCGGCAGTTCCCGGAGCTGCGCGCGCGCGCCTTCGCCGAGGATGCGCAGGACCGCGACGCGCGCTCGCTGGAGCTGCTGTCGGCGCCCCTGGTGCTGCGGCTGGAGCGCGCCGAGATCACGATTCCGCGCCTGCGCGTCGTGCTGGGCAGCTTCGACGCCGGCAGCCTGCGCGCGCACATGGCCCGGCAGTCCGAGCGGCTGCAGGGCGGCATCGCGCAGGCGGTGGCGCGTGCCGATGCCGCGCAGCTCTCGGTGCCCGCGGGCGAGGCGCACTTGAAGGCGCTCGTGCTCGGGGCGCTGGCAAGCGAACTGGGCACGCACCCGGCCGAAGACTACCCGTCGACCTACTTCGAGTCCCCGGGGAGGCACGGCGTGGTCGATGTGCTGCTGCCGCAGCGCTACCAGCTGCGGCCGCTGTGACCGCGCCGCCGGCCCGGTTCAGCGCGTCTGGATGGCGGCGGTGATCGTCAGGTTGGGCGTGGGCAGGCAGCTGCCGTCGCCGAAGATCGAGCCCCAGTTCACGCAGCCGGGCGCGGCCGCGGCGGCGGTGATCACCTCGGTGCCCGCGGTGACGTTGCCGAACACGGCGTAGCCGCGGCGGGTACCGGCGCGGTCCAGCGTGGCGCCGTTGTCGACGAGGTTGACGAAGAACTGCGAGGTCGCGCTGTCGGGCAGGCCGGTGCGCGCCATCGCCAGCGTCCAGCGCAGGTTCGACAGGCCGTTGTTGTCTTCCAGCACGATGGGCGGGTTGGTCGGCTTGGGCGAGTTCAGCGCCGTGGCGCTCACGCTCATCGGCGTGGCGAAGCCGCCGCCCTGCAGCACGAAGCCCGGCACCAGGCGGTGGAACACCGTGCAGTTGTAGAAGCCGCTGTTCACGTACTGCAGGAAGTTGGTCACCGTCACGGGCGCGGCCGTGCGGTCCAGCGTCAGCACCAGGGTGCCGGCGACGCCAGCGCCGTTGGTGACGGCAAAGGTCACCTGCGGCAACGCGGACACCGTGACCGGCGGCGGCGGCGGCGGCGACGGCGTGCAGGCCACCGGGGCCGGCGCGGGAGCGGGTGAACTGCCGCCACCACCCCCGCAGGCCGCCAGGGCGGTCAACGAGGCCAGCAGGGCGCAACGGGCGGAGGCGGCGGTCTTGGTCATGCGGGTTCCGGTGGGGTCGGGGTTGGGTGAGTCAGTCGAACATCAGCCTTGCCATGCCCCGGATGCTGAACAGGTTGCCGGGGTTCTGCGTCTCCTCGAGCAGGCCCTGCAGCTTGCGCAGGATGGCCGGGCTCCGGCGCGCGCGGCTGACCACCAGGTTGGCGATCCAGGGCCAGCGGTTGACGTAGTTGGCCCGCTCGTAGGTGTCGAAGAGCGGCTTCAGCGCCGCCAGCGTGGCGGCGTAGTGTGCCCGCACGGCGGCATCGTCGGCGGCGCCGGCCAGCAGCGCGTCGGCCGCGGCCAGCCCGGTCTCGAGCGCCTTGCCGATGCCCTCGCCCGTGAAGGCGTAGGTGCTGCCGATGGCCTCGCCGGTGCCCAGCAGGCCGGGCCTGGAGAAGCGCGCGCCGGCCAGCGAGCAGCGCAGCGGCGCGCCCTTGAGCTCGCCCGTCCAGGTGCCTTGCTGCACCAGGCGGCGCGCAGGCTCGTGCAGCTCGCAGAAGGTGTCGAACATGCGGCGCAGGTTGGGGCCGGCGCGGCGCCGGCCGCGGCCGTCGCCGCCGACCTCGTGGCTGCCGACCACGCCGATGCCGATGTTGAACTGCCCCCCGGGGGCGGGGAAGATCCAGCCGTAGCCGCCCTTCAGCCGCGGGTGCCACACCAGCTGCAGCTCGCGCAGTTCTTCCGCCATCGCCTCGTGCCGGATGTAGCCGCGCAGCGCCACGCCGCTGGGCGTGTGGCGCTCGGCCAGCCCGGCCGCCGCCAGCGGCGGCGCCGCGGCGCCGGTGGCCAGCACCACCCAGCGCGCCGCCACCT
>CAIKLM010000167.1 GCA_903828235.1 uncultured beta proteobacterium | reverse complement strand
GGCCGCCGCGGGTGCGGCCGGCGCGGCCGGCGCCGCAGGCTTGGCCGCCGGCTTGGCAGGCGGCGCGGCAGGCTTGGCCGCGGGACGCGCCGGGGTGGTGGCCGTCTGCGCCACGGCGTGCGACAGGGGCAAGGCGATGCTGGCCAGCAGCAGCAGCAGCGGAGTGGGCTTCATGCGCAGGGATACCTCGGTCTCGTTCGGATCATCGACCGCCGGGCGTGCACGAGGTTCCGTCGGGAGAACCCGAGGGCCGGGGCCCGGCACGGGGCGCCGAGGCGGGCGGCGCGACAGGCGGTCGCAGAGCGGGAAGGCCGCGGATTCTGCCACCCTTGCCCCGACGGCAAGGCCCGGCCACACTCCGGGTTCGCCCGCGGTGGCGCCGCCGGATGCCCCGATGTTCAAGAAGTTTCTGAAAGCCCTGTTCACCGCCGTGGCCGTGCTCGGCCTGGTGCTGACGGTCGGCAGCCTGCTGCTGTCGGGCCGCTTCGAGGTCGAGCGACGCATCGTCATCGCCGCGCCGGCCGAGCGCGTGTTCGAGCAGGTGGCCGATCCGCGGCGCTGGAAGGACTGGTCGGTCTGGACCCGCCGCGACCCGGCCATGCAGATCCGCTACGAAGGCCCGACCAGCGGGGCCGGCGCCGCCTGGTCGTGGACCAGCGCCTCCGAAGGCAACGGGCGCATGAGCTTCACCGGGGCCGAACCGGCGCGGCGCCTGGCCTACGAGCTGACTTTCGAGGGCTTCGACGGTGTGTCGAAGGGCGAGATGCTGCTCGCCCCGGCCGCCGGGGGCACCGAGCTGCGCTGGACCATGCGCGGCGACATGGGCGGCAACCCCATGTTCCGCTGGGTGGCCCTGTTCGCCGACCGCCGCGTGGGCGGCGACTTCGACGACAGCCTGGCCACGCTGAAGGCCCGCCTCGAACAGCGTTGATGGCGCGGGGCCCTGCCGCCGCGGCGCACGCAGCGCCTGTGGCACAGTGCCAGCCCGCACCCTGCCCCGCGGCGGAGCCCCTGGCCCGCTGAACACCGATGCCCCGTTCACCGAACGCGCCATGGCGCTGAAGTCCACCATCTACAAGGCCGCCGTGCAGGTGGCCGACATGGATCGCAGCGTCTACGCCACGCACCAGCTGACGCTGGCCCTCCACCCCTCCGAGACCGAGGAGCGGCTCATGGTACGCGTGCTGGCCCACGCCCTGCTGGCCGACGGCGGCGACGGCGCCGACGCGCTGCAGGCGGCGCGCGGCCTGTCCGACGCCGACGAGCCCGACCTGTGGCAGCACGACCTCTCCGGCCAGCTGCTGCAGTGGGTGGAGGTCGGCCAGCCCGACGACCGCCGCCTGGCCAAGGCCTGCGGCCGTGCCGCCCGCGTGAGCGTGTTCGCCTACGCGAGCAGCGTGCCGGTGTGGTGGTCGGCGCTGCGGGGCAAGGTCACGCGGCTGGCCAACCTGTCGGTGTGGCAGCTGCCGTCGGCGCAGAGCCAGGCGCTGGCCGGCCTGGCCCAGCGCTCGATGCAGCTGCAGGTGACGGTGCAGGACGGCCTCGTCTGGGTGGCCGACCCGTCCCAGTCGATCGAAGTCCAACCCCAGGCCCTGTGGCCCGAATCCCGATGAGCTTCAAGTCCCTGCTGGCCGCGGCCGCGCTGGCGCTGGCCCTGCCGGCCGTCGCCCAGACCCCCGCCGCCCCGCCCGCCGCCGCCCCGATGACCACCGACACCGACCCCTTCCTCTGGCTCGAAGACGTGACCGGCGAGCGCGCGCTGGCCTGGGTGCGCGGGCGCAACGCCATCACCGAGGCGGCGCTGATGGCGCGCCCCGGCTTCGCCGAGCGCGAGAAGGCCATCCGCGAGGTGCTGGACTCGCGCGACCAGATCCCCGCCATCCGCCGCATCGGCAGCCACGTCTACAACCTCTGGCGCGACGCCGCCAACCCGCGCGGCCTGTGGCGCCGCACGACGCTGGAGGAGTACCGCAAGCCGCAGCCCGCCTGGGAGACCGTGCTCGACCTCGACGCGCTGGGCAAGGCCGAGGGCGAGAACTGGGTCTGGGGCGGCGCCACCTGCCACGGGCCGGCCTACCGGCGCTGCCTGCTGCAGCTGTCGCGCGGCGGCGCCGACGCCACCGTGGTGCGCGAGTTCGACCTCGTCGCGAAGCGCTTCGTGCCGGCTTCGGAGGGCGGCTTCACCGTGCCCGAGGCCAAGACCTCCGTCACCTGGGCCGATGGCGACGGCCTCTGGATCGGCACCGACTTCGGCCCGGGCTCGCTGACGACCAGCGGCTACCCGCGCGTCGTCAAGCGCTGGCGGCGCGGCACGCCGCTGGCCGATGCGAAGACGGCCTTCGAGGGCCGCGTCGACGACGTCTACGCTTTCGTGAGCGTCGACCGCACGCCGGGCTTCGAGCGCACGGTGTTCTTCCGCGCCCCCGACTTCTACAGCTCCGAGATGGTGCTGCTGCAGGGCGAGCGGCTGGTGCCGCTGCCCAAGCCGCTGGACGCCAACCTGCGCTTCTGGCGCGAGCACGTGCTGATGGACCTGCGCAGCGACTGGCAGCACGGCGCCCAGCGCTTCGTGCGCGGATCGCTGCTGGTGGCCGACGCCCAGGCCTACCTGGCCGGCCGCGCGACCTGGACAGCGCTGTTCACCCCCAGCGCCACGCGCTCGCTGGAGGACACCACGACGACGCGCAGCCGCATCGTGCTGAACATCCTGGACAACGTGGCCAACCGGCTCGAGGAGTGGGCGCAGCCGGCCCGCCCCGGCGCGGCCTGGACGCGCCGCGCGGTGCAGGCGCCCCACCCCGGCACGCTGTCGGTGGCGCCGCTGCACGACCCGCTGCAGAAGGACGACCCGCTGGCCGAGGACTACCTGCTCACCAGCGCCGACTTCCTGCAGCCCGACACGCTGTGGCTCGGCCGCACCGGCAGCGACGTGCGCGACCGGCTCAAGTCGCGCCCGAGCTTCTTCAACGCCGAGGGCATGCGCGTGGAGCAGCGCTTCGCCACCAGCAAGGACGGCACGCGCGTGCCCTACTTCGTGGTCTGGCCCAAGGGCGCGACGGCCCACGGCCGCAACCCCACGCTGCTGTACGGCTACGGCGGCTTCGAGGTGCCGATGACGCCCTGGTACAGCGGCGGCATCGGCCGCGCCTGGACGACGCAGGGCGGCGTCTTCGTGCTGGCCAACATCCGCGGCGGCGGCGAGTTCGGTCCGGCCTGGCACCAGGCGGCGATCCTCGGCCACAAGCAGAAGAGCTACGACGACTTCGCCGCCGTCGCCGAGGCGCTGATCCGCGACAAGGTGACGAGCCCGGCGCACCTGGGCATCGAGGGCGGCAGCAACGGCGGCCTGCTGGTGGGCGCGGTGATGCTGCAGCGGCCGGAGCTCTTTGGCGCCGTGGTCTGCCAGGTGCCGCTGCTGGACATGCGCCGCTATCACAAGCTGCTCGCCGGCGCGAGCTGGATGGCCGAGTACGGCGACCCCGACAAGCCCGAGCACTGGGCCTTCATCTCGCAGTACAGCCCCTACCAGAACGTGAAGCCGACGCAGAAGCTGCCGCCGGTGCTGTTCGTCACCAGCACGCGCGACGACCGCGTGCACCCGGGCCACGCCCGCAAGATGGCCGCGCGCATGATCGAGCAGGGCCACCGCGTGTGGTACTGGGAGAACATCGAGGGCGGCCACGGCGGCGCCGCCGACAACGCCCAGCGGGCGCGGATGCAGGCCATCGAGTACGCTTTCCTCTGGAAGACGCTCGCGGACCGCTGAACGCGGCGCCCTGGCCCCCATGTCGCTGATACGCTGGATCGACGACACCCAGCCCTTGCCGCACCCCTCGGTGGCGCTGGGCCCCGGCACCGAGGCGCCGGGCCTCGTGGCGGCCGGCGGCCGCGTCACGCCGGCACGGCTGGAAGAGGCCTACCGCGCCGGCATCTTCCCCTGGTACAGCCCGGGCCAGCCGCCGCTGTGGTGGAGCCCCGACCCGCGCATGGTGCTGCCGGTGGCGGAGTTCCGGCTGTCGCACACGCTGAGGAAGACCCTCCGCCGCTTCCTGCGCACGCCGGGCTGCGAGATCCGCTTCGACCACGACCTGGCCGCCGTCATCGACGCCTGCGCGCGGACCCCGCGCGAGGGCCAGGACGGCACCTGGATCGTGCCCGAGGTGCGCGACGCCTACGTCGCCTGGGGCGCCATGGGCCGCGTTCACAGCGTCGAGACCTGGGTGCAGGGCCGGCTGGCGGGCGGGCTCTACCTGGTGCAGCTGGGGCGCATGGCGTACGGCGAGTCGATGTTCTCGCACGCCACCGACGCCAGCAAGATCGCGCTGGCGGCGCTGGTGGCGGCCTGCCGCCGACACGGCATCGACTGGATCGACTGCCAGCAGAACACGCGGCACCTGTCCAGCCTGGGCGCGCGCGAGGTGCCGCGCGAGGCCTTCCTGGCCCACGTGGCCCGCAGCTCGGGGGCCGAGGGCCCCAGGGCCTGGGCCTATGATCCGGCCGACTGGGCGCTGCTGCTGGAGCCGCCCGCCACGCCAACGCCCGACCCCGCGTGACGCACCCCAAGGAATTGCCGCTGCGGTCGTTGCAGTTCTATGCGACGGCCCCGTACCCGTGCAGCTACCTGCCCGACCGGCAGGCGCGCTCGCAGGTCGCCACGCCCAGCCACCTGATCCACGCCGAGACCTACTCGGGCCTGGTCGCCAACGGCTTCCGGCGCAGCGGCATGTTCACCTACCGGCCCTGGTGCGACGGCTGCCGCGCCTGCGTACCGCTGCGCGTGCCGGTCGAGCGCTTCCGGCCCACGCGCAGCCAGAAACGCGCGCAGCGCCAGCACGGGGCGCTGCAGTCGCGCGTGCTGCGGCTGGGCTTCGTGCCCGAGCACTACCAGCTCTACCTGCGCTACCAGAGCGGCCGCCACGCCGGCGGCGGCATGGACCAGGACAGCGTCGACCAGTACACGCAGTTCCTGCTGCAGAGCCGCGTCAACTCGCGCCTGGTGGAGTTCCGCGAGCCTGGGGTCGACGGCCAGAGCGGCGCGCTGAAGATGGTGAGCATCCTCGACGTGCTGTCCGACGGCATCTCGGCCGTGTACACCTTCTACGAGCCCGAGCCGCACACCAGCTACGGCACCTACAGCATCCTGTGGCAGATCGAGCAGACGCGCATCCTGAAGCTGCCGCACGTGTACCTGGGCTACTGGATCGCGCAGAGCCCCAAGATGGCCTACAAGGCGCAGTTCCGGCCGCACCAGGTGCTGCTGGACGGCACCTGGCGCGACGCCGACGAGCCCGGGTCAGCGGCCGCCTGACCAGCCCTCGGCGGCCTGCACGGCCCGCCCTTCGCCCTGCAGCTTGAGCAGGTGCGCCAGCAGCGAGCGCGCCGCCACGCCATGCAGCGCGGCCGGCACGTCGTCGTACACGCGGGGCAGCAGTGCCTCCAGCAGGCGCGGCGTGGCCTCCAGGGCCGCCAGCACCTTGGCCTCGCGCCGCAGGCGGTGGGCCACCAGCGCGTCCAGCACCGCCGGCGGGTCGGCGACCAGGAAGCCGTGCCCCGGCGCCAGCCACTCCAGCGGCCGCGCGCCCGCGTCGTGCGCCTGGCGCAGCGCCTGCAGCGAGCGCAGGTAGGCGGCCATGTCGCCGTCGGGCGGGTTGATGACGACGGTGGAGCCCTGCATGACGTGGTCGCCGGTGAACAGCAGCCGCTCCTGCTCGAGCCACCAGCACAGGTGGTTGCTGGCATGGCCCGGCGTGTGCACGGCGTGCAGCGTGACGCCCTCGCCGAGTTCGAGCCGCTCGCCGTCGGCGGGCTCATGGTCGGGGCGGAAGCTGTCGTCCTGCCACATCGGGTGGCCGGGCCGGCGTCCCCACACCGGCGCGCCCGTGGCGGCGGCCAGCGGCGCGGCGGCGGGCGAGTGGTCGCGGTGGGTGTGCGTGGCCAGGATGGCCACCGGGCGGCCTTCAGCGGCCGCCGGCAGCGCCGCCACCAGCGCCTGCACGTGGGGCTCGAGCGCGGGGCCGGGGTCGATCACCACCCAGCGGTGGCCGCTGCCCACGAGGTAGCTGTTGGTGCCGGGGCCTGTCATCGGCCCGGGGTTGGGCGCCGTCAGGCGCGCCACGCGCGGCGACAGCCACACCAGGCGGCCCGGCAGCAGTTCGGCCAGCGCATCGGCCCGGCCCTCGGGGTCGAGGCGGCCAATCTCGGCGTAGGGCAGCTCATGCGGCAGCACCACCGTCATCCGGCCGCCGCGCAGCGCGCGCCGCGGCATCACGCAGGGCACGGTGCCGCGCGCGCGCGACGCCGCCAGCGCCGCGGCCGTGTCGGCAAAGGCCGACAGCTCGCGCAGCGTGACCTCGGTCACCGGCAGCAGCTTGAGCCCGCGCTCGCGCGACAGCGCCTCGGCGGGGGTCAGCCACATCAGCTCCACGGCCTCGCCCAGGTCGGGCACGGCCTGCTGGCCCTGTGGCGCCGCGGTGATGAAGAAGCGCGTGTCGAAGCGCTTGGGCGAGCCCGGCGGCGTGAGCCAGTGGCTGTGGTAGAGGAGACCGCTCAGGTCGAGCGTCAGGCCGGCGGCGTCGCAGAGCATCGGCACGCTGGCCTCGTTGCGGTGCAGGCGGTCGCGCCAGGGGGCCAGCGCCTGGGCCCGGGCCGGGGTGACCGGCCGGCCGTCGGCCTCGCGCGCGATGAGCAGGCCGACCTCCTCGAAGGTCTCGCGCACGGCCGCGATGGCGTAGTCCAGGCCGCCCTCGGGCAGGCCCAGGCGGGCGCTGAGCGTGGCGTCGTCGGCGCCGTGCACGCGGCCGTGGGCCTCGCGGTCGCGCGGGTCGAGCACGCCGCCCGGGAACACGGTGACGCCGCTGCGCATGTCGCCGTCGCGCTCGGCGCGGCGCAGCATCAGCACCTCCAGGCCCCGCTCGCCGTCGCGCAGCAGGATCAGCGAGGCGGCACGCCGCGCGTCGGCGGGCGTGGCGTGCGTCGGGGCGCGGTCGGGGCTCATCGCAGCACCCCCGCGGCGCGCAGCGCGGTGACGTCGAGGCCGGCCTCGGCGAGCACCGCCTCGGTGTGGGCCCCCGGCTCGGGCGCCGGCCGGGGCCGGGGCGCGGGCGTGCGCGAGAAGCGCGGCGCCGGGGCCGGCTGCAGCCGGCCGCCGACCTCGACAAAGCCCTCGCGCGCCCGGGCATGCGGGTGCTGGGCGGCCTGGTCGAAGTCCAGCACCGGCGCGATGCAGCCGTCGCTGGCGGCGCAGCGCTCCGTCCAGGCGGCCTGCGTGCGGGTGCGGAAGGCCGCCGCGATGACCTCGCGCAGCGCCGGCCAGGCGCGGCGCTCGTACTGACGCGGCAGCCAGGCCGCGTCCAGCCCCAGCACGCTCACGGCCTCGGCGAAGAACTTGGGCTCCAGCGCCGCCAGGCTCATCCAGCGGCCGTCGGCGGCTTCGTAGCAGGCGTAGAAGGGCGCGCCGCCGTCGAGCAGGTTGCTGCCCCGCTCGGGACGCCACTGCCCGGCCGCGTGCAGGCCCCAGAAGATGGAGCCCAGCGCCGCGGCGCCGTCCACCATCGCGGCGTCGACCACCTGGCCGCGGCCGGAGCGCTGGCGCTCCCAGAGGGCCGCCATCACGCCGAAGGCCAGAAACAGCGCGCCGCCGCCGTAGTCGCCCACCAGGTTCAGCGGCGGCAGTGGCGCGCCGCCCGCGGGGCCGATGGCGTTGAGCAGGCCCGTGAGGGCAACGTAGTTCAGGTCGTGTCCCGCCCGCGCGGCCAGCGGGCCCTGCTGGCCGAAGCCCGTCATGCGGCCGTAGACCAGGCCGGGGTTCGTCGCCAGGCAGGGCTCGGGGCCGAGGCCCAGCTTCTCCATCACGCCCGGGCGGAAACCCTCGACCAGCACGTCGGCGCCGGCCACCAGGCGCAGCGCGGCGTCACGGCCGGCGGGCTGCTTGAGGTCGAGCGCGACCGAGCGCCGGCCGCGGGCGTTGACGTCGTCGGCCGGGGCCAGCGCCAGGCCCAGGCCGCTGGGCTCCAGGCGGTCGACGCGCACGACGTCGGCGCCGAGGTCGGCCATCAGCATGCAGGCCAGGGGCGCCGGGCCGATGCCGGCGAACTCGATGACGCGCAGGCCCTGCAGAGGGCCCTGGGAGGTGTCGCTCATGTCCGCCAGTGTGCCCGAGCCGCGCGCGGTGCCGGGCCCTGCGGGCCGGCGCCGGGCCGCGGCACGGCCCGCCCCAAGCCTCAAGCCTCTGGCTCGCGGCGCGGTGCGGCTGGCGGGACGTCTCCCGACTGGCGCTCGGCCAGCAACCACGCCGCGAAGGCAGCGCGCGAGGCCTCGTCCAGCGGCGCCTCGTCCAGCCCCGGCAAGGCGCGCGTGCCGGCGCGCTCGGCGGCCATGGCCGCCACGTAGCCGCGCTCCAGCTCCTGCTGCACGCGCACGAAGCGCTGCTGCATGCGCGCCAGCGTGCGCAGGTCCTGGCCGACGGCGAGCGCGGGGCCGTCGGGTCCCAGGCGCAGCGCGGTGTAGGCCACGGCGATGTCGTCGTCGGCGGCCGGCGCGCCGGGGGCGCGCTCCAGGTTCACCTCGCGGCGCCGGGCGATGCCGGTGGCCAGCACGTCGGCGAGCAGCTTCTCGACCTTGTGGCGCGTCTGCAGCGTCACGGTGCTGCTCAGCGGCCGGCCGAGCCAGCCCTGGCTGGCCGCGGCCAGGCTGCGCGCCTCGTTGTGCGCGATGGCCGTGATGATGCCCTCGCGGTCGATGACCAGCGCGATGTCGCAGGCCAGGCTCGCGAAGGCCTGCGCCAGGTGCGGCGCGTACTGCGCGAGCACCGCGAGTTCGGCAACGTCGGCCTGCGGGCGGGTCATGGTGAAGGGCGCCGGCAAGAGGGGCGCATCCGCGTGGAGGTGTGGTCCAGCTGTCAGGCCCGAACGAGGCCGAGCAGGTGCGCCACGTCCTTGAAGAAGATCCGCACGTGCGCCATCGGCTTCTTGCGTGCCAGCTTCTTGTGCATGTACGACTCGAAGGTGAGCTGCTGCACGTCCTTGTCGCGGCAGATGCTGACGAAGCGCTCGCGGCGCTTGTCGTTCACGTACCAGAAGCGCTGCATGATGCCCAGCACCCAGAACACCGTGCCGTGCTCGCGCATGAAGCGCTTGCGCGCCAGCTTCAGGGCCTTGGCCTGGCCGGTGCGCAGGAACTCGGCCGCGGCTTCGGCAGCCAGGCGTCCGCCCGTCATCGCGTAGTAGATGCCCTCGCCCGAGGCCGGGGCGACGACACCGGCGGCGTCGCCGGCCAGCACCACGTCGCGCCCGTTGTCCCAGCGCGGCAGCGGCTTCATCGGGATGGGCGCGCCCTCGCGGCGCAGCGTGGGCGCGGTGTCCAGGCCGCTGGCGGCGCGCAGCTTGGCGGTGGCGTTGCGCAGCGAGAAGCCCTTGTCGGCGCTGCCGGTGCCGATGGACAGCGTGTCGCCGTGCGGGAACACCCAGCCGTAGAAGTCGGGCGACAGCTCGCCGCGGTAGACCACGTCGCAGCGGCTGGGGTCGTAGCCAGCGGGCGGGTTCGAGGGCCTGGCGACGATCTCGTGGTACGCGAAGACGTAGCTGGTCCGATCCGCGTCGGGCACGTTCTGCCGCGCCACCTCGCTGCGGGCGCCGTCGGCGCCGATGACGCAGCGCGCGCGCACCTGGGCGCGCGCCGGTTCCTGCGGCCCGCCCTCGCCCACGGCGCGGGCATCGGTCTCGAAATGCACGATGGCGGTGCCGGCGGCGTCGCGCGTCAGCCCGGTGTAGCGGCCGCGGCGGCGCACGGCGCCGGCGCCGGCGGCGCGCTCGCGCAGCCACTCGTCGAAGACGTCGCGGTCGACCATGCCCACAAAGCCGCCCTCGATGGGGATGTCCACGCGCTGGTCGGACGGCGAGACCATGCGGGCGCAGCGCGCCTTGGCCACCAGCAGGTGGTCGGGGATCTCGAAGTCCTTGATCAGCCGCGGCGGGATGGCGCCTCCGCAGGGTTTGGTGCGGCCAGCGCGGTCGAGCAGCAGCACGCTCAGGCCCTGCCGGGCGAGGTCGTGCGCGGCCGTGGCGCCGGCAGGCCCGCCGCCAACGACGACCGCGTCGTAGGTGTGCGGATCGTTCTGCGATGCGTTCATGCGGTTCCTCCTGCGCGCGGCGACGCGCGTGCTGTGGGTTCGGGGCGCGGCGCGGTGGCGGCCACCGGCCTGGGCATGGCGATGCGCAGCGCGAGCACGGCTGCGGCGATGAAGAGCACCGCCTCGACGGCGAATACCAGGCCGTAGGCCGCCACCTGCGAGCCCAGCGCCCAGCGCGCCAGGTCGCTGGCGGCGGTGCCGGCCACGCCGCCCACGGCGAAGCCCACCGCCTGGGCGGCACCCCACAGGCCCATGCGCGTGCCCTCGCGCGACTCGCGGCCCTGGCCGGCCAGCGCCATCATCGAGCCGATGGCGGCGATCGAGAACGCGCCGTTGGCCACGCCGAGCAGGAACACGTTGGCGCGCAGCGGCCAGCCAGGGCCCACCACGGCCCCCGCCACCAGCCCGCCCAGCGCCAGCGCCGAGGCCAGGCAGCCGCCGAGGATCCAGTGCCGCAGCGAGCCCAGCGACACGCCGGCCACGCGCCGCCCGGCCATCGCGGCCAGCAGCATGCCGGCCAGCGTGCCGCCGTGCTGCAGGCCCGAGAGCTGCGTGCTCTCGCCGGGCGAGAAGCCGAAGCGGATGCCGGCAAAGGGCTCGAGGATGAGATCCTGCGCGCTGTAGGCGAGCATGGACACGAGCACGAAGACCGTGAAGCGGCGGGCGTCGGGTTCGCGCCAGACCTCGGCCAGCGCGGCGCGGAAGGGCGGCCGGTCCTGGCTGGGGGCCGTCACGCGCGCCGCCGAGCGCTCGACGCCGGCGATCGCGGCCACCGCCAGGGCCAGGGCCAGCGCCGACACCACGCCCGACACCTGCACCAGCCGCTGCGGGCTGTAGGGATCGAGGAAGTGGCCGGACAGGCCGGCGCTGCCGGCCAGGCCCACGATCATCATCACCCACACCAGCGTGGCCGCACCCGCGCGGCGCTCGGGCGGCACGCGCGTGGCCAGCAGCGCCAGCACCGAGGTGCCGGTGGCCGACACGCCAAGGCCCACCAGCACGAAGCTGCCCGCGGCCAGCAGCAGCCCCGCGGTGGGCGCCGTGGTGGCCCAGGCCGTGCCGACGGCGGCGCCGAAGCCGCCCAGCGCCAGCACCGCCATGCCGCCCACGATCCAGGGCGTGCGATGGCCACCGCTGTCGGAGCCGAAGCCCATGCGCGGCCGCGTGAGCTGCACCGCGTAGTGCAGCGCCACCATCAGGCCCGGCACCATGGCCGCGAGCTGCAGCTCCACCACCATCACGCGGTTGAGCGTGGAGGTGGTGAGCACGACGATGGCACCCAGCGCCATCTGCACCAGGCCCATGCGGAAGATGGCGACCCAGCTCACAGCCCACGCAGCGCGAACGCGCTCACCAGCATGCCGGCCACGAACAGCGTGACGCCGAGGCCGCTGAACCAGACCGCGCGCTCCACCGGCGCGGCCACGAAGCGGCGCGCCATCAGCACCTGCACCACGACCAGCGCGGCGATGGCCGCGGCGTGCCAGGGGCGGCCCCAGTCGAGCAGCAGCGCGATGACCAGCGCCTGCGACAGCACCATGGTGCCGGCGGCGGCGATGGCGGCGCGGCGCGGTCCCAGCTGCACCGGCAGCGAGGCGATGCCCATGCGGCGGTCGCCCGCGATGGACTTGAAGTCGTTCAGCGTCATGATGCCGTGCGCCCCGGCGCTGTACAGCGCCGCCAGGATCAGCGAGCGCAGGTCGGGCATGGCGCCGCCGGCCATCACCGCCGCGCCCGTGACCCAGGCCAGGCCCTCGTAGCTGATGCCGCAGGCGGCATTGCCCCACCAGCCGTTGCGCTTCAGACGCAGTGGCGGCGCGCTGTAGGCCCAGGCCAGCAGCAGCCCCACCACCGCCGCGCCGAAGCCCCAGGGCCCAAGCACCGTCGACAGCAGCAGCGACAGCACCGTCCAGACGATGGCGACGTACAGCCCCCAGCGGCCCGGCATGCGGCCCGAGGGGATGGGGCGATGGGGCTCGTTGATGGCGTCGACGTGGCGGTCGAACCAGTCGTTGACCGCCTGGCTCGTGGCGCAGACGGCCGGCCCGGCCAGCAGCACCCCGGCCAGCACCAGACCCAGGCGACCGTCGAGCGACTGCCCCGAGGCGACGACACCGCACCCGAAGGCCCACATCGGTGGGAACCAGGTGATCGGCTTCAGCAGTTCGGCAACCGCCGAGGGCGCGGGCAAGGCCATGGCGGCATGGTGAGCCCTGGACCCGAAAACGTCAATCCGAATTTACATCGTGAGCGTCAATCCAACTTGACTGTTCGCCCGATGCGGTCGTGTGCGGCCACGACCGATACCCCCAACCCGCCCACGCTCCTAGTCGTCACCCTCGCCGCCGCCCTCGCCCACCGCCTCGCCGGCGGCCAGCCCGTAGCGGCGCAACTTGACGTACAGGCTCTGCCGGGACAGGCCCAGGAACTGCGCCGCCAGCGCGCGGTTGTTGTGCGTCATCTGCAGGGCCGTCTCGATGCACAGCTGCTCGATGACCTCGGCCGTCTCGGCGACGATGTCCTTCATGGGCACGCGACCCACGAGCTCGGTGAGCTCGCCGGGGGATCGCGCCAGCGTCGCCACGGCGCGCTCGCCGCCGTCCATGCGGCGGCCGATGTCGCGCAGCGAGAAGGCCAGCGCCGGCGCGGCGCCGGCATCGAGCCGCGTGGCCGAGACCTCGACCTCGTGCTCCACGCCGACCTCGCCGCGCAGCACCGTCGGGAAGGCGACGACGACCTCGGCGTTGCGCAGGTTGGTCAGCAGCACGTTCAGCTCGACGCCGGTGCGGCCGAGCCAGCGGTCCAGCAACGCACCGCGGGCGGCGTCGGGGCTGGGCAGCTGGGCCAGGGCGGCGAACGCGGCATTGGCGCGCAGGATGCGGCCCTGCGCGTCGGTGAAGGCCAGCGCGTCGGCGGTCTGGCGCTCGTAGGCCTCGAGCAGGTGGGAGTGGTCCTCGACGCCCGCCCCGCCGGACCGCGATGCCCGGCGCCCCGCGCCGGCCGACGCACCCGCCGTGGCGGGGCGCACGCGCAGCAGCAGCTGTGCCGACTGCTGCTGCCGGAACACCGCCAGCGAGACCTCGAACTCGGCATCCGCAGGCGCCGACGCACCGCCGGCCAGACGCACACGCAGGCGCTCCAGGGCCGCGTCGACGACGCCGCCCCGGCTGGCCACCAGCAGCGGCTGCAGGCGAGACTGCGACGCGGCGTCGAACAGGCCCAGGAGCGCCACCCCCGCCAAACGGCCAGGACCGCGCCCGAACAGCGTTTCGGCGGCCGGATTCGCCTCCAGCAGCTTCAGCGACATGCCGTCGGCGATCAGCACCGCCTCCGGGGCCGTCTGGAACAGCGTGCGGTAGCGCGTCTCGGCCTCGCGGAAGCGCCAGTAGTCGCGCTCCATGGCCTGCTGGGCGTCGACCAGCCGCCGCTGCAGTTGCGCGGTGGCGCGCAGATCGCGGCCCAGGGCCACCAGTGCCGGCTTGCGGGGACCCGGGGCCTCGTCGCCCAGGGCCAGCGCGGTGTACGAAACGGGAATGTCGTCGCGCCCGGCCACCGCGTGGTTGACCTGGCGCCAGCGCGCAGGCTGCCCGGCCCGGGCGTCCTCGAGCAGGCTGCCGATCTTGTCGCGGCCTTCGACCGTGACCAGTTCGCGCCAGGGGCGCCCCCGCCAGCCCTCGCCGAGCAACTGCGCCAGCTGGGGATCGGGCACGTGCAGATCCAGCACGACGGCGTCGCGGTCGAGCACGAGCACGACATCGCTGGCGGTGCCCAGGAGGCGGTTCGCCACACGAACGTCGAGTTCCGCGATGAGGTCCTGCTTCCTCGCCGTCGCGCGCCTCATTCGAGGTCTTTCGGCTCGCTTCGGCGGATCAGTCCCAAGCTCAATGGGGCTTCTCCCGGGTTAAGACACCGTTCAGGTCACGCGTGCAGTCCCGGACTGCTGCTGCACGCGCTGCGACACCAGCGACTCCGCCAGGGCGGGCGCACTGCGACCGTCGGTGGTGGCGTCGGCACCGACCTCGACCGCCCGCTCGGGGTGGAGGGAAAACAACGGGCCGCCGACCAGGACGACCAACGAAGGATTGCGGGATGCCAGGCGCACGGCCGCGATGGTATCGCGCAGCCAGGGCAGCCCGACCTCGCTGCCGATCGAAAAACCGACCGCGTCGAACCAGTCGCGCCGGACCCAGGCCACCGCCTCCACGCCGACGCCGGCGACGCCGCCAAGAACGTCCCAGCCCTCGCGGCGGAAGAACTCGGCCACCATCGACAGGCCGAACATGTGCTGCTCGGCCTCGGGCTGCGTCAGCAGCACCCGCCGGCCGTGGAACGGGTGCTCGACCTCGCGGCCGAAATCGGGGCTCAGCTGCCGCATCAGCCGCTGCAGCCGCCCCAGGCTGACGGTGGCGGTGGCGAAGTCGACCCGGTCCTGCTCCCACATCGCGCCGAGTTCCCGGGCGGCCGGGGCCAGCAGGTCGACGTAGACCGAGCCGATCGGCACGCCGCGCTGGCGCAGCGCGAGGATGACGTGGTCGGTGCTCTCGTCGTCCTCGGCGATCAGGGCCTGCACGAAGGCCATCAGCTCCTGGGGCGAGGGCTGGCCATGGTCGGAGCCGGCCGCCTCGCGGTGCTGGCGGACCAGCCGCGGGATGACGTCGGTCTCCAGCGTGTGGGTGAGGCGCGAGACGCGCATGCGCACGGCGCTCAAGTCGGCATCCAAGCGCCCTGCGGGCGCATCGCCACCGGCCGCCGGCCAGGCAGCCGGCTCGGGCCGGCAGGGCGGGTCGGACTGTGGGGTCGGTTTGGGCCGCATGTTGGGTACCTCCTCACCGCCGCCACCGCCGCCTTGGGAAGCGACGGCCGCGCGTCCGGCCAGGGCCCGCCGGCCCTCCCCAACCCGGCAAGACAGCCCGGCGGGGCCTTGGTCGGCCCGGAACTCCCGGCCCGGACCCGCGTTCCGGGCCGAGCACTGCAACAAGCCCTCTTGTACACCGCGGGCGGCCTATGGTGAAAGAGGGCGGGACCCTCGCCCGCAGGCGCCCGCCGCCCGAAACCTCGGAGCAAGGCGTCTTCACCCCGTCCGGTTGCACTCATCCATGTCCTCGTGGGTCGTGTGTCGAGCGGCGCATGCGGTCACGGTCGTCGTCGGTGTTCGTGGTCCAGGCGCCCGGACTGCAGGGGCAAGGACCCTCATGGTCGTCCTGTTCGTGTGTCAACGCTAGTTTACGTCTATCTCGATTGACATTCACCCGGCGAACACCTAGGCTGCCTGCATCCCCGAACCCACGGGACTGATCCGGGACCTGCGCCCCGCAACCGAGCCGACGATGCCCACCCCCACCCGAGCCCCCGCCCACCGGACCCCGCTGTACACCCCGGAGCAGCGGCGTCGGCGTGACGCATCGGCGTGGACGCTGGTGCAGGGGCTTCTGGCACCGCTGCAGTTCCTGGTGTTCGCCGCCAGCCTGGTGCTGGTGATGCGCTACCTGGCCACCGGCACCGGCTACGACTTCGCCACCGCCTCGGTGGTGCTGAAGACGCTGCTGCTGTACACGATCATGGTCACCGGCTGCATCTGGGAGAAGGTGGTGTTCGACGTCTACCTGTTCGCCGAGCCCTTCTTCTGGGAAGACGTCTTCAGCATGCTGGTGCTGGCGCTGCACACGGCCTACCTGCTGGCGCTGTTCGGCGGCTGGCTCGGCCCGCGTGCGTTGATGCTGCTGGCGCTGGCGGCCTACGCCGCCTACGTCATCAACGCCACGCAGTTCGTGCTGAAGCTGCGCGCGGCGCGGCTGGCGGCGCGCGACGCCGACGCCACCGAACGGCAGGGAGTGCCCGCATGAACGCCGCCAGCGTAATCCCCCTGCACCCGGCGTCCGCCGGCTGCAGCACCGCGCCGGTGCTGCGCGAGCGCGGCCAGCACGAGGTCTTCTGCGGCCTCACCGGCATCGTCTGGCTGCACCGCAAGATCCAGGACGCCTTCTTCCTGGTGGTGGGCTCGCGCACCTGCGCGCACCTGATCCAGAGCGCCGCCGGCGTGATGATCTTCGCCGAGCCGCGCTTCGCCACCGCCATCCTCGACGAGCGCGACCTGGCAGGCCTGGCCGACGCCAACGACGAGCTCGACCGCGTCGTCGCCCGGCTGCTGGAGCGCCGTCCCGACATCAAGACGCTGTTCCTGGTGGGCAGCTGCCCCAGCGAGGTCATCAAGCTCGACCTGCACCGCGCCGCCGAGCGCCTGAGCGCGCAGTTCCTGCCGCGGGTGCGCGTGCTCAACTACAGCGGCAGCGGCATCGAGACCACCTTCACGCAGGGCGAGGACGCCTGCCTGGCCTCGCTGGTGCCGGTGATGGCGGCCACGGCCGAGCCGCAGCTGCTGGTGGTGGGCGCGCTGCCCGACATCGTCGAGGACCAGCTCGCACGGCTGCTGGGCCAGCTGGGCCTGCCGGCGCGCATCGGCTTCCTGCCCGCGCGGCGCAGCGACGCGCTGCCCGCCGTCGGCCCGGGCACGCGCTTCCTGCTCGCCCAGCCCTTCCTGGGCGACACGGCGCGCGCGCTCGAATCCCGCGGCGCGCAGCGCGTGGGCGCGCCCTTCCCCATCGGCGTCGAGGGCACGACCGGCTGGCTACAGGCGGCCGCCCGCGCCTTCGGGGTGGACGCCGCCGTGGTCGAGCGCGTGACGGCCAGCGCCCGCGAGCGCGCCGCCGTGGCGCTGACGCGGCTGCGCGAATCGCTGGCCGGGCAGCGCCTGTTCTTCTTCCCCGACTCGCAGCTGGAGATCCCGATCGCGCGCTTCCTGTCGCGCGAGCTCGGTGCCGAGCTGCTGGAGGTCGGCACGCCCTTCCTGCACCGCGAGCTGATGGCCGAGGAGCTGGCGCTGCTGCCCGCGGGCACGCGGCTGTCGGAAGGCCAGCACGTCGAGCAGCAGCTCGACCGCTGCCGCGCCGACCGCCCCGACATCACCGTCTGCGGCCTGGGCCTGGCCAACCCGCTGGAGGCCGAGGGCCTGACCACCAAGTGGGCCATCGAGCTGGTGTTCACGCCCATCCACGGCTACGAGCAGGCGGCCGACCTGGCCGAGCTCTTCGCCCGCCCGCTGCGCCGGCGGGCGCTGCTGGCACCGTCCAACCCCACGCGCGCGGCGGCCTGACCCCATGCAACTGACGCTCTGGACCTACGAAGGCCCGCCCCACGTGGGCGCCATGCGGGTGGCCACGGCCCTGACCGACGTGCACTACGTGCTGCACGCGCCGCAGGGCGACACCTACGCCGACCTGCTGTTCACGATGATCGAGCGGCGCGACCGCCGTCCGCCCGTCACCTACACCACCTTCCAGGCGCGCGACCTCGGCGGCGACACCGCCGAGCTGTTCAAGACCGCCACGCGCGAGGCCTTCGAGCGCTTCCGGCCCAAGGCCCTGCTGGTGGGCGCCAGCTGCACGGCCGAGCTGATCCAGGACGACCCCGGCGGCCTGGCCCAGGGCCTGAAGCTGCCCATCCCCGTGGTGCCGCTGGAGCTGCCCGCCTACCAGCGCAAGGAAAACTGGGGTGCCTCCGAGACGCTGTACCAGCTGGTGCGCGCGCTGGCCCCGCGCCGCGAGGCCGTGCCGCGCCGGCCGCAGCGCGAGCGCAAGTGCTGCAACCTGCTCGGCCCCACGGCGCTGGGCTTCCGCCACCGCGACGACGTGGCCGAAGTGACCAAGCTGCTCGGCCAGATCGGCGTCGACGTGCACGTGGTGGCGCCACTGGATGCCTCCGCCGCCGACATCGCCCGGCTGCACGAGGCCGACTTCAACGTCGTCCTCTACCCCGAGATCGCCGCGCAGGCCGCCAGCTACCTGCAGCGCGCCTTCGGCCAGCCCTTCACCAAGACCGTGCCGATCGGCGTGGGCGCCACGCGGCGCTTCATCGCCGAGGTGGCGCAGATCGCGGGCGTCGATGCCACCGCGCTGCTCGAGCGCAGCAGCTCGCGCGCCAGCTGGTACTCGCGCTCGGTGGACAGCACCTATCTCACCGGCAAGCGCGTGTTCGTGTTCGGCGACGCCACCCACGCCATCGCCGCCGCGCGCGTGGCGGCCGAGGAACTGGGCTTCCAGGTGGTGGGCCTGGGCACCTACAGCCGCGAGTTCGCGCGCGACGTGCGCGAGGCCGCGGCGACCTACGGTGTGGAGCCGCTGATCAGCGACGACTACCTCGAGGTCGAGCAGAAGATCGCCGAGGCGCAGCCCGAGCTGGTGCTGGGCACGCAGATGGAGCGCCACATCGCCAAGCGGCTGAAGCTGCCCTGCGCGGTGATCAGCGCGCCGGTGCACGTGCAGGACTTCCCGGCGCGCTACTCGCCGCAGATGGGCTTCGAGGGCGCCGCGGTGCTGTTCGACACCTGGGTGCACCCGCTGATGATGGGCCTCGAGGAGCACCTGCTGACGATGTTCCGCGAGGACTTCGAGTTCCACGAGGGCGCCGCGGCCTCGCACCTGTCGCACGCCGGCGCGCCGCGCGAGGGCGTGCCGGTGGCCAGCCAGGCGCCGGTGGTCGAGCCCGCGCCCGCGCCCGCCGCCAACGAGCCCGCTCCGGTGGAGGCCGCCGTGGCCGTGGCTGCGCAGGCCGGCGCCACATGGGCCCCCGACGCGCAGAAGGAACTGCAGAAGGTGCCCTTCTTCGTGCGCGGCAAGGCGCGCCGCAACACCGAGCGCTTCGCGGTCGAGCGGGGCCTGGCCCTCATCACCGTCGAGACGCTGTACGACGCCAAGGCCCATTTCGGCCGCTGAACACCCTCAAGCCGCATGAAGCCTGCCCCCACCGCCCCGCTGCGCTTCGTCCTGGTGACGATGGACCCGCACCTGCAAGGCGCGGCCGAGCGCGCACGCGGCACGCTGCAGCGCCAGCTGCCGGGGCTGCGCTTCACGATGCACGCCGCGTCGGAGTGGGCCAGCGACGCGGCGTCGCTGCAGCGCTGCAAGGACGACATCGCCGCCGCCGACATCGTCGTGGTGACCATGCTCTTCATGGAAGAGCACTTCAAGCCCATCCTCGACGACCTGGCGGCGCGCCGCGAGCACTGCGACGCGATGGTCTGCGCGATGAGCGCCGGCGAGGTGTCGCGCCTGACCCGCATGGGCCGCTTCGACATGGCCAAGCCGGCCAGCGGCGTGCTGGCCCTGCTGAAGAAGCTGCGCGGCAAGAGCGGGGCCGAAGCCGCCAAGGACGGCCAGGCCCCCAGCGCCAGCAGCGGCGAGCGGCAGATGAAGATGCTGCGCCGGCTGCCGCAGCTGCTGAAGTTCATCCCCGGCACGGCACAGGACGTGCGCGCCTATTTCCTGACGCTGCAGTACTGGCTCGGCGGCTCGCAGGACAACGTCGTCAACATGGTCCGCTTCCTGGTGGACCGCTACGCCGGCATGGGCGGCAGCGATGGCGCGCGCGCGGCGCTGCGCGGCAAGACGGCTGCCGACGGGCCGGTGGAGTACCCCGAGGTGGGCGTCTACCACCCCCGCCTGCCCGGGCGCCTGTCGGCCGAGATCGGCGCGCTGCCGCAGCTCGTGCCGGCCGAGCGCGCACGCGGCCGCGTCGGCCTTCTGCTGCTGCGCAGCTACCTGCTGGCCAGCAACGCGCGCCACTACGACGGCGTGATCGCCGCGCTCGAGGTGCAGGGCCTGCAGGTGGTGCCGGCCTTCGCGTCGGGCCTGGACTCCCGCCCCGCGATCGAGCGCTTCTTCATGGCCGACGGACGCGCCACGGTGGATGCGGTGCTTTCGCTCACCGGCTTCTCGCTGGTGGGCGGGCCGGCCTACAACGACTCGCGCGCCGCCGAGGCCATCCTCGCGAAGCTCGACGTGCCCTACGTGGCCGCGCACTCGGTGGAGTTCCAGAGCCTGCCGGAGTGGGGCGGCTCGGCGCGCGGCCTGCTGCCGGTGGAGACCACCATCATGGTCGCCATCCCCGAGCTCGACGGCGCCACCGGCCCCGGCGTGTACGGCGGCCGCGGCGGCGCGGCCGGCAGCACCTGCAAGGGCTGCGAGAAGGCCTGCCACTTCGAGCAGGCCGACACCGACATGCAGACCTGCAGCGAGCGCACGGCGATGCTGGCCGCACGCGTGGCCCGGCTGGTGGCGCTGCGCCGCAAGGCCCGCGCCGAGCGCCGCGTGGCGATGGTGGTGTTCAACTTCCCGCCGAATGCCGGCAACCTGGGCACGGCGGCGCACCTGTCGGTGTTCGAGAGCGCCTTCGAGACGCTCAAGGGCCTGCAGCGCGAGGGCTACACGGTCGAGCTGCCGGCCAGCGCCGACGACCTGCGCCGCCGCCTGCTGCAGGGCAACCGCGAGCGCTTCGGCGCCGACGCCAACGTGCTGGCGCAGATCCCGGCGGCCGATCACGTCCGGCGCGAGCCCTGGCTCAAGGAGATCGAGGCCGCCTGGGGCCCGGCACCGGGCCGGCAGCTCAGCGACGGCCGCTCGATCTTCGTGCTCGGCGTGGAACTGGGCAACGTGGTGCTCGCCGTGCAGCCCGGCATGGGCTACGAGGGCGACCCGATGCGGCTGCTGTTCGAGCGCGGTTTCGCGCCGACGCACGCCTTCAGCGCCTTCTACCGCTGGCTGCGCGAAGACTTCCGGGCCGACGCGGTGCTGCACTTCGGCACCCACGGCTCGCTGGAGTTCATGCCCGGCAAGCAAAGCGGCCTGACCGCCAGCTGCTGGCCCGACCGCCTGATCCGCGACCTGCCCAATTTCTACCTGTACGCCAGCAACAACCCCAGCGAAGGCGCTATCGCCAAGCGCCGCGCCGCGGCCACGCTGGTGAGCTACCTGACGCCGCCGGTCTCCGAGGCCGGGCTGTACCGCGGCCTGCTCGACCTGAAGGGATCGCTGCAGAGCTGGCGCGGCCGTGAGCCCGGCGCCGGGCAGCAGGCGCTGGCCACGCTGATCCAGTCGCAGGCGGCGGCACTCGATCTCGCCGCCGCCGAGCCGGCCTGGACGCCAGCCGAGGCCGAGCAGCACGTGCAGCGCCTCACCGGGCAGGTGCTGGAGCTGGAGTACACGCTGATCCCGCACGGCCTGCACGTCGTGGGCAAGCCGCCAAGTGCGGCCGAACGCGCCAGCCTGCTGTGGGCGCGCGTGGAGGCCGACAACACCGCCGGCCTGAGCCGCGAGTGCGTCGAGGCCGTCACGCGCGGGCGCAGCCCCGAGCAGGCCCTGGCCGACGCCGGCCGCCCGGCCAACGCCGATGCCGTCGCCGCGCTGGCCGCGCTGGCGCGGGACGACCGGCTGATGGCCGAGGACCACGAGATTCCCGGCATCGTGCGAGCGCTCGACGGCCGCTTCGTGCCGCCGGCGCCCGGCGGCGACGTGATGCGCAACCCCGAGGTGCTGCCCACCGGCCGCAACCTGCACGGCTTCGACCCCTTCCGCATCCCCAGCACCTGGGCCGTGCGCGACGCCACGCGCCAGGCCGAGAAGCTGCTGGAGCGCCACGCCGCCGACGGCCACGGCCTGCCCGAGACGGTGGCCCTGGTGCTGTGGGGCACCGACAACCTCAAGAGCGAGGGCGCGCCGCTGGCCCAGGCACTGGCCCTGATGGGTGCCGCGCCGCGCTTCGACGGCTACGGCCGCCTCGCCGGCGCCACGCTGATCCCGCTGGAGCAGCTCGGCCGCCCCCGCGTCGACGTGGTGATGACGCTGTCGGGGATCTTCCGCGACCTGCTGCCGCTGCAGATCCGCATGCTGGCCGAGGCCGCCTGGCTGTGCGCCAGCGCCGACGAGCCCGAGGAGCGCAACTACGTGCGCAAGCACGCGCTGGCCTGGCAGCGCGAGCATGGCGGCGACCTCGAGACCGCCGCGCTGCGCGTGTTCGGCAACGCCGACGGCGCGTACGGTGCCAACGTCAACCTGCTGGTCGACAGCAGCACCTGGCAGGACGAGGACGAACTCGCCGAGGCCTACACCAAGCGCAAGGGCTTTGCCTATGGCCGCGCCGGAAGGCCGGTGGCACAGGCCGCGCTGCTGAACCACGTGCTGGCCGACGTGGCGCTGACCTACCAAAACCTCGACTCGGTGGAGCTCGGCGTCACCACCATCGACACCTACTTCGACACGCTTGGCGGCATCAGCCGCGCCGTCAAGCGCGCCAAGGTGGCCGGTGGCGCCACGGGCGCGGCGGCCGAGGTGCCGGTGTACATCTCCGACCAGACACGCAGCGCCGACAGCGGCACCGTGCGCACGCTGTCGGAGCAGGTGGCGCTGGAGACGCGCACCCGCATGCTCAACCCCAAGTGGTACGAGGGCATGCTGGCGCACGGCTACGAGGGCGTGCGCCAGATCGAGGCCGGCATCACCAACACCTTCGCGTGGAGCGCCACCACGGGGCAGGTCGCGCCCTGGGTGTACCAGCACCTCACCGAGACCTTCGTGCTCGACCCGGCCATGCGCGAGCGCCTGGCCAGCCTGAACCCCACCGCCAGCGCCAAGGTCGCGAGCCGGCTTCTCGAAGCCTGCGACCGCCAGTACTGGCAACCCGACGCCGCCACGCTCGACGCGCTCCGGCGCGCCGGCGAAGAACTCGAAGACCGCCTCGAGGGCGTGTTCGAGGGTGCCTATCTCAGCAGTCCACAGAGAGCCGCCGCATGAACGTCACCGAGATTCCCGTCACGAACATCACCCGCGGCGCCCGCCCGGCATCCGACCCCCGCGAAGACGGCGAGGGCAGCGTGCAGGTGCAGCAGGACGCCGGCGTGAAGATCGGCACCGCCAAGGTCTTCGCCATCTACGGCAAGGGCGGCATCGGCAAGAGCACCACCAGCTCCAACCTCAGCGCCGCCTTCAGCAAGATGGGCAAGCGGGTGCTGCAGATCGGCTGCGACCCCAAGCACGACAGCACCTTCACGCTGACGAAGAAGATGCTGCCCACCGTGATCGACGTGCTCGAGACGGTGAACTTCCACGCCGAGGAGCTGCGTCCAGAGGACTTCGTCTTCGAGGGCTACAACGGCGTCATGTGCGTCGAGGCCGGCGGCCCGCCCGCGGGCACCGGCTGCGGCGGCTACGTGGTGGGCCAGACGGTGAAGCTGCTCAAGGAGCACCACCTGCTGGAGGACACCGACGTGGTGATCTTCGACGTGCTGGGGGATGTCGTGTGCGGCGGCTTTGCCGCCCCGCTGCAGCACGCCGAGCGGGCGATGATCGTCACGGCCAACGACTTCGACTCGATCTTCGCGATGAACCGCATCGTGCAGGCCATCGGCGCGAAGGCCAAGAACTACCGCGTGCGCCTCGGCGGCGTGATCGCCAACCGCAGCGCCGGCACCGACCAGATCGACAAGTACAACGACCGCACGGGCCTTCGGCTGGCCGCGCACCTGCCCGACCTCGACGCCATCCGCCGCAGCCGGCTGAAGAAGTGCACGATCTTCGAGATGGACCCCACGCCCGAGATCGAGGCGGTGCAGAAGGAGTACCTGCGCCTGGCCGCTTCGATGTGGCTGGGATCCGATCCCCTGCCGGCGGTGCCGCTGAAGGACCGGGAGATCTTCGACCTGCTGGGCTATGACTGAGCCGGGACGCGCGGTCATGTCGTCCGCAGACACCTACACCCGCCGCCGCGGCGAGATCGAGCACTACTTCGACCGCACCGCGGCCGACACCTGGGCCCGCCTGACCAGCACCGCCCCCGTGAGCCGGGTGCGCGCCACCGTGCGCGCCGGCCGCGACCGCATGCGCGACACGCTGCTGGCCTGGTTGCCCGCCGACCTGCGGGGCCAGCGCGTGCTCGACGCGGGCTGCGGCACCGGCAGCTTCGCCATCGAGCTGGCGCGGCGCGGCGCGCAGGTGCTGGCCATCGACCTGAGCCCGCAGCTGGTCGACGTCGCGCGCGAGCGCTGCCTCGCGCAGCTGAAGGCCGAGGGCGCGCCGGGCTCGATCGACTTCCGCAGCGGCGACATGAGCGACCCCGCCCTCGGCGCCTTCGACCACGTGGTCGCGATGGACTCGCTGATCCACTACCGCACGGCCGATGCCGTGCGCGTGCTCGGCCGCCTGGCCGAACGCACCGAGGGCTCGATGGTGATCACCTTCGCGCCGGCGAGCCCGCTGCTGTGGGCCTTCTACGGCGCGGGCAAGCTGTTCCCGCGCAGCGACCGCTCGCCCAGCATCGTGCCGGTGTCGCAGACCGCGCTGGCCCGGCAGATGCAGGCCCAGCCCGCCATGGCCGGCTGGCAGCTGGCCGGCACGCAGCGCATCGCCAGCGGCTTCTACACCTCGCAGGCCTACCGGCTTCAGAGGGGCGGCGCCTGAGCATGGACCTCGCCCGCGTCGCCCTGGGTCTGATCCGCCGCCGCGGCCGCATCGACTGGGGCGGCGTGGCCACGCGCTACCTGCCCTTCGCCGACGTCGCCACGCCCGAGCTGCCGCTGGCGCAGCTGGTGCGGCTGGCGCTGTTCCAGGTGAGCGTGGGCATGGTCACCGTGCTCACCGTGGGCACGCTCAACCGCGTGATGATCGTCGAGATGGGCGTCGGCGCCTGGCTGGTGAGCCTGATGGTGGCCCTGCCGCTGCTGTTCGCGCCCTTCCGCGCACTGGTGGGCTTCAAGTCCGACCAGCACCGCAGCGCCCTGGGCTGGCGCCGCATCCCCTACGTGTGGTTCGGCAGCGGCGCGCTGTTCGCGGGGCTGGCCATCATGCCCTTTGCGCTGGTGCTGCTGACGGGCGAGACCACCGTGCAGCTGGTGGCCGGCCACGTGGCGGCCTCGGTCGCCTTCCTGCTGGCCGGCGCCGGCGCGCAGACGGTGCAGACCGCCGGCCTGGCGCTGGCCACCGACCGCGCCACCGACGCCACGCGCCCGCGCGTCGTGGCGCTGATGTACGTGATGCTGCTGCTGGGCATGGTGGGCAGCGGCGCCGTCTTCGGGCTGCTGCTGGCCGACTACACGCACACGCGCCTGGTGCAGGTGGTGCAGGGCACGGCCGTCGTGTGCCTGGTGCTCAACGCCATTGCCGTGTGGAAGCAGGAGGCCCGCGACCGCGACCGCGCGAAGGCGCCGCCCGACGCCACGCCCTTCTCGCAGCGCTGGGCGCAGTTCGCGCGGCACGGCCGCGTCGCCCGCTTCCTGCTCGCCGTGGGGCTGGGCACGGCGGCCTTCAACATGCAGGACATCATCCTCGAGCCCTACGGCGGCGAGGTGCTGGGCCTGAGCGTGGGCCAGACCACGGGGCTGACGGCCATCATGGCCGCCGGGGCCCTGTGCGCGTTCGCCTGGGCGGCGCGGCGCCTGCTGCGCGGCACCTGCCCGCGAAGGCTGGCGGCGCACGGCCTGCTCGTGGGCCTGGTGGCGTTCTCGCTCGTGGTGTTCGCCGAGCCGCTGGAATCGCCCCTGACCTTCCGCGCCGGGGTGGCCCTGATCGGCTTCGGCGGCGGCCTGTTCTCGGTGGGCACGCTCAGCGCGGCCATGTCGATGGACAGCGGCGGCCTGCACGGCATGGTGCTCGGTGCCTGGGGCGGCGTGGTCGCCACCGCCGCCGGCCTCAGCGTGGCCCTGGGCGGTGCGCTGCGCGACGCCGTGGGCCACCTCGCGATGAGCGGCTCGCTCGGCGAGGCGCTCGCGATGCCGGCCACCGGCTATGCCTTCGTCTACCACCTCGAACTCGCGCTGCTGTTCGCGACGCTGGCTGTGCTCGGCCCGCTCGTGACGCGGCGGCGCACCACCACCCCGCCCTCACCCGAGGCCAGCGGCTCCGAGCCGCGCCGCTTCGGGCTGGCGGACTTTCCGGGTTGAGCAGTTCCCGAGACCCGCCCACACGGCCACTTCGCACGCCAACCCTCCAAGGAGCCAACCCATGGGAACCGGAGCCATCACTGGATACGTCGACGTCGCACAGCTCGTGCTGTACGTCTTCTGGATCTTCTTCGCCGGCCTCATCTACTACCTCGCCCGCGAGAACCGGCGCGAGGGCTACCCGCTGGAAACGCACCGCGGCACCACGCACGACGGCTGGATCGGCGTGCCCGCGCCGAAGACCTACCTGCTGCGCGACGGCAGCGAGATCCAGGTGCCCTCGGGATCGGCCGGCGCGCAGAACGTGCAGGCCGAGCGCACCTACGACAACGAGGGCTCGCCGCTCGATCCGGTCGGCAACCCGCTGCTGGCCGGCCTGGGCAGCGGCGCCTGGGCGGCGCGGGCCGACCACCCCGACCTCGACGCCCACGACCAGCCCAAGATCCGGCCGCTGGCGATGTTCCCCGAGATGAGCGTCAGCAAGAACGATCCCGATCCGCGCGGCATGCAGGTGCTCGACCCGTACGGCGAGAGCGCCGGCACGGTCAGGGAGCTCTGGGTCGATGCGCCCGAGATGATGTTCCGCTTCCTGGATGTCGAACTGGCCGACGGCAGCCGCCGCGCCCTGGTGCCGATGACCTTCTGCCGTATCACGCGCGAGGCCGTCTACGTCCATGCGCTGCTGGCGCACCAGTGGGCCGACGTGCCGGCCACCCGGTCGCCCGACAGCATCACGCTGCTCGAGGAAGAGAAGATCGCTGCCTACTTCGGCGCCGGCCTGCTGTTCGCCGAACCCAAGCGCACGGAGCCGCTGGTATGAAGCCCGTGGCAGCCGCCTTCGCGAAGGCCCCGCACCGGGGCCAGGAGCATGAGTTCGAGCCGCAGTTCGGGCTTCCTGAACGACTGCCTGCCAGCGAGCGGCTGCTGTGGCAGGGCCAGCCCCTGCCGGGCCTGGTGGCGCGGCGGCTGTTCCACCTGCCGCTGGTCACCGCCTATTTCGGCGTGATGCTGGCCTGGCGCATCGGCGCGCAATTGCAGGACGGCCTGCCGCTGCTCGCCGCGCTGCGCGGCTCGCTGGTGCTGGCGCTGCTGGCCGCGGTGGCCATCGGCATCCTGGCCACCCTGGCGCGGCTGACGGCGAGCACCACGGTCTACACGCTGACCGACAAGCGCGTCGTCATGCGCATCGGCATCGTGCTGACCGTCACCTACAACCTGCCGCTCAGGCACCTCGACGCCGCCCACCTGCTGCCCCTGAAGGGCGACCAGGGCGAGATCGCGCTGCAGCTGCGCGGCGACACCCGCATCGCCTACCTGCACCTGTGGCCGCACGCGCGGCCCTGGCTCTTCGCGAAGCCCCAGCCGATGCTGCGCTGCCTGGCCGACGCGCAGGGGGTGTCGCGGCTGCTCTCCGACGCCTGGGCCGCCGCCAACGAGCAGGCCGCGCGCCCCGAGGCCGCGAGCGTACCGGCGTCCCTCGAGCTGCAGCCGCAGGGGCAGGTCGCGTGAACGCCGGCAGCGTCCACGCAAGTCCCGAGCGGATCCCGCGCTGGCTGGTGCGCGGCATCGGCGCGCTGCTGCTGCTGGTGCTGGGCAGCGTCGGGCTGATGCGCCTGAACGGGTTCAGCCCGACGGTGCCGCCGGCCTCGGCGCTCGCTTCGCGCACGCTCGCGTTCGCCGACGCCCCCGACGGCGCCGTGCGCGTGAGCGACGCCGCCAGCGGCGAAGTGCTGGCCGAGCTGCGCGGCGAGCAGGGTTTCCTGCGCGGCGTGCTGCGCGGGCTGGCCCGCGAGCGCCGCGCCCAGGGCGTCGGCGCCACCACGCCCTACACGCTGAGCCTGCACGCCGACGGCCGGCTGCTGATCACCGACCCCCACACCGGGCAGCGCATCGACCTCGCGTCGTTCGGCCCCGACAACGCGGCCGTGTTCGCGCGCTGGCTGCCCGCCGGCGCGCTGCAGGCGCTGAAGACCCCGCCACAGGAGAAGTAGTCCATGAGCACCACCCAAGCCATTGTCAGCACCGACGCGGTGATGCAGCGCGCCAAGACCGAGAACCTGATCTCGCCGCGCTTCTACACCACCGACTACGCGGCCATGGACCGCCTGGACGTCAGCAGCCTGCGCGCCGAGTGGGACGCCATGCTCGCCGAGTACGAAGGCGACAACAACCACGACCACTTCAAGCGCGACGAGGCCTTCGCGTCCGAGGTCAAGGCGCTGCCGCCCGGACTGCACCAGGAGTTCCTGGACTTCCTGATCACCAGCATCACCAGCGAGTTCAGCGGCTGCGTGCTCTACAACGAGATCCGCAAGAAGGTCGACAACCCCGACATCAAGCAGCTGATGACCTACCTGACGCGCGACGAGTCGCGCCACGCGAACTTCATCAACTACTCGCTGCGCGACTACGACCTGGCGGTCGACCTGCAGGCGCTGAAGGCCAGCAAGGCCTACACCTACTTCAAGCCGAAGTACATCTTCTACGCCACCTACCTGAGCGAGAAGATCGGCTACGCGCGCTACATCACCATCTACCGGCAGCTCGAGCGCCACCCCGAGCTGCGCTTCCACCCCATCTTCCGGTGGTTCGAGCGCTGGTGCAACGACGAGTTCCGCCACGGCGAGAGCTTCGCGCTGATCATGCGCGCCAACCCGCAGCTGCTGCGCGGCGGCAACGTGCTGTGGATCCGCTTCTTCCTGCTGGCGGTGTACGCGACGATGTTCGTGCGCGACCACACGCGCCCGGTGCTGCACCGCGCGATGGGGCTGGAGCCCGACGAGTTCGACTACCGCGTCTTCGACATCACCACCGAGATCAGCAAGCAGGTGTTCCCGGTGTCGCTGGACACCGACTCGCCGGCCTTCCGCCGCGGCCTGGCCTCGCTGGTGGAGGCGCGCATCGCCTTCGACGCCGGCGCGGCGCGCGGCGGCCTCGGCGGCCGGCTGCAGCAGGCGGGTGCGGCGCTCAAGGGGGCCTGGCACTTCGCGAAGCTGTACCTGCACCCGGTGAAGAAGCACGCGCTGCCGGCCCAGATCCGCGTCGCGCCGGTGTGGTGAGGCCGGCCCGGACCCGACCGTGATGATGGAGTACGCCCTGCCCCCGATCGCCGCGGTGCTGCTGTGGTGGCTGGGCACGGGCGTGGTCATCCTGCTCGACCGCCTGCCCGCGAGACGCGGCGGCCGCAAGGCGGTGACGTTCGTGGCCGCCAGCGGCTTCGCCATCGCGGCGCTGGCCTGCATCGGCCAGACGGCGTACAGCCTGGGCGTCGGGGCGGCCTACGCTGGCTTCGTCTGCGCGGTGGTGCTGTGGGGCTGGCACGAGCTGGCCTTCCTGGGCGGCTGGCTGACCGGGCCGCGCCGGGTGGCGGCCACCCTCGGCGCGCGCGGGCTGACCCGCTTCGGCCAGGCGCTGCAGGTGCTGCTGTGGCACGAACTGGCCCTGCTGGCCACGGCCCTGGCGCTGTGGCTGTGGCTGGGCACCAGCGCCAACCCCACGGCGGCCTGGACCTTCACGCTGCTGTACGCCATGCGCGTGTCGGCCAAGCTCAACCTGTACCTGGGCGTGCGCAACCTGGCCCTGGACTTCCTGCCGCCGCGCCTGCTGTACCTGGGCAGCTACTTCCGCCAGCGCCCCTTCAATGCGCTGATGCCGTGGTCGTTGCTGGGCGCCGCGGTGGTGACGGGTTGGCTGATCCACGGCGCACAGGCCACCACGGGCGGCGCACAGGCCGCCCACCTGTTGCTGGCGTCGCTGCTGACGCTGGCCCTTGTCGAACACCTGATGATGGTGCTGCCGCTGGAACCCTCGGCGCTGTGGCGCTGGGCCCTGCGCCGGCCCGTGGAGGCCCGATCGTGAACACAAACCCCAGCGGCAGCGGCACGGCGCTCGTCATCGGCAGCGGCTTCGGGGGCCTCGCAGCCGCCATCCGGCTGAGCGTGCGCGGCTGGCGCGTGCAGGTGCTCGAGCGCCTGCCGCAGCCGGGCGGCCGCGCGCGCGTGCACGAGCAGGACGGGTTCCGCTTCGACGCCGGCCCCACCATCATCACGGTGCCGCAGCTGTTCGAGGATCTCTGGCAGCTGGCCGGAAGGCGCTTCGGCGACGACGTCACGCTCAAGGCCCTGCACCCCTACTACCGCGTGCGCTTCGACGACGGCCGGTGGTTCGACTACAGCGACGACAACGCCGCCATGCGCGCCGAGGTGGCGCGCTTCGACCCGGCCGACCTGCCCGGCTTCGACGCCCTGGCCCGCGAGGCCGACGTCTGCTACCGCGAAGGCTTCGAGAAGCTCGGCCCCGTGGCCTTCGACAGCCTGACGCAGCTGATCGTGGCCATCCCGAACATGGTGCGCATGAAGGGCTGGCAGACCATCTGGCAGATGGTGTGCCGGCACCTGCGCAACCCCTACCTGCGCGTGGTGTTCAGCTTCCACCCGCTGCTGATCGGCGGCAACCCGCTGAAGGTCACGAGCAGCTACGCGTTGATCCACACGCTGGAGCGCCGCTTCGGCGTGCACTGGGCCATGGGCGGCACGGGCGCGCTGATCAAGGCCATGGTCGGCCTGCTGGCCGACCGCGGCGTGCCCACGCGGTGCGGCGCCGACGTGAAGCGCATCCTCGTCGAGGACGGCCGTGCCGCAGGCGTCGAACTCGCCGGCGGCGAGCGCATCGCCGCCGACATCGTGGTGAGCAACGCCGACGCCGCCTGGACCTACAAGCACCTGCTGCCCGATGCCCGGCGCCGCACCTGGACGGACCGCAAGCTCGCGCGCGCCAAGTATTCGATGAGCCTGTTCGTCTGGTACTTCGGCACCAACCGGCGCTACGACGACGTGCCCCACCACCAGATGGTGCTGGGCCCGCGCTACGAGGGGCTGCTGACCGACATCTTCCTGAAGCACAAGCTCACCGAGGACTTCAGCCTGTACCTGCACCGGCCCAGCGCCAGCGACGACAGCGTGGCGCCGCCGGGACACGACTGCTTCTACGCGCTGTCGCCGGTGCCGCACCTGGACAGCGGCGTGAACTGGGCCCGCGAGGCCGAGGCCTACCGTGCCCGCGTGCAGCGCCGACTCGAGGAGACCGTGCTGCCGGACCTGGGGCGCCACGTCGTCAGCTCCCGCGTCACGACGCCGCAGCAGTTCCACGACGACCTGCTGTCCTACAAGGGCGCCGCCTTCGGCATGGAACCGCGGCTGCTGCAGAGCGCCTGGTTCCGCCCCCACAACCGCAGCGAGGAACTGCCGGGCCTGTTCCTCGTGGGCGCCGGCACCCACCCGGGCGCGGGCGTGCCGGGCGTGCTGATGTCGGCGCAGGCCCTGGAGACCGTGCTGCCCCCGCTGCCCCGCATGCCGGCCGTGCCCGCGGTACCGGCGCGGCCCTTGCCCCGGCCGGAGGTGCTGGCCCGATGATCACCGCGACCCCCACCGACAGCGCCCGCCGCCCCGGCGATGCCGAGCTCATGGCCTGCCGCGAGCTGATGCGCGGCGGCTCGAAATCGTTCTTCACGGCCTCGATGCTGCTGCCCTCGCGCGTGCGCGGGCTGGCCACCGGGCTGTACGCGTTCTGCCGCGTCGCCGACGACGCCATCGACGGCAGCACCGAGCCCGGGCGTGCCATCGCGCAGCTGCACGAGCGGCTGGACGCCGTGTACGCCGACCGCCCCGGCCCCGAGCTGGCCGACCGCGCGCTGGCCTGCGTGGTGGAGCGCTGCGCGATCCCGCGGCTGCTGCTCGACGCCCTGCTCGAGGGCTTCGAGTGGGACGTGCGCGGCCACCACTACGAGACCATCGAGGACCTGCACGCCTACGGCGCCCGCGTCGCCGGCACGGTGGGCGCGATGATGGCCCTGGTGATGGAGACGCGCAGCGCCCCGGCGCTGGCCCGCGCCTGCGAGCTGGGCGTGGCCATGCAGTTGACCAACATCGCCCGCGACGTGGGCGAGGACGCCGGGCTGGGCCGCGTCTACCTGCCCGCGCAATGGCTGCGCGCGGAAGGAATCGACCCCGAGGCCTGGCTGGCGCGGCCGGTGTTCGACGAGCGGCTGGCGCGCGTGGTGCGGCGCCTCATCGACGAGGCCGAGCGCCTGTACGAACGGGCAGAGTGCGGCGTGCCCGCCCTGCCCCGCGACTGCCGCCCCGGCATCCAGGCTGCGCGCCTGGTTTATGGGGAAATCGGCCAGTCGCTGGCGCGAGCCGGGCTGGATTCGGTGAATCACCGCACCGTGGTGCCGCGCAGTCGCCAGCTGGCGCTGGTGGCGCGCTCGCTGCTGGCCAGCCTGGTGCCACCGGGCCACCCGATGACCGCCGGCGGCGCGCTGCCACCCTTGCCCGCCGTGCGTTTCCTGGTGGACGCCGCGGCCGACGATCAGCTGCCCGCCCGGACCTTCTACCAGCGCACCGTGCGGGTGCTGGAACTGCTGCAGCGCCAGGCCCAACGCGAGATGGCCTGAGCGCACCGACTGCAACCGCGACCGAGGAGTACCGCGATGCGACTTGCCCTGGACCGTCACGCGCCGACTTGGCTGATCGGCGCCGCCGTGCTCGTCTACCTGGCCAGTGCCGCAGCCGGGTTCTTCCTGGGCTTCGGTTTCGCCCGCAACGCCCAGGGCGGGCCCTTGATGGGGCTGGTGGCCGGTGTCAACGGCGCGCTGTTCTGCACGCTGGTGGCCGACTGGCTGCTGACGCGCCTGGTTCGCCGGCCCGGGCGCAGGCCCTGAGCCACGGCCCCCGACCGACAGCCGGTCCAGGGGCCGCGCAGGCCCTCACTCGCCCGAATTGGGCTTGCGCTGGTGCGAGTCGTACTTGCGGTTGGACCGCTTGAACTGGCCCGCCAGCCAGAAGGCGAAGACGACGAACCAGGCGATGAACAGCAGGTGGTGGACTTCCATCGTGGGTGCTCCGGGGGGCCGTGGGCCTCAAGAGGGGTTTGAAGAAGGGGTGCCCCGCACGAACGCGGCACCGCCGAGAGCCTGGGTGCCGTCGCCGACCAGCGGCTTCATCACCCAGACGGTGGCGATCAACAGCACGATCTCGATCGCATAGACGAAAGCATAGCCGCTGGCGGCGTCCGGCCACGGCATGGGGCCGAACAACCCCGGCCCCCAGGCCTGAACGGCATCGCGCAGCAGGCCGCCGGCGGCCACGGCCACCCCGGCGGCGGTGGCCTGCGCCGCGCCCCAGGCCCCCAGGGCCAGGCCGGCGTGCTCGCGCGGGGCGCGGTTCATGGTGAGCGTCAGCGTGCCGTGGCCGAACAGGCCGCCACCAAAGCCGATCAGCACCACGCCGGCCACGAACAGCCCCACCGACTGCGTCAGCGCCGCCACGAGCACCGCGCCGAAGGCCGGCACGCCGAGCGTCGCGCCGAGCATGGCCATCCGGGCCGGGTCGAGCACCCGGCCGGTGCCGCCCAGGGCGGGCGGCCAGCCGCGCGTGAGCAGCCTCGACGCCAGCGTGAAGCCCGCGAGGCCGCCGCTGGCGAAGGCCGCCGTCAACCACGTCGTCTGGCCGACGCTCATGCCCAGCACCTGGCCGCCATAGGGCTCGAGCAGCACGTCCTGCATGGCGAAGCCCATGGTGCCCAGGGCGATGGCCACCAGGCGCCGGCTCGTGCCGTCCAGCGCCGCGTAGCCGGCCCAGGCCTGGCGGAAGTCGGGCTCGGGCTCGGGGTCGCGCAGCCGGCTGCGGCCAATGGACTCCTGCTTCCACAGCGCGACGGTGTTCAGCACCAGGGTCACCACCGCGCAGGCCTGGATCACCTGCACCAGCCGCCCCGGCGAGAAGTCGGCCAGCACGGCCCCGAACGCGAAGGCGCTGACGATGGTGCCCAGCAGCAGCATCACGTACATCAGGCCGACGACCTTGGGGTGGTCTTCGGGTGGCGCCAGGTCGGTGGCCAGCGCCAGGCCCGCGGTCTGCACCGTGTGCACCCCGGCGCCCATCATCAGGAAGGCCACCGCCGCCCCGGCAGGGCCCATCCAGGCCGGCCACTGCGTCGACTGGCCCTGCCCGGCCAGCACCAGCAGCGCGAACGGCATCACCGCCAGGCCGCCGAACTGCAACATCGAGCCCATCCAGATGAAGGGCACGCGCCGCCAGCCCAGGGCACTGCGGTGGTGGTCCGACTTGAAGCCGATCAGCGCCCGCACGGGGGCGTACAGCACCGGCAAGGCCACCATCAGCGCCACCAGCCCGGCACTGACGCCGAGCTCGACGATGAGCACGCGGTTCAGCGCCCCCACCAGCAGCGCCAGCGCCATGCCGACGCTGACCTGGAACAGCGACAGCCTCAGCAGCCTGGACAGCGGCAGCGTCTCGCTGGCCGCGTCGGCGAAGGGCAGGAAGCGCGGGCCCAGCTCGACCCAGCTGCGCGTCAGGCGGCGGCGGAAGGCGCTCATGGGGCGTTTGCGGGCGAAGCGATGAAGGACGGCATCAACGCGCTTCCGATGCACACGCTCGCCTGGGCATCGGAAGAGCGCCCGGCAGGCAGGCCTGCCGAGGCGTCTCGGTCACCGCCGCTACTGCTTGGCGGTTGGGGGCGACGCTGCCGCCGTCGCGGCCGGCGTGGTCACCATCGCCGTGGTGGCACCCTTGCCGTCGAGGAACTTCTTCACCCAGGTGGTGTTGGTGACCAGCATGTAGTGCACGCTGAACGAACCGATGGCCACTGCGCCGAGGAACAGCGGGATGCCCACCGTCGGCTTGACCACGAGCCAGAGCTTTCCGTAGATCATGTTGGCTCCTTCCGGCTCACTTCAGCCAGGGCGAGTAGATGTACGCAAACAGGTGCGCGAGCGCGGCGATGAAGCCGAAGATCTGCGTGCCCTGGATGAGGTGCTTGTGGATTTCCTCCGACTGCTCTTCGGTCAGGCCTGTCGGCCAGACCTTGTCGGATCCGGTTGCGTCTGCCATGTCTTCTCCTTCGATGGGAGCACTGCGAACTCGTGCAAAACCTGCACGCGGGTGTCGATCAGCCGCGCCTGGGTTGGTGGGCCGATGTCATTTTCAACTTACAGTTGTTTAAGTCAAGTGGTGTTGACACCATGACGCCGCTTCGCGTCGGTTGCGCCCCACGTTGACGCACGTCTCAAGCCCTGCGCGGCATGCGGAACGGCAGCAGCGCCTGCACCCACGGCGCGGCGAAGCGATCGGCCGACAGGGTCTCGTGCACGCCCGTGGCCGGCTGCCCGGCCAGTTGCGTGTGCACCAGCGAGCGGGCGTAGAACGGCGTGTCCTCCAGCGTGCGCTGCAGCGCCACGGAACCCTCGCTGCGCAGCCGGCGGTCGATGCGCCAGCCGGTGGCGGGCAGCCCGTGGCGCGCCGGCAGGGCCATCGCGGCCACCTGCCCGTCGGGGTGGAAGCGCCGCGCGATGTGGCGCTCGCCGCCGCGGCGCAAGCCGACGTCGTACATCACCGCACAGCTGCCGTCGGGCAGCGGTACGCGCATCCAGTCCCAGGTGGTGAAGGGTTCGCTGATGGGCTCGTCGCCCTCGTTGCTGTCCAGGTAGGCGCTGCCCTGCCAGCGCAGTCCGGGCTCATCGAAGTCCACCTCCACGCGGGCGCACGGGGCGATCGGCCCCCAGCGGTGGCGGCCGTCGGCGTCCAGCGCCGTGACATAGTCCACCAGCGCCGAGGGGCGCACCACCACGCGGCCCCGCACGCGGCGCGGCAGCGGCGTGGCCATCTCGGCGATGTCCACCACCAGCGCGCCGTCCTGCCACTGCAGGTGGCTCGGGCCGATCTCGAAGCGCGTGGCGCTGCGCCGCACGTGGCGGGCGCCGCGCTCCGTCATGGTCCAGCGGTTCCGGCCACCGCCGTACAGGCACACGTTGAGTGCGCAATGCTCGTCGGCGCGCGCCCGCCCCTGCCGCCACGCACGGCGGTAGTAGGGCGAGAACACGCTGCCGACGAAGGCGATCAGCGTCAGGGCGTGGCGACCGTCGTCGCTGAGGGCATCGACGTACCACCAGCAATAAGCACCCGGCTCGACCGCCGCGTCGAACCGAGGTGAGCCATCAGCGTGGCGGCCGCGAGCCGGCCCGACATGGCTGCCATCGGCACCCCCGGCCCCGGGTGCACGCTCCCCCCCGCCAGGTACAGGCCCGGCAGCGCGGTGGTCGCCGCCGAGCGACGGAACAGCGCCATCCAGCCGTGCGTCGACGGGCCGTACAGCGCCCCGCCCGTGGCCGGGAACAGCCGGTGGAAGTCCGCCGGCGTGCGGCGCAGCACCTGGCTCGGGTGGTCGATCTGCAGCTGCAGGCCGCAGCGGCGCAGCAGATCCAGACTGCGGGCTTGGCATGCGTCGGTCTCCGGGTCGTCGAAGGTTCGGCTGTCGCCGTCGGGGGGGGCGTTCACGAGCATCAGCAAGCGCTCGGCGTCGCCGCCGGGAGCGCCGTCGCCGTCCAGGCGGTCCTGGGCGCACAGGTAGACGGTGCCGCGCCGCGGCAGCCGCCGGGCGCGGAACACGTCGTCGAACTCGCTGGCGTAGTCGCTGTCGAAGAACACGTTGTGGCGGGCCAGGGCCAGGCCCTGCGTGCGCACGCGCAGGGCCCAGGTCACCGCCGACAGCGTGCGGCCCCTCGGTGGTGCCGGCTCGGGCGCCACGCCGGGGGCGCCGGCGATCAGGCCCTGCAGGGCGCTGGCGTCGCCGTTGAAGACCACCGCCTCGCAGGCCAGCGTCTCGCCGTCGGCCAGTCGCACGCCGGCGACGCGGCCGGCGCGATGCTCGATGCCGGCCACGCGCGCGCCGTAGCGGACGTGGCCGCCCCGGGCCTGCACCAGCCCGGCCAGCGAGGCTGCCAGCGCGGCCATGCCGCCCTGCACGGCCCAGACGCCCTCCTGCTCGACATGGGCCACCAGCATCAGCGTGGCCGGGGCGCCCCAGGGCGAGGCCCCGCAGTAGGTGGCGTAGCGGCCGAAGAGCTGCCGCAGGCGTTCGTCGCGGAACTCGCGCCGCAGCGCGCTGGCCAGGTTCGCCATCGGCCCGAGGGCGGCCAGCGTGGCCAAGCCGCGGGGCCCGAGGTCGCGGATCATCTGCCACACGCCCGGGCGGCTGCTGCGGATGTGCGGGCCCTCGAGCTGCGCGTAGACGCGGGCCGCGCGTTCGCAGAAGGCCCGGTAGGCGCGGCCTTCGGCCGGCGTGGCGAACTCGGCGATGGCCTCGGCCGAGCGCTCGCGGTCGGCGAACAGGTCGAGCCGCCCCCGGTCCTGCGCCCAGGCGTGGCGCGCCAGCACGCCCAGCGGCCGCAGCGGGGGCAGCGCCTCGTCCACCGAGCTGCCCACCTCCGACAGCAGCTCGTCGAACACCCACCGCATCGTGAACACGGTGGGGCCGGCGTCGAGCCAGGCGCCATCGACGCGCACCGGGCGCATCTTGCCGCCGGGACCGTCGGCCGCCTCCAGCAGCGTGACCTGCAGGCCGCGCGCCGCCAGCAGCAGCGCGCTGACCAGCCCACCGATCCCGGCGCCGACGACGATGACGCGCGGCTCAGCCACGTTCGTCGACCCGGGACTGTTCCGTCCCGAGGCGGAGCCCGGGCCACCGGCCCTGCAGCAGCAGCGGCACGAATCGCACGAACATCCACTCGGCGAAATGGCCCTCGCGGGACGAGGCCTCGATGGCCTGCTGGTGAGCGCCCTGTCGCGCGTAGGCGTTCATGGCCGCGGTGTCGTCCCACAGGCTCAGCGTCGCCTGGCGCAGCACCGGGGCTTCGCCCAGGCCCACGGCCAGGCGGCACCCGGGCGCGGCGGCCAGCGCGGCCTCGGCCGGTGGCGAGTGGCGCCAGAAGCGCAGCGCCCGGCTGGCGCGGATGGAGGCGCGGGTCAGCGCCACCACGGGCTCGCCCGCGCCGGGCGGCGGCACGACGGCCCGCATGCCCTGCCCGCCCCAGCGGCCGCGCGCCGACGAAGCCTGCAGGACGGCCACGAGGCACCGCTCGGCCCGCGCCCGGTAGTCCGCCAGCAGCGGCGACCGGTTCACGAGGGCCAGCGCATCGGCGACCTCGTCCACCATCAGGAACACACCTTGGTGATCCAGGCCCGGGCGCAGCCCGAAGCCACCATCACGCCCGCTGCCCAGCACGCGGGCGAAGCGGACGCCGGGTTCGCGCAGCCAGCGGCCCGGGCCGCGAACCAGCTGGCCCACGGCCCACGGCACGTGGGCGGCCGGCAACCGGGCCAGCAGCAGCACCGCCAGCCCCGGGTCGGGCCGTGCCCCGCTGCCGGCGCCGGAGGCCGCCCCGCTGCGGTTGCCCTCCTGGTGCGCTGGCCGCAAGAGCCCGGCGGCAGCCGTGTCGTCGGCCTCGCGCTGCAGCCGCCCGCCCAGGTCGGCACCAGGGGACTGCGGGTTGCCGGCCAAGATCGCCGCGGCTATTGCAGCCGCACCTCGACGCGGCGTGCGGCCGGATCCTCGCCGACCACGTTGGCCTCGGTCTGCTGCGGCTTGTCGAGCCGCACGCGTGCCGGGGCTACGCCGGCGGCCAGCAGCGCGTCGCGCACGGCCTGGGCGCGCTTCTTGGCCAGTTCCTGGTTGGTGGCCTTCTCGCCCGCTGCCGAGTGGTAGCCCGACACCAGCACCACCGACCGCGGGTTGCCGCCCAGCGCGGTGAGCAGCGACTCCAGGCCCTTGGTCTGGTCGGCCACCAGGTCGTGCGAGCCGACGCCGAAGAACAGCACCGAGCGTCCGCCCTCGGCCACCGGCGGGGGCAGCGTGACCAGGGGCGCCAGCACCTGCAGGCCCGGGTAGAGCTTGGCCATCTCCTTGCCGCCCAGCGGCTTGTTCTGGCCCTGGTGGCAGGTGGCGCAGTAGGCCTTGCCGATGTCGCCATGGGGGCCCAGGCGATCCTTCGGCAGGGTGTCGGTCAACGGCACGACGTAGGTGTTGTTGATGTCGCGCTCCATGCGGATGCCGTGCCAGGCCGTCACCTTCTTCGGGACCCAGCCTCCGAAGTTCTGCGAGTTGTGGCAGAAGGTGCAGTTCTGGCCCAGGCTCTTGCTGAAGTGCATCATCAGCGCGTAGGTCTTCTCCGCCTGCTGGATCGGCGCGCCGTTGCCGATGCCCTGCGGCAGCGGCTGCTTGCCGTAGACCTTGATCTCGTCCTCGCCCAGCAGGTAGCCCGAGTAGGGGTCGTAGGGCAATGAGGTCAGCCCGGGGCCCGTGGCCTTGTTCTGGCCGAAGTCGTTGCCCAGCGCGCCGCCGTACGAGGCGTTGCGCACCGGGGTCAGCGGCTTGAACCACATGTTGGCCGGCACCGGCGCCCCGCGGTGGCAGGTGTAGCAGGTCACGCCGGTGGCACCGGTGTGCACCTTCCACTGGCTGTTCAGCGCCTGCGTCATCTGGATCATGCGGCGCGCCACCACCTTGCTGTACTTGGAGTCGTCGGCGAAGTTCGCGCCGACGTGGCAGTAGTTGCAGCCCTGCTCGGGCGACACCCACTGCGTGATGGCGTTCATGTGGCGGTTGAACTCGGCCACCGAGAGATCGCCCAGCACCTTGACGTTCTGGTAGACCTGCCCGGCCTTGGGGCCGTCGGCGCTGGCCGGCGGGGCGTCCTCGGGGGGGACGGCCCGGGCGGCGTCTTCCTTGGCGGCCAGGCGCGGGTTCACGGTGTGCTGCATCGCCGTGCCGCGGAAGCCCTGCTGGCTGGTGTTCACCGGCGGGCGTTCGCAGCCCGCCAGCAACAGGGTGGCGCCGAGGGCGGCCACGGCGCCCAGGCGGGCGAGCCAGGGAGCGGGAGAGTGGGTGCGCGCGGTCATCACTTGGCTCCCGTCGTCAGCGTGGAGGGATCGATGGCCGTGCCCAGCACTGCCGGGTAGCTCGGCGCCACGCCGTGCTTCACGGCCCACAGGTACCAGTTGTCGACCACGGTGCCCGACAGCAGGATGCCGATGCCGCCGGTGATGGGCGTCAGCACCGCGAACCACCAGGCCCAGCGGTGGATGGATTCCATCGTGGCGTTGAAGCCCATGGTCCAGCGCCAGAAGAGCGCCGCACGCTCCGAGGCCGTACCGCGATCCACGATCTGGTCGATCTCGCGGTCACCGCCGTAGCGGCTCACCGCCAGGATCGTGCCGGCGTGCATCGCGAATAGCACCGTCGATCCGTACAGGAAGACGATCGACAGCATGTGGAACGGGTTGTAGAAGAGGTTCCCGTACCGGATCGAGAACGCGGAGGTCCAGTCGAGGTGCGGGAAAATCCCGAACGGCACTGCCTCACTCCAGCTGCCCATCATGATCGGGCGGATGAAGCCCAGCACAAGATACAGCCAGATCGCGCCGGCGAAGGCCCACGCAAGGTGATTGCCCATCCCCAGCGCGGCAGAGCGCTGGAAGGTACGCCACCACCAGAGCAGGATCGAGATCGTCAGGAAGAAGCCCGCGAGCAACCACCAGCCCCCCTCGGCCATGGGCGGAATACTGAGGCCGTACTTCGGAGCCGGCGGCTCGAGCGCGAGCCACGGTAACTGCCGGAAGAACTCGCCGACGTTCCAGTTGACGGAAGCGAGCATGTTGAACCCGATGATCTCGAAGGCCGCAAAGCCGAAGATCAACGAGGCCAGCCCGCTCGCTCCCAGGTGTATCGGACCCAACTGGGCGTCACCCAGTTTGCCCATCCAGTAAGAGTGCCCGATATCCCGGGTACGGCTTTCTCCGTCCTTTCCGATGGGGACGCCGGGATACGCCGGCGACTGGACTTGGACTCGCGTAAATATATTCTGGTACTCGACCATGACAGGACCCTCGCCTCAGTTCCAGATCGGCAGTTGAAGCCACCAGTTCCACCATTCCGGCCATCCTCTGGTCCAGAATGGGCCGCTGATGACGATGCAGACGGCACTCCAGAAAGCTGCCGACACGGCCAGGAAGAAGCCGAGCCGGTGGATCCCCAGGGCACCAACCGAATATCCAATCTCATCGCGGAAGAATGTGTTCTCGTGCTCCGCCGTTTTCACCGGCTCGCCTTCGGCGGGGTTGGTGGCGGCAAGCACGAGCGAGCCGTGCATCGCCAGCGCGAGCACCGTTGTGAAGAAGAAGGTGACGCCCAGCATGTGCGCCGGGTTGTAATGGAAGTGCAGGTACTGATACCCGACGTTCGACACCCAATCCAGGTGACTCAGGATCCCGTACGGGAACCCGTGGCCCCAGGCGCCGAGCAGTAAGGGACGGATGATCACGAGCGTCACGTAGGCGAGAATCGCGAAGCTGAAGGCGAAGGGCACATGCAGGCCCATCCCGAGCTTGCGGGCTATCTCGACCTGCCGGAGCGCCCAGGATACGAAGGCTCCGACTGCGCAGAAAGTGATGATCTGCCACAGGCCTCCCTCGGCGAGCGGCGCGAGTCCCAATCCGTACTTCAGATCGGGTGGCGCGATGCTGATCTGCCAGAGATTCCATGTCGGCCCCTGGGAGGCGCCATAGACGATCAGTACAGTGCCCAGCAGGGCGAAAAACATGGTCGTCACGCCGAAAAATCCGACGTAGAACTGACCGACCCAGAAATCGAAGAGATCACCCCCGATCAGGGTTCCTCCTCTAACACGATATTTCCTCTCGAAACTCAGCATCGCCATGGCATTGTCCTCGACCTGATTTGCCTCGTTTTCCAGACGCCCTGAGCGTCAGCGCATGAACGCGTAGGGAATGACTGTGTATGCCGTCCGCTTGGCTTCCTCGAACACCGACTCCGCCGGTCCCTGTTTGGAGGCGAGTGGTCGCCAAGCCCGCGGCAGCACCCGGCTGAGGGCGGAGATGCAGAAAAACAGCACCAGCGCGAACGCGAGCAACACGCGGAATTCGCGGAATTCGCTGCGCTCGAGCCCCGACATTGCACCGCGCACATCCATGACTTTGGACATGGCTCAACCCTCCTGTTGCAGGAATCTTGTGGACTGCGCCTTGCGCAGATGATCTATCGTCACGATATCGGCGCCGCTGCCAGCGGCACTGCGCTCGGCGGCGTCTCGCAGGCGCTTGGCCGCGGATATCCGGATCAGCACCGGCTCGGCCGCAACCAGGCTGTCGAGTTCTGTCTCGGCATCACCCTCCCACGACATCTCGCGATGACGGCGCGCCGGCGTCGCGATCGCGCGGTCGAGTTCGGTGCCCAGCGGCAGGATGTGGAACAGCGCGTCAAAGAGCGCGTTGCAGACTTCCTGGATGATGTAGCAGGCTCCGGAATAACCCATGAAGGGTGTGCCCGTGTGGCGACGGATGATGGCGCCGGGAAACGATGCGGGGATGTACACCGCACGCGAGCCCATCTCGGCGAGATACATCCGTTCGTTGTAGCTGCCGAACATGATCAGCGGCGTCTGCTCGCGAACGGCCTTGCGGACAGCTTCGTTGTCCGGTTTGACACCCGGGCGACGCGAGAACGAGAAGGTGCAGGGCAGGCCCATTTCCTCCTCGAGAAAATGGCGCACGCCGCGGGCGTAGGTATCCGTGGCGACAATCGCGAAACTGGCGGTGCCGAAAAAGTCCTGTGTCACCGAACGCCACAGATCCCAGATCGGCTTGATGGTGGTGTGCTTCTCACGCTCGATGAAGGGCGCGGGGTCGAGGCCCAGAAGTTCACCCAGCCGGTTCAGGAATTTGGTGGTGCTGTGAAGGCCGATGGGGGCCTGCAGGTAGGGCTTGTCGAGGTTCTCGCAGAGCAGGCGGCCGTACTCGCGGTACATGCACACATTCACCTCGGCATCGGCGAGCTTGTGCACGTCGTCAAGGTGGCACCCGAGCGGGAACGACATGTTCACCTCGGCGCCGATACCCTCGATCAGGCGGCGGATCTCAGCAAGATCAGACCAGGTGTTGAAGCAACCGTAGATGGGGCCGACGATGTTCACGCGCGGTTTGGCTGGCGCGGAACCATTCGTCGCCTTGCGCGCCTTCTTCTGTTTTTTGGCACCGTAGCGCGTCCACAGCCAGTTCATCGCGCGGTCTGCGCTCTGCCACTGGTCCTCATCGATGGTGCGCGGGAGGAAACGCTCGATGTTCATGCCTTCAGGCGTCACGCCGCCACCGATCATCTCGGCGATGGACCCCGTGACCACGACGCTCGGTCGGGAGGGGTCGAGCGTCTTGTGGGCACGGCGCAGCGCGTTCTCGGTACCGTGCTGCCCGAGCTCTTCCTCGCCAAGACCGGTGACCACCACGGGAAGTTCATGCGGAGGCAGCGCGTCGGTGTAGTGCAGCACCGAGGTGACGGGCAGGTTTTCGCAACCCACCGGCCCGTCGATGATCACCTGCAGGCCTTTCACCGCGGTAAAAACGTAGACCGAGCCCCAATAGCCGCCGGCGCGAGCGTGGTCAAAGACGAGCATCAGACAGCCCCTCCTGCAGCGCGCGGCGCGGCGAGCGGAGCATGCTCCCACACACCAGCGGTATCGGCCGCACCCACGCCCTCGAAGAATTCGCGCATCTCCACGAAACGCTCACGGTTCTTCAGCGCGGCATTGATGACCTGCGCCAGCGAACCCGCACCGGCTGCGCCCATCAGCGGACGCGCCGAGATCAGGTTGGTGAAATACAGCGACGGTATGGCCAGTTCCTTGGCTTTCTGGACCACCGGCGTGGTGCCGATCGCGAGATCCGGCTTGAACTCGCGCATTGCCGCAAGATCGTCCTCGAGCGAGGCGCGGTAGCGCACGATGACGCCTCTGGACTCGAGCCACTCGCGATCGATATCGGACCACCGGGTGCGCCCGCAGGCAGTGCCCACATAACGCAAATCCGCGCCGCTCTCGACCAGCACGCGCGCGACCAGCAGCTCGGAGCCCTCGTAGCCCGAGAGCGTGATGCGGGCATTGATCGGCGAGTTCGCGAACACGCCGCGTATGGCAGGCAGAATCACGTTGCGTGCCGCGTCGAGCTTCTCGCGGGGCACGTTCAGGGTGTCGGCGATGGACTCCAGCCAGGCCGCGGTACCCTCGTAGCCCACCGGGGCAGAGCCCACGCAGGGGCGACCGGCCGCCTGGAATTCACGGCACGAAGCAGCATAGAACGGGTGGATCATCGCGGCCGCGGCGCAATCGAGCGCGGCGTAGAGCTCCCGCCACTCGCGCGTGGGAACCACCGGGCCTGCCGCGAGACCCAGCGGCTCCAACAGGCGCCCGATGCCCACTGCATCGACCGGGAACATCTCGCCCACCAGTGCCACCGAGGGGCGGGCACTGCGGCCCTGACTGGGCTC
>CAIKLM010000166.1 GCA_903828235.1 uncultured beta proteobacterium | reverse complement strand
CGGCGGCCAGCGCGGCGTCGATGCCGGGGCCCAGGTCGCCGGCCAGCACGTCGGCATCGCGCGCCGCGCCCAGCGCGCCGAAGGGCGTGGCCCAGGCACGCTCCAGCGCCTCGGCCTCGGCGGCCGCGGCACCGGCCAGCGGCGCGGCCTCGCGCAGCATGCTGCGCAGCCGGCGCAGGCCCACGCGCAGCTGGTGCAGGTGCTCGGGTGCGGCGGTGCCGGCGGCGATCTCGGCGCCGTTGGGCAGCACCTGCGCCAGCGCGCCGTGCAGCATGGCCGCCAGGGCCTGCGGCGCCGTCTGCCCCGGCGCCACGGCCGAGGGCGCGGCGCGCGTCGCCGGCACCTGCACCAGGCCCTCGGCCAGGCGGAAGCCGCGCTCGGACTTGGTGCGCACGTCCCACCACAGGCCGTGCCGCGCCACCCAGCGCGCGGCCAGCGCGACCAGGGCCGTGGCGGGCCCGGCCTGCAGCTCGAACTCGATCTCGTCCACCGCCAGGCGCTGCCCGCCGGCCGTGATGCTGCCGCGGTCGTGCGCCAGCTCCACCGTGGCGCCGCCGCTGCGCACCCGGCGCAGCGTGCGCTGGATGTCGGTGCGGTACAGCACCTCCAGCGGCGCGCCGTCGGCCAGCAGCGCGAGCAGCCGCTCGCCCACGGGCGTGCCGGCATGGCGCGCGGCGTCGAAGGCCGGCAACGCGGCACCGCCGGGCACCGGCACCTCGTGCTCGGGGCGCGCCATCAGGCCGTCGCCGCGGCCCTTGAGCGTCTGCACCCAGCGGCGGCCCTCGCGCCGCAGGCGCAGCGCCAGCCCGGCGCCGGCCAGGCGGCGGTCGGGGGTGTCGGCGTAGGCGGCCTGCAGCCGGATGCGCCGGGCGCTCGCCGTGCCGACGGCGCGCGCCACCGCCGAGGCCTGGCCGGGCGGCACCTGGAACTTCAGCTCGATCTCGTTCATGCCCGGCCCGCAGCCTAAAATCGACGGTTTCCCGAGGATAGCGAAGCGCACGCCATGCCCCTGTTCTGGAAGCCCTACAAGTCGGACGTGACGTCCTTCATCGACGAGCTCAAGGCCAAGAAGCCCACGCTCGAGTCCGAGCAGCGCGCCGGCCGAGCCTTGCTGTGGGATCAGCACCCCGACCGCGAGGCGCAGGCCGAGTGGCGCGCCGCCCGCGTGGCGCAGAAGCCCTACGTCTACCAGACCGACAACCGGCCGGCCGCTGACGGCAAGGCCGCGTGAGCACCGAGGCCGCCGCGCCGCTGCCCGCGCCCGCCCCCGGCGACGACGCCGCCGGCGACGCCGTGGCCGTCGGGGCGATCGGCGCCGCCGCGGCCGAGGGCCTGTCGCCCGAGGTCGTCGACCAGGTGGCGGTGGCCCGGCTGTACGGCGAGCCGCTGTTCCGCCTGCCGCAGGACCTGTACATCCCGCCCGACGCGCTGGAGGTCTTCCTCGAGGCCTTCGAGGGCCCGCTGGACCTGCTGCTGTACCTGATCCGCCGGCAGAACTTCAACATCCTCGACATCCCGCTGGCCAGCGTGACGCGGCAGTATCTCGAGTACGTGGAGCAGATCCGCGCCCGCAACCTCGAGCTCGCCAGCGAGTACCTGCTGATGGCGGCGATGCTCATCGAGATCAAGAGCCGCATGCTGCTGCCGCCGCGCAAGACGGCCGACGGCGCCGAGGCCGAGGACCCGCGCGCCGAGCTGGTGCGGCGCCTGGTGGAGTACGAGCAGATCAAGCTCGCCGCGGCGCGGCTGGAGCAGCTGCCGCTGGCCGGCCGCGACTTCCTGCGCGCCCAGGTGCACATCGAGCAGAGCCTGCAGCCGCGCTGGCCCGACGTGAGCCCTGACGACCTGCGCCAGGCCTGGCGCGAGATCCTGGCGCGCGCCCGGCTCACGGCCCACCACACCATCACGCGCGAGCAGCTCTCGGTGCGCGAGCACATGAGCCTGGTGCTGCGGCGACTGCAGGGCCGGCGCTTCGTGGAGTTCCACGAGCTGTTCGAGCCCGCACGCGGCGTGCCGGTGCTCGTCGTCACCTTCATCGCCCTGCTCGAGCTCAGCCGCGAGCACCTGCTCGAGGTGACGCAGGCCGAAGCCTTCGCGCCGATCTACGTGCGCCTGGCCTACACCCCGAGCTGATGGCCATGGCGCGGCAGGCGGCTCCACGGCGGCGCGCCACGGCCTGGGCGATGCTGCTGGTGCTGATGGCGGCGCTGCTGCAGCCGGCGCTGGCGCGGCTGGCCGTGGGCGGCGGCGCCTGGGCCGAGATCTGCACGGCGCAGGGCGCCCGCCTCGTGTCCGTGCCCGAAGACGGCGATGGGCGCGCGTCGCTGCACGGCGCCTGGGACCACTGCCCCTGGTGCCTGAGGCTCGAGGCCGCGCCGCCCCCGGCGCAGGTGGGCCGCCCCGAGCCTTGGGCGGTGCACCCGGGGCGCCTCGTCGCGGCGGCCCCGCAGGACAGCGCCGCGCCTGCTCCGCGGCCGCTGCCACCGCCACGGGGCCCGCCGCGGCCGGCGCTCGGCTGACGCCGAACCCCCGTCGCACGCCCCCTCACCCGGCACCGGCCCTCGTCCGCAGGGCCGGCCTGCCCTCGAATCGAAAGACCTCGCCATGTTCAGCACCCTCCCGTTCGCCCGCGCCCTGATCGCCACCACGCTGCTGCTGGCCGGCGCCGCGCAGGCGCAAGTCACCGTCACCGACGCCTGGATCCGCGGCACCGTGGCGCAGCAGACCGCCACCGGCCTGTTCGCGCAGATCACCTCGGCCAAGGGCGGCCGGCTGGTGGCCGGCTCGTCGCCGGCCGCCGGCATCGTCGAGATCCACGAGATGAAGATGGAAGGCTCGACGATGCGCATGCGCGCCATCCCGGGCCTGGAGCTGCCCGCCGGCCAGGCGGTGGCGCTCAAGCCCGGCGGCCACCACCTGATGCTGATGGACCTGAAGCGGCCCCTGAAGACGGGCGAGACCGTGCCGGTGTCGCTGGTGATCGAGACCGGCGGCGGCCAGCGCGAGACGGTGCAGGTGCAGGCCGTCGTGCGATCGATGCAGGGCGGCGCCGCCGCGGGCGGCCACGGCCACCACGGGCACAAGCACTGACCGAGCCCGGGCCCGGGCGCGGCCCCGCCCGGGGCCGTGGGTTCAGCGCCCCGGCGGCTTGCCCGCGAACAGCGCCGCGGCGCGCGTCTTCAGCTCCAGCAGTTCGCTGGCGCTGATCGACAGCTGCCCGGCGCCGTTGACGTCGACCTTGAACTCGACGTCGCGGCCGTGGCTGGACAGCGTGCCGGCGGCGAACTCGTAGTCCTTGCGGCGCCAGGGCTGGCCCTCGGCCGCGGCGTCGTAGTCGTCGAAGGCCAGGCCCTCGATGTCGCCGCTGGCCAGGTTGAGCAGCGCTCGGGCGTCGATCACGTCCTCGGTGGTCTCGAAGGCGATGGTGATGGGGACTTTCAGGTCCAAGGGCGGGTCCGCGTCGGGGTGGCTGGAGCGGCGATTGTGATCGCTGGGCCCGCCGACGCCGCGCCCGGGTGCGGCCGAACGCGTCAGCCCGCGCGGCGCCGCCGCGCCAGCAGCGCGGCCACGCCGGCACCCAGCATCAGCAGGCTGGCGGGCTCGGGCACGGGCTGCGCCGTGAAGCTCACGGTGAGGCCGTCGAGCCAGGGGGCCACGGTGCCGCCGAACTCCAGGGCGTAGCCCAGCATCGACGAGGTGGGGGGATAGCTGTCGATGCTCAAGGTCGGTCCCACGCCCAGGAACAGCGTGTAGTCGGTGTTGGCAGCCAGGAGGGTGCTGGGCCGCAAGAAGGTCACTTCATCGATGAACACGCCCGATGCGGTGCGATCCGGGAGGTAATGGACAACGACGAAGTCGTACCCGAAAGAGGGAGCGTTCAGGCTGGCCTGGAAAACGTTGCTTGCCTTGAAGCTGGCGGCCGAGCCCCCGCTGACAACCTCCTTGCCATTGAAGCTGACCGTGATGTCGGACAACTGCACGGGTGCGGCGCCCGTGGTCAAAGTGAAGCCGACAGTGCCCTGGAAGCTGAATAACGTCGCGGTGCCCGTCATCTGCGCCGTGACATCACCGCGCAGGTTGAAGGAGTAGTTGAAGCCAGTGCTATCGGCCGGGAATGAATAGCCCCACCCAATATTGGACTGAAAGGTCCCAGGCGTGCCGTCGTAGAAGTTGCCGACGCCGATGGAAACAGGGTTCGACACGGTGATCGCCTGCGCCTGCGCGACGGCAGACGCGAGCAGGAGGGCGAGTGCGGCAAGGCTCTTCATGGGCGGCTCCGGGGTGTGGTGCGGCCGGCGGCCGCGGGGTGTGGCTTCACGCCCAACAAGTCTTCCGCCAGCGCCCGCCGTCCTCAACCCTCCTGCGGGGGAGGCGCCCCCCGCTCTGGGCCCTGACCCCCAGGTTCAGGGAGCCCCTGGTCCCGGTTCAGCCCCACGCCCACCTGCCGCGATTGCCGTTGTCCATCCGCCTGACGACCGGGCAGCGCTCGCCGCCGGCCGGGAACCCGGTCGTCCGGGCCACCTCGGTGCATGATGCACACCGTGCGCCCCCGCGCGCCCACAGCCTCGAGGACCGCCCCATGCCCCATGCCCGCCCCGCCCTGCCCGGCCCTGTGCCCGGCCACCTCGCCCGCCGCTCGGCCCTCGTGGCCGCCCTGGTGGGCACCAGCCTGGCCGTGTGCAGCGCCGCGGCGCTGGCGCAGGCCAGCCCCGGCACACCTCGGCCCGCCGCCGGTGCGCCCCCGGTGCCGGCCACGCCCATGCCCAAGGCCGACGACAAGGAACGCGTCAAGACCGCGAGCCTGCCCGCCCGCGGCCTGTTCGTGGGCGACCAGCTCAGCGAGTCGGCCAAGGCGCGGCTCACCGACCTGATCATCGAGAGCATCGGCATGGACGTGCAGGTGGCCCTGATCGTGCCCACCGGGCCGTGGGTGATCGACGGCGGCGGCCACGGCGACCGCGACCTCACCGAGAAGCGCCTGGGCGCGGTGCGGCAGTTCCTGCAGCAGCGCGGCGTCGATCCGAAACGCACCTTCGTCGAGAGCCGGATCGACCAGAAGATCAAGGAGCCGCGGCTGGACATCCAGTTGCTGGGCCGGCCCTCGGGCAACTGAGCCGGGGCGGCGGCAGGGCCGCTTGACAGCATCGGCCGTGGGCTATTAGAGTGATATCACTTTGACAGCTTCCCACGAGAAAGGCTGAGCGCCATGAGCATCACCCCCGCACCCGGCCCCGTGCAACACGAGAAGCCGCTGGCTTCGGGCAACGGCTATCTCTACGCGGCCATCGGCGCTTCGCTGTTGCTGCTGGGCGTGGCGAGCTTCACGATGCTGCCTGCCGGTGGCCTGGCCGGCCTGCTCCCGCGTGGACTGGCGCTCGCGCTGGGCGGCTTCATCCTGCGCGGCCTGTACATGCTGCAGCCCAACCAGGCGGCCATCCTGACGATGTTCGGCGAGTACCGCGGCACCGACCGCAGCGAAGGCCTGCGCTGGGCCAACCCGCTGTACTTGAAGCAGCGCATCAGCCTGCGCCAGCGCAACCTGAATGCGCCGACGCTGAAGGTCAACGACAAGCGCGGCAACCCCGTCGAGGTGAGCGCGGTGGTGGTCTGGCGCGTGGCCGACACGGCGCTGGCCGTGTTCCAGGTGGACGACTACGAGAAGTACGTGCAGGCGCAGGCCGAGGCCGCGCTGCGCCACATGGCCACGCAGTTCGCCTACGACGAAGGCGAGGACCTGGCCGAGGGCGAGCCCACGCTGCGCGGCGGCACGGCCGCGGTGGCGGTGCTGAAGACCGAGTTGCAGGAGCGCTTCCAGGACGCCGGCGTGGTGGTGGAAGACGCCAAGATCAGTCACCTGGCCTATGCGCCGGAGATCGCCCATGCGATGCTGCGCCGCCAGCAGGCCGAGGCCATCATCAGCGCACGGACGAGGATCGTGCAGGGCGCGGTGAGCATGGTCGAGGCCGCGCTGAAGGGGCTGTCGGAGAAGAACATCGTCGAGCTCGACGACGAACGCAAGGCCGCGATGGTGAGCAACCTGCTCGTGGTGTTGTGTTCCGACAAGGAGACCCAGCCCATCGTCAACACCGGCACGCTGTACGCCTGAGCCCGCGCGAGGCCGACCGGCATGGCCAGCCCCGGCAAGAAGAGCTTCCTGCTGCGCGTGGACCCGCACCTGTGGGAAGAGATCGAGCGCCTGGCCGCGCAGGAACTGCGCAGCGCCAACGCGCAGGTGGAGTACCTGCTTCGCGAAGCCCTGGCCCGGCGCGGGCGCGCGGTGGCGGCCAAGGACAGGAAGGCTGCAGAACAAGGCCCCGGGGGCGAGCCGTCGTGAGCGCGCGTTTCGTGGCTGCAGGCCGGCAGGACTGCGGTCATGACGCGCCGACGCCCATGCGGACAGCTGCCGCGGCCGGGAGCAGGACCGCACCTGCTCGTGCAGCGCCGCCAGCGCTCAGTGCGCCTGGTCCCAGTTGGCCCCCACACCCACCTCGGCCACCAGCGGCACCTTCAGCTGCGCCACGCCGGCCATCAGCCGCGGCAGCGCCTCGCGGGCCCAGGGCAGCTCGGCCTCGGGCACCTCGAGCACCAGTTCGTCGTGCACCTGCATCACCATGCGCGTGGCGCGCCGCTCGTCGTCGAGCGCCTGCTGCACCGCGATCATCGCCAGCTTGATGAGGTCGGCCGCCGTGCCCTGCATCGGCGCGTTGATGGCCTGGCGCTCGGCGCCGCTGCGCCGCGGGCCGTTGGGCGAGTTGATCTCGGGCAGCCACAGGCGGCGGCCGAACACCGTCTCGACGTAGCCCCGGTCCTTGGCCTTCAGCCGCGTCTCGTCCATGTAGCGCTTCACCCCCGCGAAGCGCGCAAAGTAGCGGTCGATGAAGTCCTTGGCCGCCTTTTGCTCGATGCCCAGCTGGCTGGCCAGGCCGAAGGCGCCCATGCCGTAGATGAGGCCGAAGTTGATGGTCTTGGCATAACGCCGCTGCTCCGAGGACACCTCGTCCAGCGGCGTGCCGAAGACCTCGCTGGCGGTGGCGCGGTGGATGTCCAGCCCGCGCTCGAACGCGCGCAGCAGCGCCGCGTCCTCGCTGATGTGGGCCATGATGCGCAGCTCGATCTGCGAGTAGTCGGCGCTCATCAGCGCGTGGCCCGGCGGCGCCACGAAGGCCTCGCGCACGCGCCGGCCCTCGGGCGTGCGGATGGGGATGTTCTGCAGGTTGGGGTCGTTGCTGGCCAGCCGCCCCGTCACCGCCACCGCCTGCGCGTAGGTGGTGTGCACGCGGCCCGTGGCCGGGTTCACCATCTGCGGCAGCTTGTCGGTGTAGGTGCCCTTGAGCTTGGCCAGGCTGCGCGCCTCCAGGATCTTCGCCGGCAGCGGGTAGTCGGCCGCCAGCTCCTGCAGCACGTCCTCGTCGGTGCTGGGCGCGCCGGTGGCCGTCTTCTTCTTCACCGGCAGGCCGAGCTTGCCGAAGAGGATCTCGCCGATCTGCTTGGGGCTGCCCATGTTGAAGGGCTGGCCGGCCAGCGCGTGCGCCTCGGACTCGAGGGCCACCAGGCGCTGGCCCAGCTCGGCGCTCTGGCGCGCCAGCACCGCCGCGTCGATCAGCACGCCGTGGCGCTCGATGCGGCCGAGCACGGCGCTGGTGGGCATCTCGATGCGCTCGTAGACGAAGGCCAGCCCGGCGTCGGCCTGCACGCGCGGCAGCAGCACGCCGCTCAACTGCAGGGCCATCTCGCTGTCTTCGCCCGAGTAGGTGGTGGCGCGTTCGACATCGACCTGCGCGAACGGGATCTGGTTCGCACCCTTGCCGCACAGCGCCTCGTAGCTCAGGCCGCGGCGGCCCAGGTGGCGCTCGGCCAGCGCCTCCAGGCCGTGCTTCATGTGCGCCTCGAGCACGTAGCTCTGCAGCAGCGTGTCGTGGCGGTAGCCGCGCACGTCGACGCCGGCGTTCATCAGCACGTGCCAGTCGTACTTAACGTTCTGGCCCACCTTGCCGTGGGCCGCGCGCTCCAGCCAGGGCTTCAGGCGCGCCAGCACGCCGGCGGCCGGCAGCTGCGCGGGCGCGTCGGGGTAGTCGTGCGCCAGCGGCACGTAGGCGGCACGCCCGGGCTCCACCGCGAAGCTGATGCCCACCAGCCGCGCCACCATCGCGTCGAGGCTGTCGGTCTCGGTGTCCAGCGCGGCCAGGTCGGCGGCCATCAGACGCTCGATCCAGACGTCCAGCCGCTCCCAGGTGGTGACGGTCTCGTACTCGCGCGCCAGCGGCACGGCCGGCGGCGCGGGGGGTGCGTCGGCCGCAGGCACGGGGGCGGCCACGGCCACCCCAGACGCGCGGCCGAGCGCGGCCTCGAGCTCGCGCTTCCAGGTGCGGAAGCCGTAGCGCGCGTAGAAGTCCAGCAGCGCCTCGCGGTCCACCTCGCGCAGCGCCAGCGCGTCCAGGCCGGGCCAGCCCGGCACCTGGGCGGCCAGGTCGCAGTCGGTCAGCACCGTCACCAGCCGCCGGCCGGTGGGCAGCCAGCCCAGCGCCTGGCGCAGGTTCTCGCCGGCCACGCCCTTGATGCCCTCGGCCGCGGCCATCACGCCCTCGAGGCTGCCGTGCTCGGCGATCCACTTCGCCGCCGTCTTGGGGCCCACCTTGTCGACGCCGGGCACGTTGTCCACCGCGTCGCCCATCAGCGCCAGGTAGTCGACGATGCGCCCCGGCGGCACGCCGAACTTGGCCAGCACGCCGGCCTCGTCGAGCACCTCGGGCGGCTTGCTCATGGTGTTGATCAGGCTCACCTGCGGCGCCACCAGCTGCGCCAGGTCCTTGTCGCCGGTGGAGATCAGCACGCGGTGGCCCTCGTCCGCGGCGCGGCGGGCCAGCGTGCCGATGGCGTCGTCGGCCTCGATGCCCGGCGGCACCAGCACCGGCCAGCCCAGCAGCCGCACCGCCTCGTGGATGGGCTCGATCTGCAGCCGCAGGTCGTCGGGCATGGGCGCGCGGTGGGCCTTGTACTCGGGGTACCAGTCGTCGCGGAAGGTCTTGCCGGGCGCGTCGAACACGCAGGCCGCGTGCGCGGCGGGGTAGCGCTCGCGCATCCAGGTCATCATGGCCACCATGCCGTGGATGGCGCCGGTCGGGAAGCCGTCCGGCGAGCGCAGGTCGGGCATGGCGTGGAAGGCGCGGTACAGGTAGCTCGAGCCGTCCACCAGCAGCATCAGGCCGGGCTCGGGGTTGGGGGATGCGGTCATGCCGGGGATCGTAGCCCGGGCCGCTCGATAGAATCCCGCTCCATGCTTTCCACCCCCTCGATGCTGCGCGTGCTGCCCGCCCTGGCCCTGGCGGCCACGGCGTCGGTGGCCGCGGGGCAGACGGCTCCGGCCACGGGCCAGCCCGCCGCCCAGGCCCCGGCCGACCGCCCGCACGTCACCGTGCTGGAAGACGACAACACGCGCATCGAGGAACACCGCGCGCGCGGCGCCGTCACCCGGGTGCTGGTGCAGAGCAAGGTCGGCGGCGCCCCGGCCTACGAGATCCAGGTCGTCCCGCCAGGCCGCGAGTCCATGAGCGACCGCGGCAGCCAGGGCAAGCGCACCTGGTCGCTGCTGCGCTTCTAGCCGCCGGCGCATGGCGGTCTACACCGAAGTCTCGTTCGCCGAGGCCGACGCGCTGGTGCAGCGCCTGGGCCTGGGCGCGCTGACCGAGCTGCAAGGCATCGGCAGCGGCATCGAGAACACCAACTACTACGCCACCACGGCGCGCGGCCAGTGGGTGCTGACACTGTTCGAGCGCCTGTCGCCCGCCGAGCTGCCCTACTACCTGGCGCTGATGCAGCACCTGGCGGCGCGCGGCATCCCGGTGCCGGCGCCGCAACCCGCGCCCGACGGCGGCCTGGTGCACACGGTGGCCGGCAAGCCGGCTTCGGTGGTGACGCGGCTGCCCGGTGGCCACCGCTTGGCGCCAGTGGCGGGGCACTGCCGGCAGGTCGGCCGCATGCTGGCGCGCATGCACACGGCCGGGCTGTCGCTGCCGGTGTCGCAGCCGCACCTGCGCGGCCTGTCGTGGTGGGCCGAGACGGTGCCGGTGGTGCTGCCGCACGTGCAGCCCGCGCAGGCCTCGCTGCTGGTGGACGAGCTGGCCTTCCAGCAGGCGCTGGCGGCATCGCCACTGGGGCAATCGCTGCCCAAGGGGCCGATCCACGCCGACCTGTTCCGCGACAACGTGATGTTCGACGACACCGCCGGGCCGGACACGCTCTGCGGCTTCTTCGACTTCTACTTCGCCGGCACCGACTGGCTGCTGTTCGACGTGGCCGTGTGCCTGAACGACTGGTGCTGCGACCTCGCCACCGGCGCCCTCGACGAAGACCGCGCCGGCGCCTTCATGGCCGCCTACCGCGCCGAGCGCGAGCTGACGCACGGCGAGATCCGCGCCCTGCCCGCGCTGCTGCGCGCCGCGGCGCTGCGCTTCTGGATCAGCCGCCTGTGGGACTGGCACCTGCCGCGCGCGGCCGCGCTGCTGGCACCGAAGGACCCGACCCACTTCGAGCGCGTGCTGCGGCAGCGCATCGCCAACCCGTGGCATCCGCAGCCCTGAAGGCAGGCCCCGCATGCCGTTGATCCTGAAATCGGTCGAACCCGCGCGCGGGCTGCGCTGGATCGGCGACGCCTGGCGCGTGTTCCGCAAGCGGCCGCTGGGCTTCATGGGGCTGTTCGGCGTCTTCCTCTTCGCGGCGCTGCTGGTGAGCCTGGTGCCGCTGGTGGGCCCGGTGGTGCAGATGATGTCGCTGCCGCTGATGGGCCTGGGCTTCATGATCGCGGCGCAGTCGGCGCTGCTCGACGGCCCGGTGCACCCGCGCTGCTTCATCGAGCCGCTGCGCACCGACGCGACGCGCCGCCGCACGCTGCTGACGCTGTGCGCGATGTACGGCTTCTTCCTGCTGGTGATCCTGGCCGTGGGCGACTGGATGGCGGGCGGTGCCTGGGGCCGGCTGCAGGAGGCCATGGGCAAGGGGCCGGCCGGGCAGGCCCAGGTCGATGCCATCCTGGCCGAGCCCGGCGTGGGCAGTGGCGCCCTCTTCGTGGCGCTGGCGGGCACGCTGCTGACGGTGCCGTTCTGGCACGCGCCGGCGCTGGTGCACTGGGGCGGGCAGGCGGTCGGGCAGTCGCTCTTCTCCAGCACGCTGGCGGTGTGGCGCGCCAAGGGCGCCTTCGTCGTCTACCTGCTGGGCTGGCTGGGCAGCGTGATGGTGTTCGCGCTGGGCAGCGCCTTGCTGCTGGGCCTGCTGGGCCAGCCGCAGTGGGCCGGGCTCATCGGCATCCCGGCCGGGCTGGTGCTGTCGGCGGTGTTCTACGTCTCGCTGCTGTTCACCTTCAACGACAGCTTCGGCGGATCGCCGGTGCAGGCCGAGGCCGCGGCGCCGACTCAGGCCGACGACGCCAGCTGATTCACCCGCCCGCGCCGCCGCGCGACCAGCAACATGGCTGCCAGCAGCACCAGGCCCGGCAGCAGCGGGTCGGTCCGGCCCTGGGGCCAGGCGCTGCGGCTGCAGCCGCCGCCGCCAGCGTCGGCCGCCGGGACGGGCGCCGGCACAGGCGCCGGTGATGGCCCTGGCGCGGGAGCCGGGCTGGCCGCTGGGGGCGCTGCGATCGGCGGCGGCGGGGCCACGCCCACGGCCTGCACCTGCATCAGACGCGGCGGTGCGTGCTGGCCGTCGTTGCGCCACTGCAAGGTGGCTTCCAGCAAGCCCGACGCGCCCGCGGTCGCCACCAGGCGCACCGTGCAGCGCCCTTGCGGCGGCAGCACGGCGTTGGCGACGCACGCGCCGGCGTCCGGCCCGGGCAGCAGGCGGAACGCTCCGCGTCCCGGCCCGGTGATGGCCGGCACGCCCAGCACCAGCGGCGCCGCGCCGGCGTTGTGCATCGACAGCAGCACCGAGGCCTCGCCGCCAGGAGCCGCCTGCAGCGCCACCACGCGCTCGGCGGGCGCGTCGAGCCAGCGTGCGTTGCCGGCCGGGGCCTGCCCCACCGTGGCCGACAGGCCCACCGGCCTCAGCGCCCCGGCGGCCCCGCCCCAGGTCAGTGCCGCGTTCACCGCACCGGGGCCGGCGGCCACCAGGCCCAGCTGCACCGTGCAGTCGGCACCGGGCGGCAGCAGTTCGGGGCAGTCGTGGGCCAGGGTCAGGCCGGCGGCGCCGCCGGGCGCCAGTTCGCGCAGGCCCGGGGCCAGGGCCAGGGGGCCGCTGCCGCGGTTGCGCAGGCGCAGCGGTTGCGGCGCGAGGGCCGCACCGGGCGCGACGCGCCCGAACTCCAGGCCCCAGGGCCAGGTCAGCGCGGCGGATGCGCCCTCGGCCTCTGACGCGACCAGGGCCAGGTAGGCAGAGAGGTCGGCGCGGTCGGCCGGCGAGAGCAGTTCGGCCAGATAGCCCATCGCAGCCGCCTTGCGCAGCGCCTCGTCGATGGCGAAGGGCCCGCGCGCGGCGTTCAAGAGGCGGTTGCGGTCCAGGCCCGGGTCGGGGCCGTGGCACTCCACGCACGAGGCCTGGCCGCCGGGCAGGCCCAGGTACAGGCGGGCGCCACGCTCGGCGTCGGCTGCCGCGGCCGGTGCGTGCAGCGCCCACGGGGCCAGCGCCGCCACGGCCAGCCGGGCCAGCGGCGGCATCGGGTTTCGGATCATGGGCCGCGATGCCACCGCAGCCCCGCGACAGCCCGATGACAGTGTCCCTGCCCGCAGGCGGGCCGTTCAGTCCACCGGCGTGAGCTTGGCGATGGCCAGCGCCAGCCACTTGGCGCCGTGGCGGCCAAAGTGCACGTGGGCGCGGGCGTCGGCGCCCCGGCCCTCGAGCACCGAGATCACGCCCTCGCCGAACTTGCCGTGGAACACCGTCTGGCCCACGCGCCAGCCGCCCTCGGCCGCCGGCAGCGGCGGCGTGGGCGGCGGGGCCCAGGCCTCCGCGGGCCGCGGCGGGGGCGCCACGCGCCCGGCGCCGACGATGCCGCCCAGGCCCGAGCCGCGCTGCCAGGCCTGCTGGTACTCCCGCGCGAAGCCCGAGCCGAAGCCCTGGTTGCGCGGCGTCAGCCACTTCAGCGCGCCATCGGGCAGCTCGTCAAAGAAGCGGCTCTTGACGTTGTAGCGGGTCTGCCCGTGCAGCAGCCGCGTCTGGCTGAAGCTCAGGTACAGGCGCCGGCGCGCACGGGTGATGGCCACGTACATCAGGCGCCGCTCCTCCTCCACGCCGTCGGCGTCCGACAGGCTCTGCTCGTGCGGGAACAGGCCCTCCTCGATGCCGGTGATGAACACGGCGTCGAACTCCAGGCCCTTGGCGCTGTGCACCGTCATCAGCTGGATCGCGTCCTGGCCCGCCTGGGCCTGGTTGTCGCCAGCCTCCAGGCTGGCGTGCGTGAGGAAGGCCGCCAGCGGCGACAGCACCTCGCCGGTGTCGGGATCGGGCGCGGCGGCCGGGCCGGCCTGCTCGTCCACCGGCAGCGCGACGGCGTCCTTGCCGTAGCCCTCCTGCGTGACGAAGCTCTCGGCGGCGTTGATCAGCTCCTCCAGGTTCTCGAGCCGGTCCTCGCCTTCCTTGTCGTTCTTGTAGAAGTGGCGCAGGCCGCTGGCCTCGAGCACGTGGTCGATGATCTCGCGCAGCGTCAGGCCCTGCGTGGCGGCGCGGATGGCGTCGACCAGCTGCACGAAGGCGGCGATCTTCTTGCCGGCGGCGCCATCAAGGCCGCCCACGCTCTGCACCAGGCTGCGGCCGGTGGCGCGGGCCACGTCCTGCAGCTGCTCCACCGAGCGCGCGCCGATGCCGCGCGCCGGGAAGTTGACGACGCGCAGGAAGCTGGTGTCGTCGTTGGCGTTCTCCAGCAGGCGCAGGTAGGCCAGCGCGTGCTTGATCTCGGCGCGCTCGAAGAAGCGCAGGCCGCCGTACACGCGGTAGGGCATGCCGGCGTTGAACAGCGCGCTCTCCAGCACCCGGCTCTGCGCGTTGCTGCGGTAAAGCAGCGCGATCTCGCTGCGCGGCGTGCCGGCGCGCACCAGGCCGCCGATCTCCTCGAGCAGCCACTGCGCCTCGGCGTAGTCCGACGGCGCCTCGTGCACGCGCACCGGCTCGCCCGCGCCGGCGTCGGTGCGCAGGTTCTTGCCCAGCCGGGCGCTGTTGTGCGCGATGAGCTCGTTGGCGGCATCGAGGATATGGCCGGAGCTGCGGTAGTTCTGCTCCAGCTTCACGACGCGGCCGACGCGGTACTCGCGCTCGAAGTCGGCCATGTTGCCCACGCGCGCGCCGCGGAAGGCGTAGATGCTCTGGTCGTCGTCGCCAACCGCGAACACGCCCTGCTCGCGCCCCGGCGGGGCGAACATCTTCAGCCACGCGTACTGCAGTCGGTTGGTGTCCTGGAACTCGTCGACCAGCACGTGCGAGAAGCGCCGCTGGTAGTGCTCGCGCAGCGCGTCGTGGTCGCGCATCAGCTCGTAGCTGCGCAGCATCAGCTCGGCGAAGTCGGCCACGCCCTCGCGGGCGCACTGCGCCTCGTAGGCCTCGTAGACCTGCACCAGCTTGCGCGTGTGCTCGTCGCGCGCGTCCACCTGCGGCGGGCGCAGGCCGTCCTCCTTGGCGCCGGCGATGAACCACGACACCTGCTTCGGCACGAAGCGCTCCTCGTCGAGGTTCATCGCCTTGATCACGCGCTTGACGGCGCTCAGCTGGTCGGCGCTGTCGAGGATCTGGAAGCCCTGCGGCAGCCCGGCCAGCTTCCAGTGCGCGCGCAGGAAGCGGTTGCACAGGCCGTGGAAGGTGCCGATCCACATGCCGCGCACGGCCACCGGCAGCATGGCCGACAGCCGGGTCAGCATTTCCTTGGCGGCCTTGTTCGTGAAGGTGACGGCCAGGATGCCCCCCGGCGAGGCCTGCCCCGTGTGCAGCAGCCAGGCGATGCGCGTGGTCAGCACGCGCGTCTTGCCCGAGCCGGCGCCGGCCAGGATGAGCGCGGGCACGCGGGGCAGCGTCACCGCCGCCAGCTGCTCGGGATTCAGGCCGCGCAGCAGCCGGGCCTCGGGGGCACCGTGGGCAGCGGCTTCGGGGTCGGGGGTCGGTGCCGTCGGCTCGCTTCGGTGCATGCCGGGGATTCTAGGAGCCGGCCGCCGGCGCCTCGCTCTCGGAAGGGCCGATGCCCGGCAGCGACCGCGCCCCGCCCCGGCCGTGCTCGCGCAGCCAGGTGCGCAGCGCCGCCCCGGGCAAGGGGCCGCACAGCAGGTAGCCCTGGATGCCGTCGCAGCCCATGGCCCGCAGGCACCGCGCCTGCTCGGCCGTCTCCACCCGCTCGGCCACCACGCGCATCTGCAGGCTGTGGCCCAGGGCGACGATGGCGGTGGCGATGGCAAGGCCTTCGGGATCGTCGGGCAGCTCGGCGACGAAGCTGCCGTCGATCTTGAGCGTGTCGATGTCGAAGCGCTTCAGGTAGCTCAGCGAGGAGTAGCCGGTGCCGAAGTCGTCGATGGCCACGCGCACGCCCATGTGCGCCAGGCCCTCGAGCGTCACGCGCGTGGCCTCGTGGTCCTCGACGAGCAGCCGCTCGGTGATCTCGATCTCCAGGCTGCTGGGCTCGAAGCCGGTCTCGGCCAGCGTGGCGGCGATCAGCCGCAGCAGGTTGGGCTGGCGGAACTGCCGCGCCGAGAAGTTGACCGACAGCGACATCCGCGGCAGCCCCTGCCGCCGCATCGCCGCCATCTCGGCGCAGGCGGTGCGCAGGGCCCAGTGACCCACCTGCAGGATCAGGCCGCTGTCCTCGAGCACGCGGATGAATCGGTCGGGCGGCACCGTGCCGCCGCCGGGCGGGTGCCAGCGCAGCAGCGCCTCCACCCCCGTGATGCGGCCGTCGTCCAGGCGCGCCAGCGGCTGGTAGCACAGCGCGAACTCCTGCTGCTCGAAGGCACGGCGCAGCTCGCCCTCGAGCTGCAGGCGGGCCGCCACCTCGCGCGTGAGTTCGTCGCTGTAGAACGCGTACGTGCCCTTGCCCATGGTCTTGGCGCGGTACATGGCGCTGTCGGCCTGCCGCACCAGACGGTCGAGGTCGGTGTCCTCGAACGGGTACATCGCGATGCCGATGCTGGTGCCCACGTGCAGCTGGTGCTCCTCGATCTGCACCGGCTGCGTCATGGCCTGCAGGATGCGCCGCGCCAGCACCACCGCGGCGTCGGCGCCGGTCAGGTTCTCGGCGATCACGGTGAACTCGTCGCCCCCCAGGCGCGACACCGTGACGCCCTCGGGCGACGCGGCGGCCGACGCGCCTTCGCGCCGCAGCACCTGGTCGGGCCCGCGCACGCAGGCCTGCAGACGTGCCGCCACGCGCCGCAGCAGCTCGTCGCCCACGCCATGGCCCAGCGTGTCGTTGATGACCTTGAAGTTGTCGAGGTCCAGGAACATCAGCGCCATCAGCACGCCGCTGCGCCGCGCCCGGGCCATGGCCTGGGTCAGCAGGTCCCGGAACTGCATGCGGTTGGGCAGGCCGGTCAGGCCGTCGAAGTTGGCCAGCTCCGACAGGCGCTGCTGGTTGAGCCGGCGGTCGGTGATGTCGCGCATGAACAGCACGCGGCCGGGGCGGCCGTCCAGCGGCGTGTCGCTGACGGTGAGCTCCACCGGGAAGGTGGTGCCGTCGGCGCGCTGGGCCTGGGTCTCCCACTGGCCCACGGGCAGGCCCTGATCGGCGTCGGCGACGCTGAAGTCGATCAGCGGCGCCACCCAGTCGCCCACGGGCCGGCCCTGCACCTGCGCCGGCGCGGTGCCCAGCAGCCCCGCGGCCACCGGGCTGCACAGGCGCACGCGGCCGTCGGGGTCGCACAGCAGCAGGCCGCTGGCGGAGTGCTCGAACAGGCTCAGCAGCAGCCGAGCCTGCTGCCCGGGGGCGGGGGCCGCGGGGGCCGCGGGCGCCGCGACGGCGCCCAGGGGCGCGGGCTCGGTGGCGGACGAGCTTGGACGCAACCGGTCGGTGCGGTCTCGCCTCCAGGACGCAAACAAGGGCAGCCGGTACGTCATCGCTGCATTTTCCGCGACAAAGGGCGCGCGACCGGTGCACCCGGGCGCGCCGGTCCGGTGCGCCGTGCAATCGTGCAGGCGAGTCGCCGCCGCGCCGAGCCCCCGGCCACGGGGTCGCGCGCCGCCCGGGGCGGGTGCGGCCCTCTCACCGGCGGTGGCTACACTCCGCCGCCGTCAGACGCCCACGCCGAGTGCCCGCCATGGAGATCTTCGACTACGACAACATCCTGCTGCTGCCGCGCAAGTGCCGCGTCGACAGCCGCAGCGAGTGCGACACCTCGGTGGAGTTCGGCGGCCGCCGTTTCGCGCTGCCGGTGGTGCCCAGCAACATGAAGACCGTGCTCGACGAGTCCATCGCCGAGGCGCTGGCCCGCAGCGGCCACTTCTACGTGATGCACCGCTTCGACCTCGACAACGTGGCCTTCGCGCGGCGCATGCGCGAGCGCGGGCTGTACGTCTCGATCAGCTCCGGCGTGAAGCCGGCAGACTTCGCCGTGGTCGACCGCCTCGCGGCCGAGGGCATCGGCGCCGACTACATCACCATCGACATCGCCCACGGCCATGCCGACAGCGTCCGCCGCACCATCGAGCACATCAAGGCGAAGCTGCCGCAGGCCTTCGTGATCGCCGGCAACGTGGCCACGCCCGAGGCCGTGATCGACCTCGAGAACTGGGGCGCGGACGCCACCAAGGTGGGCGTGGGCCCGGGCAAGGTGTGCATCACCAAGCTCAAGACGGGCTTCGGCACCGGCGGCTGGCAGCTCAGCGCGCTGAAGTGGTGCAGCCGCGTGGCGACCAAGCCCATCATCGCCGACGGCGGCATCCGCCACCACGGCGACATCGCCAAGAGCGTGCGCTTCGGTGCCGCGATGGTGATGATCGGCAGCCTGTTCGCCGGGCACGAGGAGAGCCCGGGCGCCACGGTCGAGGTCGACGGCAAGCTGTACAAGGAGTACTACGGCTCGGCCTCGGACTTCAACAAGGGCGAGTACAAGCACGTCGAGGGCAAGCGCATCCTCGAGCCCATCAAGGGCCGGCTGGCCGACACGCTGCGCGAGATGCGCGAGGACGTGCAGAGCAGCATCAGCTACGCCGGCGGCCGCACGCTGGCCGACCTGCGCAAGGTGAACTACGTGATCCTGGGCGGCGAGAACGCCGGCGAGCACCTGTTCATGTAGCACCCGCGGCGGCCGAAAGCCGCACGGCGCGCCCGTCCATCGCTACGCGCTGGCCGGCGCGCAGCTTGGCGCCGCGGCGCGTCTCCACCTGGCCGTCCACCTGCACGCGCCCGGCCGCGATGAGCTGCTTGGCCGCGCCGCCGCTGGGCGCCCAGCCGGTGGCCTTGAGCAGCGCATCGAGCGTGATGTGATCGCCGCGCAGGGCGAAGGCGGTCTCGTTCATCGGGGGATCATGTCCTGGCGCTCGTCGCTGGCGCGTCCGCTCCGCGCGCGGCGCTCGCGGGCGCTCAGCGGCATGGCGCGGCCCTCGGCCACGGCGGGGCAGGCCCGGCCATCGGCACGCGCCAGCGCCGCGCCGAACAGCGGGTCGGCCGGATCGCTCTGCGGCGAGCGGAAGTCCTCGGCCACGGCGCAGGTGGGCGCGAAGCCGTCCCAGTAGCGGCCCTCACCGCGCGCGTTCACGCTTTCGAAGTTGACGATGCTCCAGCTGCGCGAGCAGGCCTGCACCGGCACGGAGCCCACCGGCTTGCCGCAGGTGGCCTCGCCGATGAGCTCGACCTCGACGCCGATGCCGCGCAGGCCGTTGACCAGTTGCTCGCTGGCCGAGCAGGTGCGGCGCCCGGCCAGCACCCACAGCCGGCTGCGCGTCGGCATGTTCGCCAGGTTGCCGAACACGAAGCGCTCGTCGTTGCCGCTCGAGCGGTCGTTGTAGCGCAGCACGGCAAAGGTGCGGCCGGCGTTGGCGCTGCCGGCCACGTACGACGCCAGGCTCGCGCCCGTGGAGACGAGGCCGCCGCCGTTGTAGCGCAGGTCCAGCACCACGTCCTGCACGCCCTCGGCGCGGAAGCGCACGAAGGCCGCATCGATGCCGGGCGCGGCCTGGGTGACCATGTCCTTCACCATCAGGTAGCCGAGCTTGCGACCGCCGGGCGTGGTGCGCACCGACACCCCCTGCACGGGGGTGAGCGGGTAGACCGCGGCGCGCAGCGTCACCGTGCGCTCGACGCCGTCGCGGCGCAGCCGCAGGCTCAGCGCGTCGCCCTCCTTGGCGGCGGCGAGCACGGCCAGGTCGTCGGCGGCCACCGCCTCGCCCGCCGGGCGGCCGTCGAGCGCCAGCACTTCGTCGCCGCGCACCACGCCCGCCAGCGCCGCGGGCGAGGCCGGCTCGACGTAGCGCACCCACAGGGGGCGGCTGCCGTCTCGGTCCAGCTCCAGGGCGGCCACCGTGACGCCGTAGCCCATGGTGGCGCCCTCGCCGAAGAAGCGCTGAAAGCTCTCGGCGCTGGTGAAGCCGCTCCAGCGGTCGCGCGGGAAGGCGGGGTCGCTGCCGTCGTACAGGCGCGCCCGGAAGAAGGCGTCGAGGTCGGTGAAGCCCGCCGGGTCGGGCCGCGGCGCCAGCTGGTACCAGAAGTACGACTGGTCGAGGTAGCGCACGAGCCAGGCCTTCTGGTCGTCGACCGAACAGCTCGACGGCGTCGCCCCGGCACCGCCGCCGGCCGGCCCGTCGCCGCCCCCGCCACAGGCCGCCAGCAAGGCGGCCAGCCACAGCGGCGCCAGCCGCGCGCGACGGGGTCGCGGCCGGGGCGGACGGGCAGGCTCGGGCATGGGCGGATCCTAGAATCGACGGTTCACCCGCATTCTGGCCCCGGCCCCGTCATGACCGAACTCGCCAAGTCCTTCGAACCCGCTTCGATCGAGGCCCGCTGGGGCCCGCGCTGGGCGGCGGCAGGCCACTTCGCACCCTCGCTGGACACGGGCAAGCCCTCGTTCTGCATCCAGCTGCCGCCGCCCAACGTGACGGGCACGCTGCACATGGGCCACGCGTTCAACCAGACCATCATGGACGCGCTGACGCGGTACCACCGCATGCGCGGCCACAACACGCTGTGGGTACCGGGCACCGACCACGCCGGCATCGCCACGCAGATCGTGGTGGAGCGCCAGCTGCAGGAAGCCGGCCTCAGCCGCCACGACCTGGGCCGCAAGAACTTCGTCGCGCAGGTCTGGGACTGGAAGGCCAGCTCGGGCGCCACCATCACCAACCAGATGCGCCGCCTGGGCGACAGCGTGGACTGGTCGCGCGAGTACTTCACGATGGACGAGTCGCTCTCGGCCGTCGTCACCGAGACCTTCGTGCGCCTGTACGACGAGGGCCTGATCTACCGCGGCCAGCGCCTGGTGAGCTGGGACCCGCAGCTCAAGAGCGCCGTCTCCGACCTGGAGGTCGAGAGCGAAGAGGAAGACGGCTTCCTCTGGCACATCCGCTACCCCATGGCCGACGGCAGCGGCTCGGTGGTGGTGGCCACCACGCGCCCCGAGACCATGCTCGGCGACACCGCGGTGATGGTGCACCCCGAGGACGAGCGCTATGCCGCCCTGGTGGGCAGGACCGTCAGGCTGCCGCTGGTGGGCCGCGAGATCCCCGTGATCGCCGACGCCTACGTCGACCGCGCCTTCGGCACCGGCGTCGTGAAGGTGACGCCGGCGCACGACGCCAACGACTACGCCGTGGGCCAGCGCCATGGCCTGCCGATGATCGGCGTGCTCGACCTCGAGGCCAAGGTCAACGCCAACGCCCCCGAGGCCTACCGGGGCCTGGACCGCTTCGAGGCGCGCAAGCGGGTCGTCGCCGACCTCGAGGCCCTGGGCCTGCTGGTCGAGACGAAGAAGCACAAGTTGCAGGTGCCGCGCTGCGCGCGCACCGGGCAGGTGGTGGAGCCGATGCTCACCGACCAGTGGTTCGTCGCCGTCGAGAAGCCCGGCCTCAACCCCGATGGCACGCCGGGCCTGAGCATCGGCGAGAAGGCGCGCCGGGCCGTGAGCAGCGGGCAGGTGCGCTTCGTGCCCGGCGAGTGGGTCAACACCTACAACCACTGGATGGGCAACCTGCAGGACTGGTGCATCAGCCGCCAGCTGTGGTGGGGCCACCAGATCCCGGCCTGGTACGGCACGGGCGGCGAGGTCTTCGTGGCCCGCGACGAGGCCCAGGCGCGCGAGCGCGCCGCCGCCGCCGGCTACACGGGTGAGCTGACGCGCGACGAGGACGTGCTGGACACCTGGTACTCGTCGGCGCTGGTGCCGTTCTCGTCGCTGGGCTGGCCGCGGCAGACGAAGGAGCTCGACCTGTTCCTGCCCAGCACCGTGCTCGTCACGGGCTTCGACATCATCTTCTTCTGGGTGGCCCGGATGATCATGATGACGACGCACTTCACCGGCCAGGTGCCCTTCCGCGACGTCTACATCCACGGCCTGGTGCGCGACGCGCAGGGCCACAAGATGAGCAAGAGCGAAGGCAACGTGCTCGACCCGGTGGACCTGATCGACGGCATCGCCCTAGAGCCGCTGCTGGCCAAGCGCACGACCGGCCTGCGCCGGCCCGAGACCGCGCCGCGCGTGCGCAAGCAGACCGAGAAGGAATTCCCCGACGGCATCCCCGCCTTCGGCGCCGACGCGCTGCGCCTGACGATGGCCAGCTACGCCACGCTGGGCCGCAACATCAACTTCGACGCCAAGCGCTGCGAGGGCTACCGCAACTTCTGCAACAAGCTCTGGAACGCCACCAAGTTCGTGCTGATGAACTGCGAGGGCGCCGACTGCGGCCTGGCCGAGCACACCAAGGCCGAGTGCGCGCCGGCGGTCTTCGATGCCGCGGGGAACATCACCACGCCGGCCGGCCCCTACCACGGCTACATGCGCTTCTCGCCGGCCGACCGCTGGATCAGCGGCGAGCTGCAGCGCGTCGAGGACGCCGTGGCCCGCGCCTTCGCCGACTACCGGCTGGACACCGTGGTCACGGCGATCTACGGCTTCGTCTGGGACGAGTACTGCGACTGGTACCTCGAGATCGCCAAGGTGCAGCTGGCCGAGGCGAAGAAGGCCGGTGACGAGAGCACCGCCCGCGCCACGCGCCGCACGCTGATCCGCACGCTGGAGACGGTGCTGCGGCTGCTGCACCCGGTGGCCCCCTTCATCACCGCCGAGCTGTGGGAGGCCGTGGCCCCCGTGGCCGGGCGCCAGGACGGGCTGGAGAGCATCGTCACCGCGCCCTACCCGCAGGCCCAGCTCGGCAAGGTGGACCCGAAGGCCGACGCCTGGATCGCGCAGCTCAAGGCCGTGGCCGCCGAGGTCCGGCGGCTGCGCAGCGAGATGGGGCTGCAGCCCGGCGAGCGCGTGCCGCTGATCACGCTGGGCGAGGAGGGCTTCGTTGGCGCCGCCGCGCCGCTGTTGACCGCGCTGGCCCGCCTGACCGAGGTGCGCGCCATGCCCGACGAGGCGGCCTTCGCCGCCGCCACGCAGGCCGCGCCGGTGGCAGTGGCCGGCGGCCTGCGGCTGGCGCTGTTCGTCGAGATCGACCTCGCCGCCGAGCGCACGCGGCTGGACAAGGAGATCGCGCGGCTGCAGGCCGAGATCGCCAAGGCCGCCGCCAAGCTGGGCAACGAGAGCTTCGTGGCGCGCGCGCCCGCCGCCGTGGTGGAGCAGGAACGCGCGCGCCTGGCCGACTTCGAGACAGCCGTCACGCGGCTGGCCGGGCAGCGGGCCCGGCTCGGCTGACAGAATGCCCGTCACCGCAGCGAGCCACCGCCCCATCATGCCCATCCGCAAGGCCATCTTCCCCGTCGCCGGCCTCGGCACGCGCTTCCTGCCGGCCACCAAGGCCCAGCCCAAGGAGATGCTGCCGGTGGTGGACAAGCCGCTGATCCAGTACGCGGTGGAAGAGGCCTACGCCGCCGGCGTGCGCGAGATGATCTTCGTCACCGGCCGCCACAAGCGCCCGATCGAAGACCACTTCGACATGACCTTCGAGCTCGAGGTGGCCCTCGAGCAGGCCAAGAAGAACGAGCTGCTCGCGGTGGTGCGCAGCGTCAAGCCCGACGACATGGAGTGCATCTACGTGCGCCAGGCGCAGGCCCTGGGCCTGGGCCACGCCGTGCTGTGCGGGCAGCGCCTGGTGGGCAACGAGGCCTTCGCCGTGCTGCTGGCCGACGACCTGATGGTGCACAGCGAGCCCGTGCTGAAGCAGATGGTGGAACAGTTCGCCGAGTGGCGCGCCAGCATCATCGCCGTGCAGGAGGTGCCGGCCGAGCACACGCGGCGCTACGGCATCGTCGCCGGCACCGAGGTGAATGCGCGCCTGGTGGACGTCAACCGCATCGTCGAGAAGCCCGCCCCCGAGGCGGCGCCCTCGCGCCTGGGCGTGGCCGGCCGCTACATCCTGACGCCGGGCGTCTTCCACGAGATCGCCACGCAGCCGCGTGGCGTGGGCGGCGAGATCCAGCTCACCGACGGCATCGCCTCGCTGCTGCGGCGCGAGAAGGTCTTCGCCTACCGCTACGAAGGCAAGCGCTACGACTGCGGCAGCAAGGAAGGCTTCCTGGAGGCCAACGTCGAGCTGGCCCTGGCCCACCCGCAGCTGGGGCCCGGCTTCCGGGAGTTCCTGAAGGGCCTGGCGCTCTAGATGTGAATGCCGGGCGCGGAGCCGGCTTCGCCGGGCCGCTGCCAGAGCCCCCTCGGGAGGTGGCGCCCGCAGGGAGCCTGGGGGCCCCCTTGTCAGCGCCGGCGCAGCACGTGCGTGTACTCGGGGCCTTGCGTGCCCTGCTCCACCAGCTCGTTGCCGGTCTGGCGGGCGAAGGCCTGGAAGTCGCGCACCGATCCGGCGTCGGTGCTTATGACCTTCAGCAGCTCGCCGCTGACCATGTCGGCGAGCGCCTTCTTGGCCTTCAGGATGGGCAGCGGGCAGTTCAGCCCCCGGGTGTCGAGTTCGCGGTTCACGTCCATGGCGGGCCGCATTCTAGGTGCGCGGCGGCAGCTCGATGAATCGGGGTTCATGGCCGCGGCTGCGCAGCCAGTCGGCCAGCGCATAGCCGGTGCCCGCGGGCCAGCAGCGAACCTCGGGCGGGGCGAACAGCTTGTACTCGGCCAGCTCGGGGCTGAGCCGGACCTCGCCGCGCGCCTGCACGTGGTAGGCAAGGATGACCTGGTTCATGCGCTGGAAGTCGTAGACGCCGATCAGCGACACGCGGTCGGCCACCAGCGCGGTTTCCTCGAGCACCTCGCGCGCGATGCCGGCCTCGGCCGTCTCGCCGGCCTCCATGAAGCCGGTGATCAGGGCGAACAGGCGGCCGCTCCAGGCGGCGTTGCGGGCCAGCAGGATACGGCCGTCGCGGTCGGTGCACTCCACCACGGCGGCCAACACGGGCGTGGGGTTGTTCCAGTGCGTCCAGCCGCAGGCCGGGCAGCGCAGGCGCGTCTTCGCGCCGCCGTCCTCCTCGGCCTGGATGGCCGCCAGCGGGGTGCCGCAGGCGAGGCAGAAACGCGGCCCGAACGCCATGGTCAGGCGGGGAACACGCCGGTCGACAGGTAGCGGTCGCCGCGGTCGCAGACGATGAACACCACCGTCGACCCGGGCTCGCGCTTCGCGATCTGCAAGGCCACCCAGCAGGCGCCCGCGGCCGAGATGCCGGCGAACAGGCCCTCCTCGCGCGCCAGGCGGCGGGCCATGTCCTCGGCGTCGGCCTGGCTCACCAGCACCAGCTCGTCGACGTTGGCCGCGTCGTAGATCTTCGGCAGGTAGGCCTCGGGCCACTTGCGGATGCCCGGGATGCGGCTGCCCTCGCTGGGCTGCGCGCCCACGATGCGCACCGCCGGGTTCTTGCGCTTCAGGTACCGCGAGACGCCCGTGATGGTGCCCGTGGTGCCCATGGCGCTGACGAAGTGCGTGACGCGGCCGCCGGTATCGGCCCAGATCTCGGGGCCGGTGGTCTCTTCGTGCACGCGCGGGTTGTCGGCGTTGGCGAACTGGTCGAGCACGCAGCCCTTGCCGTCCTTCTGCATCTGCTCGGCCAGGTCGCGCGCGTACTCCATGCCGCCGCCCTTGGGCGTGAGGATCAGCTCGGCGCCGAAGGCCTTCATGGTCTGCGCGCGCTCGATGGACAGGTCCTCCGGCATGATCAGCACCATGCGGTAGCCGCGAATCGCCGCCGCCATGGCCAGCGCGATGCCGGTGTTGCCGCTGGTGGCCTCGATCAGCGTGTCGCCGGGGCGGATCTCGCCGCGCTCCTCGGCGCGGCGGATCATGCTGATGGCCGGCCGGTCCTTCACCGAGCCCGCGGGGTTGTTGCCCTCGAGCTTGCCCAGCAGCACGGTGTTGTCGGCGATGCCCAGGCTGCGCGGCAGGCGCTGCAGGCGCACCAGCGGCGTGCCGCCAATGGCGTCTTCGAGGGTCTTGTAGGTCGGGGGGGCGCTCATGCGGCCGGATTGTCGCAGCCGCCCCGTGGGCGCGCAGGGTGCGTGCGATACTCCCCCGACCGTCAGGCGCACCCGCGCCACGCCCCGCCCGCGTGACGAAATCGGTAGACGTAGCGGATTCAAAATCCGCCGCCGCAAGGCGTGCCAGTTCGAGTCTGGCCGCGGGCACCAACTCCGCCTTGCCGCCCGCCCCATGCCCCCGCTGCCGCCAACCACCCGCAACGTGATGATCGCCTGCGCGGTGGCGTTCTTGCTGTCGCTGTTCGCGCCGCTGTTGCGCTGGCTGGCGCTGTGGCCGCTGGGCTCCGGGCAGTTCATGCCCTGGCAGCTGCTGAGCTACGCGCTGCTGCACGGCGACCTCTCGCACCTGCTGTTCAACATGCTGGGCCTGTGGATGTTCGGCTCCGAGCTCGAGCGGCTCTGGGGCCCGCGCCGCTACCTGCAGTTCATGGCCGGCTCGGCGGTGGCTGCCGCGGGGGCGCAACTGCTGGTCACCGCGCTGATGGGCAGCAGTTCGCCCACGGTGGGCGCCTCGGGCATCCTGTTCGGCCTGCTGATGGCTTACGCGCTGAGCTTCCCGCGGCGCCAGTTCGACCTCGTCGGCTTCCTGCCGGTGGTGCTGCTGCTGATGCCCTCGCAGGTGCTGAACATCGCCGGCATGCTGCTGTTCTTCCTGATGCTCACCAACCGCCAGGCGGTGCCCATCCCGCCGGTGTTCGTGCCGGCGATGACGCTGGTGGCGATCTACGGCGCGCTGGAGCTGTTCCTGGGCATGTTCTTCCGCGGCGGCGTGGCGCACTTCGCCCACCTGGGCGGGCTGCTGGGCGGCTGGCTGATGATGGCCTGGTGGCGCGGCCGCTTCCGGCGCGACGCGCGCTCGGGCCGGCGCTGAGCCGCTCCGCCGGCGCCCCTTGGGCGCACCCCGTCAGCGCGCCGGCCCCAGGCCCTCGGCCACCGTCGGGTGGCGCAGCGCCACGCGCAGCTCGCGCTTCAGGCGCCGGTTGCCGATGCGGCGCGACTCGCCCATGAAGCTCATCGTCATCGGCGACAGGCGTTCCGCTGCCTCGGCGCGGGACAGGCGCGGCACCGGCGGCAGCCCGGCCAGCCGGGCCACCAGGTCGAGGTAGTCGCCCATCTTCAGCTCGGTGTCGTCGCACACGTTGACCACGCGCTGCGGCCGGGCGCGCGCCAGCGCGGCCACGCAGGCGCGCGCCAGGTCGTCGGCGTGGATGTGGTTGGTGTAGACGTCGTCTTCGGCCCGCAGCGCCGGCGTGCCGCGGCGCACGCGCTCGCGCGGGTCGCCGCCCTCGCGGTCGGTCGCGTAGATGCCGGGGATGCGCAGCACGGCGCAGCGCACGCCGCCGGCGCGGCCGCGGTGCCGCACGCGCGCCTCGGCGTCGACACGGCGCCAGGCGCGGTCGGTCTGCGGCTGCGGGGGCGCCGTCTCGTCGATGCGCTCGCCGCCGCGGTCGCCGTAGACGCCCGTGGTGCTGGCGTAGACGAAGGTCTGCACACGCCCGCCGCGCGCCAGCGCCGCCAGCAGCGCCGCGGTGCGCGGGTCGTGGCGGCCCTGGTTGGGCGGGGGCGCCAGGTGCAGCACGGCGTCGGGCAGGCCGCCCAGGCGGCCCAGCGTGGCCGGCTCGTCCAGGTTGCCCAGCAGGGGCAGCGCGCCGGCGGCGCGCAGGGCCGGAACGCGCGCCGGCGTCGAGGTAAGCACGACCACTTTCCAGCGTCCGCGCACCAGCGGCAGCACGCGCAGGCCGACGTCGCCGCAGCCCACGATCAGCAGGGTCGGGCGGCGGAAGCGGCGGGGCAGGGACATCGGGCGGGCGGGCGTTGCGGCGGAAGGGCTCGGAGCGCACGGGGCGCGGGCACAATTCCACCATGAGCTTCAAGATCACCCTCGAGCCCTCGGGCCTGCAGTTCGACGTGGCCGATGGCGAGGCCATCCTGCCCGCCGCCATCCGCCAGGGCGTGGGCCTGCCCTACGGCTGCCGCGACGGCGCCTGCGGCTCGTGCAAGAGCCGCCTGGTGGCCGGCGCCGTGAAGCACGGCCCGCACCAGCTGAAGGCCCTGCCCCCGGCCGAGGCCGAGCAGGGCTTCATCCTCACCTGCTGCGCCGTGCCGCAGGGCGACTGCACCGTGCAGGCGCGCAGCGTGCCCGGCGCCGGCGAGTACCCGGTGCTGAAGCTGCCCACGCGCGTGATCGCCATCGACAAGCCCGCGCCCGACGTGGCGGTGCTGAAGATGCAGCTGCCGGCCAACCAGAACCTGCAGTACCGCGCCGGCCAGTACGTGGAGTTCATCCTGCGCGACGGCGCCCGCCGCAGCTACAGCATGGCCAACGCACCGCACCTGCTGGGCAGCCCGCCGGCCATCGAGCTGCACGTGCGCCACATGCCCGGCGGCAAGTTCACCGACCACGTCTTCGGCGCGCTGAAGGAGAAGGACATCCTGCGCATGGAAGGCCCCTTCGGCAGCTTCTTCCTGCGCGAGGAGTCCGACAAGCCGATGGTGCTGCTGGCCAGCGGCACGGGCTTCGCGCCCATCAAGGCGCTGATCCAGCACCTGCAGATGAAGGGCTCGACGCGCCCGGCCGTGCTGTACTGGGGCGCGCGCCGCCGCGTCGACCTGTACCAGCACGACTGGTGCGTGCAGGCCGCCGCCGAGCTGCCCTGGCTGCGCTACGTGCCGGTGCTCTCCGAGGCCACGCCCGACTGCGCCTGGGAAGGCCGCACGGGCTTCGTGCACCGCGCAGTGATGGCCGACTGGCCCGATCTCTCAGGCCACCAGGTCTACGCCTGCGGCGCGCCGGTGATGGTGGAATCGGCGCAGCGCGACTTCACCGCGCAGTGCGGCCTGCCGCCCGAGGAGTTCTACGCCGACAGCTTCACCTCCGAGGCGGACAAGCACGGGGCGGCGGGCTGACCGCGGTGCGTCGAGTGCCTTCGCCCACGTGATCCGCCACGCTGCACCCTGTCAAGTCTGATAGTGGACTGCTGAAAGAACGTTAGGCACACTCCCCAGCCTTCGAGTGGCTTTCTCCGCAGGGGCGGAAAACCAAGCCACCGTGAACACGCGGGGAGTGGCGAATGATCGCGGAAGAGGACAATCTCGGAAGGCGGTGTGGCCGGTCTCTGGCCGTGGCAGTCATGGGGGCCCTGCTGCTCTGTAGCGCCCTGCAGGCGCAGCCCGTGAACTTCAACGACCCAGCGCTGCTCGCCGAAACGGCACCGCTGCCCAAGCGCCTGCGCGGGGCCGAGGCGCGCAGCCTAAGCAGCTCGTCGACGGTGAGCCTTTCCTACCTGGAAGGAAAGCGTCCAACGGCCATCGAGGCGATCACGACTTCGGGCCCCGACCTCTTCGGCGACAAGGTCAGCACCTTCAACGGCAGCCTGCAGTTCGAGCACCAAGACCTCGAATTGCCCGGCAACAGCGTCCTCCCAGTGGCCTTGTCGCGACGGCACGTCGCGGGCCGGCTGCCTGAAGTGCGCGGCATCTTCGGCGACTGGGACATCCAGCTCCCCCGCGTGACGGGCAGCTTCAGCGAGTTCGGCTGGCAAACGGACACGGGTGGTACCGACCGCTGCACCGGCTATTCCGCGCCGCGGCATGTCACGGTGAGTGGCAGCACGGGATCGGTGGGCTTGCAGCCCCACGAGTTTTGGCACGGCACCACACTCGAGGTTCCCGGCATCGCGAACGAGGAGATCCTGCGCCGATCGCTCGCGCTGGCGATCGCGCCGACAGACGGGCACGCCTATCCTCTGGTCACCAAAGGCCTGTGGCAGATCCGCTGCACCGTGAGTGCACGGAACGCGCCCGGCCAGGGCTTCGTGGCCGTCTCTCCCGAGGGCGTGACTTACCGCTTCGACTGGATGGCCTCGCGCTATGCGGGCGGCGTCCGAAAGGCGGGCGCGGGCCTTGGCCGCCACGACTACTCCCTGTACGCCACACGCGTAGAAGACCGCTTCGGCAACTTCGTCGAGTACAGCTTCAACCCGGCACGGCCGGAGCAGTTGCTGCGGATTTCGGGCAGCGACGGCAGGCAGATCACGCTTGGCTATGCCGGTGACCTGGTCGCGACGGCCAGCGACGGCACGCGCACAATGCACTATGCCTATGACGCAGCCGGACGGCTGAGTACCGTTACACGGCCAGACGGCAGCCGCTGGACCTTTGCCCTCGAGGGCCTGCTGGATCCTCAGCGCGAGTGGCTGGGCGAAGGCGCCAAGTGCGACTCGCCCGGCGCGTTCCCGTCGTCCACGGTGCTCGTCGGCACGATCACGCACCCTTCGGGCGCCGTGGGCACCTTCACCACCCGCTACGTCACCCACGGACGAACGTACGTCGACCGGCATTGCTGGTTCGTGCACGGCACCACGGGGCCGACAAGCGGCTCGGTCCACCCCCACTTCACGCGGGCGCAGACGCTCACCCAGAAGACCATCGCCGGGCCCGGCGTGGCGCCGCTGACCTGGACTTACACCTACGGAACAGTTGCCGGGTGGAACCCTTGCGTCGGCTGCCCTGACCGCAAGACGAACACCGTGACGGGGCCGGATGGCACAGTGACGCGCTTTGTGTTCGGCGTACGCTGGCGAGTCAACGAGGGCCAGTTGCTGCAAACCGAAGAAGGCGTGACCAACGGCAGCGCCCTTCGGCGGACCACGCAGCGCTACCGCACGCCCGGGCCGCAGGACGCCTGCCCCTCGCAATTCGGCACCAGCCCGAACTGGAACGGCGACGTGGTCAGCACGCTCAACCGGCCTCAGGAGCTCAAGGAAACCTAGCAGCAAGGGGTGCTCCTGTCATCCCTGGTGGCGCCGGGCAGCGAGGGGCTGGACGCCCTGTGCCGGCCGATCAGGGTAACCGAGTACAGCGTGCCCGGCCAGAGCCGTGACCTGCGCACCCGGTATCACGACTCCACCCGACCCTGGGTGTTGGGCCAGTTGCACCAGCGCATCGAACACGACGGCAGCATCGAGACCCAGATCGACTACCGGTCGGACGCCCTACCCTGGCGGCGCTGGCAGCATGGCCGAGTGGTGCAGTCATACGACTACCACTCGGGAGGCCTGCTCTGGAAGGTGTTCGACCCACTGGGCAGGCCCACCACCTGGGACAACCACCACCGGGGTGTGGCGCAACGGTTCGTTCACCGGGACGGCACCGAGGAGTCCGCGGTCGTCAACAACCTCGGCAAAGTGGAGCGCTACCGCAACCCACTGGGCAAGGAGACCACCTTCGGCTACGACCCGATGGGGCGGCTGACCCGCATCGGCCACCCTGCCGAGACGCGCGGGCCTTACGTGGATACGGTCGCACGGTATGAGCAGATACCTTTCGACGAACTCGGGCTCGCCCCCGGCCACTGGCGGCAGACCACCGAGACAGGCAACGCCGTCACGGTTCGCTATTACGACGCCTTCTGGCGTCCCCGAGCGGTGCATACCTACGACCGCCGAGACGTCGCCGGAACGGCCTCACGGATTTTGATGCGGTACGACCATGACGGCCGCAAGACCTACGAGAGCTACCCCACACGCGAGGTGTACGGTATAGGCGACACACCGCCGGGCCGGTTCACCACATACGACGGCCTGGGGCGCGTCACCTTGGCCCAACAGTCCAGCGAACTGGGGCTGCTCAGCACGCAGACCGCGTACGGACAGGGCGCAGGGCTTCCCACGCACGTCACCGATCCGGCCGGCGTCGTCACGTCCTACATGCATCAGGCATTCGCCAGCCCGGACGATTTGTCTATCGTCGTCATCGATCTGCCGGAGCTTGCGCGGTTGAGCATCAGCCGCGATCTACAGGGACGGGCGCTGGCCATCACACGCCACAGCCGCGATCCGGCGGTGTCGGTGTCGGTGACACGCCGCTACAGCTACGACTCGCACAAGCGCCTGTGCAAGACGGCAGAGCCGGAGACAGGCGCCACCATCGTGGACTACGACGCGGCCGGCAACGTAGCCTGGCGGGCCAGCGGAGTCGCCGCGCCGGGCGCCAACTGCGATCGCGAGCTCGCGCCGTCGCACAAGCGCATCCTGTTCGCTTACGACTTGCGCGACCGTCTGGTGCGCACGGCGCACGCGGACGGAAGCTCCATCATCGACCAGGCCTACACCCCCGACGGGCTTCTCGCGCAGATCTCTGCCTTGCGGCCGGGCGCCAACACCATCCGCTGGAGTTACCACTACAACAACCGCCGGTTGCTGGTGAACGAACAGTACGAGTGGGGCGACCCCAACAACTCGTGGTGGTTCACGCGAGTGATCGACGACCACGGCCACCCGATGGCGCTGCTCGATCCGCACGGCCGTTTCGACTTCGCGCCCAATGCCCTCGGACAGCCCACGATGGTTGGGGCGTACGTGCGCGACGTGCGCTACCACCCCAACGGCACCGTGGCCTCGTACACAGCCGGGAACGGACGCACGTTCGCGATGTCGCTCAACCAGCGTGGCCTGCCTGAAAACTGGGTGCACGCCGGGGCGCTCAGCGAGCGACTCAGTTACGACAGCCGCGGGAACGTGGCCGGCATCGCCGACTTGCTGCACGGCCAGAACCGCAGCATGCCCTGGTACGACGGCCTGGGCCGCCTGCGCCAGGCGAACGGACCATGGGGCGCGGCCCACTACACCTACGACGCACTCGACAACCTCGTGGCCAGCGTCGTCGGCAGTCGCAGCCTGACCTACCGTTTCGACGCCGCCACGAACCGGCTGGTGGGTCTGTCAGGTTCCATCAACCTCGACATCGGCTACGACGACCAGGGCAACGTGCGCAGCCGTGGCGGCCAGACCTACGCCTTCGACATCTCAAACCGGCTGCTGCAAGCACACGGGCGCGCGTCATACGTGTACGACGGCCACGGCCGGCGCAACCTCACCTGGTTCGCGGACGGCAGCTACCGGCACGACGCCTACACCCAGGACGGCAAGCTGCGGATGACCTGGCGCACGGGCCAAGGCTCCAAGCGCTTCGCTTACCTGGGTGACCGGCTGGTGGCCGAGCACAGTTCCAACGGCGAGATCCAGTACGTGCATGGCGACCACCTCGGCAGCCCGGTGGTGCGTTCGAATGCCAGTGGCGCGGTGCTCGAACACACCCGCACCCGGTACGAGCCGTACGGGGCGACGGTGGCCGGTAGCTTCAACCCGACAGGGGTCGGGTTCACGGGGCATGTGAACGATCCGGAGATCGGGATGGTTTACATGCAGCAGCGGTATTACGATTCGCTGGCGGGGAGGTTCTTGTCTGTTGATCCGGTGACGACGGATGCGAAGACCGGGGACAGCTTCAACCGGTACGTGTACGGAAACAACAACCCGTACAAGTTCAAAGACCCGGATGGACGGTTTGGCGTACTTGCGTTCTTGGCCACACCGCCCGGGCTTGCAGTCGCTGCGGTCGCCGTAGTCGGGCACTACGTGCTGCCCGGCCGGGATGCGCGCGAGCAGAGCCTGGGCAACCTGATCAATTCCCAGTCGGGTAGTGGCAAGCCCAGCACCCTCACACCTGTCAGGCGACATGAAAAACTGACCCCCTGGCGACATTGAGAACTGACCCCCTTCGAGGACGAAGGAGGTCCAATGGAAGAGGTGTTCCAAGCTCCGCAGGTCGCAGCAGACCGGGGGAGCGAGACGATGTTGGCGCCG